>JARLIN010000270.1 GCA_031291715.1 Rhodopila sp. | reverse complement strand
GACGAGGCCGGTTCTATCTGGGCGCAGCGCTTCTGACAGCGTAGAACACGACCCATGCGCTACATTTCTACCCGCGGGCAGGCGCCCGCCCGCGATTTCGCCGATGTCCTGCTGGCCGGTCTCGCCGAGGACGGCGGCCTGTTCATGCCCGAGGCCTGGCCGCATTTCAGCCCCGCCGACTGGCGGGCGATGCGCGGGCTGCCTTACGCCGATCTGGCGGCGCGGGTCATGCAACCGTTCGTCGGGACGTCCATTCCGTTCGACGTGCTGCGGACAATTTGCCGGGACGCTTATGCCGGTTTCGGACACCCGGCCGTCGCGCCGTTGATCCAGCTTGAAACCAACCTGTTCACGCAGGAACTGTTTCACGGCCCTACCCTCGCCTTCAAGGACATGGCGATGCAGGTGCTGGGCCGCCTGTTCGATTATGTGCTGACCCAGCGCGACAAGCGGGTGACGATCGTGGGCGCGACCTCCGGCGACACCGGATCGGCTGCCATCGAGGCCTGTGCCGGGCGGGACCGCGTCGATATCATGATCCTACATCCGCACGGCCGCACCAGCCTGGTGCAACGCCGGCAGATGACCACCGTCCACGCGGACAACGTCGGCAACATCGCTGTCGAGGGCACCTTCGACGACTGCCAGGACCTCGTGAAGGCGATGTTCGCCGATACCGGTTTTCGCAACGACGTCCGGCTTTCTGCGGTGAATTCGATCAATTGGGCGCGTATCGCGGCACAGATTCCTTATTACGTTGCCGCCGCGCTCGCGTTGGGTGCCCCTGATCGGGAGATCGCCTTCAGCGTCCCCACCGGGAATTTTGGCAACGTCCTGGCGGCCTGGGCCGCACGCCGGATGGGGCTGCCGGTCGCCCGGCTGATGGTGGGATCGAACCGCAACGACATCCTGACGCGGTTCCTGGAGTCCAACGACATGTCGATGGCGCCGGTGGAGCCGTCTTTGTCCCCGAGCATGGACATTCAGGTCAGCTCCAACTTCGAGCGCCTGCTGTTCGAACTGCTGGATCGCGATCCGGAGGCCACCAGCAAGACGATGCTGGATTTCCGCCGGACCGGACGGATGAACGTGGCCGATCCGATCTGGCACCGGGCGCGCGGCGTGTTCCGCGGCTTCCGGCTGGACGACGCTGGGACCGAGGCGGAAATCCGCCGTCTGCACGCCGCCTGCGGATATTTGGCCGATCCGCACAGCGCGATCGGTATCGCAGCCGCCCGCGCTTTGCCCTGCGGCGGTGGTGTACCGATGGTGGCGATGGCGACCGCCCATCCGGCGAAGTTTCCGGACGCGATGGAACGGGCCACCGGTCACCGTCCGGCCCTGCCGCCTCGCATGGCAGATCTGTTCGAGCGCGAGGAGAGATTCACGGTGATGCCCAACGACCTGGGCACCATCGAGGCGGCGGTCCGCGCCCTGGTGAGGCGGAACGCCTGAGTGGTGTCTTTATCGTCGTGGCGGGCCAGTCCCGGCCATGACGAACAAAGAAAATGCCTTCCTCCACCCGCCCCGAGCCCGATGCACCCTCGGATCATGTCCTTATCCTTCGAACAACACACCGGCATTGCTGCTGTCCAACCAGGCTCCCGCATGGCACGCTTCCCGCCATGCGGATCCATCTACAGAACCCCCATGATGACCCCCTGTTCGATTTCTCGCGCGCGATGTGGGACGCAGCGGCGGCCCGCGCACCGGACATAGGGGGCGGACACACCGTCAGCGTCGGCGCCACACCTGCCGACTTCGCAGCGGCCATACGGGAAGCGGAGGCCTTGGTCACCGATGTCAGTGTGGTCAGGGCATTCTTCCCGTGCGAGGCGCCGCACTTGAAGCTTCTTTTCATCACCAACGCCGGCCTCGACCGCCTGGCGCCGTTTACCTGGCTTCCGCCCGGCGTCGCGCTAATGAACAACCGTGGCACGCATGCTGCGAAGTCAGGCGAGTTCGCCATCATGTCCATCCTGATGCTGGCCAATCGTGTGCCGGCCATGGTGACCCACCAGCGCCAGGGTAAATGGCACAAATTGTGGGGGGCTGTTGTTGGCGGGCGGAACGTAACGGTCGTCGGTCTGGGCACGCTCGGGGGCGCCACCGCTGAACACGCCGCCCGTTTCGGCATGCGCGTCACCGGGGTGCGGGCCCACCCCGCGCCGCACCCTTCCTGCGAGCAGGTGATTGGCACCGAGGCGCTGGATGATGTTCTGCCAGAGACAGATTTCCTCGTGCTGGCCTGCCCGCTGACCGACGCCACACGCGGACTGATGGACCGGCGCCGGCTGTCGTTGCTGCCCTCCGACGCAGGTGTGGTGAACATCGGCCGCGGCGAGCTGCTGGATCAGGACGCGTTGTGCGACCTGCTCGATCAGGAACATCTCTCCGGCGCCGTGCTGGACGTGTTCACGCCGGAGCCCATCCCGCCTGGCCACAGGCTGTGGTCCACCCCGAACCTGATCATCAGCCCGCACACCGCCGCGGATGATCCGGCGACTTATAATCCACACAGCCTGGATATCTTCCTCGACAATCTACGGGCTTGGCGCGACGGGAGATCGTTGCCCAACCGCTTCGACACCGTGCGCGGCTACTGATGCTGCTCTCTCTCGTTGCACTGTTGGCGGCGGCGACGATCGCGGTGCCGCTGACGCGGCGGTTCGGGCTGGGCAGCGTTCTGGGGTACCTGCTGGCGGGCGTCGTGATCGGCCCCTCGGTCCTGGGACTGGTCAGCGACATAGAGCAGATCGCCGACATTTCGTCACTCGGCGTCGTCATGCTGCTGTTCCTGATCGGCCTGGAGCTGCGGCCTCGGCGTCTTTGGGTGATGCGCCAGGCCGTCTTCGGCCTGGGGGCGGCACAGGTGGTTCTGAGTGGCATCGTTTTGGCGGTCGTCATCCACATGGCGGGGGTGCCCTGGGCGGGAGGAATCGTGCTGGGCGCGGGGATGGCGATGTCGTCCACCGCGATCGTGCTACCGATGCTCGCGGAATCTGAACTATTGAAAAGCCGGGCGGGACGGGACGGGTTCGCGGTACTGCTGTTTCAGGATCTGGCGTTCATTCCGCTCGTGGCGCTCGTGCCGCTGCTGGCGGAGCGAACCCTGCCGGACCACGTGCCGTGGCACGATGTCGCGCGCGGCGCCACCGCGGTCGCCGTGATCCTCGTCGGCGGCCGCTTCGCCGTTCCGCCGTTGATCCGCGCCATCGGGGGTGCCCGCACGCCGGAGTTGTTCACCACCGCGTCGCTGCTGATCGTGGCCGGCACCGCCTACATCGCGCATCTCGCCGGACTTTCCATGTCGCTCGGCGCCTTCATGGCAGGCGTGCTGCTGTCGGAATCTGAGTACCGGCATGAGTTGCAGGCCGATATCGCGCCGTTCGAGGGTCTCCTGCTGGGCTTCTTCTTCATTTCGGTCGGGATGTCCGCCGATCTGGGATTGGCGTGGGCGCATCCGAGTGTGCTGGCCGGTGCGACCATCGTGCTGCTGTTGGCGAAGGCGGCCATCTGTTTCGGCCTCGCTCTGGCATCGCGGCAGAGCATTCCGGACGCGGTCCGTTTCAGCCTCGCCTTGCCGCAAGCCAGCGAGTTCAGCTTCGTGTTGTTCGGCGCCGCGGTCGCGGTGGGCGCATTGGCGCCCGACCAGGCGGCGATGGCCACGCTGGTCGCGGCCACCTCGATGGCCGCGACGCCGGTGCTGTTCGCGTTGTCGGAGCGGTTCCTGGTACCTCGGCTGGAGGCCGAGCCAGCGCCGGATTTCGATACGATCGAGGCGGCGAATGCCCCAGTTATCATTTGCGGTTTCGGGCGCGTCGGTCAGATTATCGGCCGAGTGCTGCGCATGCATGGGATTAACTTCACGGCGCTGGAGCGCGATCCCGGGCAGGTGGATGTCGTGCGCCGTTTTGGCACCAAAGTCTATTTCGGCGATCCCACCCGTGCCGATCTTCTGCGTTCGGCCGGGGCGGAGCAGGCGAAGCTGCTGATCGTCGTGCTGGACGACATGGAGGCCGTGCTACGGGTCGTCGAAGTCGCCAAGCGGAATTTCCCTCAGTTGAAGGTCATGGCGCGGGCGCGCAACCGGCGGCATGCGTATCTGCTGATGGACCGGAGCGTGGATGGGCTGGTGCGTGAAACGTTCTATTCCAGCTTGAAGATGGCCGAAGAGTCGCTGACGATGCTGGGGATTTCGCCGGAGGACGCGGTGCGGTCCGTGGCATTGTTCCGCGAATATGATGAGCAGAACTTGCGGGAAACCCATGCGATCTATCGCGACGAGAAGCAGCTTATTCAGAGCACGCAGGACGCGGCCGAGGAACTGATGACGTTGTTCGAAGCGGATCAAAAGGAGCAGACCAGCGGGTCCGGCGCGGGCGCGGTCAGTTCTTCGGGGCACCTTCCTGCTTGAAGGCGTCGGCCTTCGCGAAGGCCTCATGCGTATCGCAGCGTTAGCCGGCGGGGCGAGACACCGGCGCGGAAGCGATTGGAACGGCCCAGCCGCCCTTGCGCCATACGCATCCCGCATGGTTGCATTGCGTTCAGCACAGAATCGGAGCGCGATTGGCCTACGCCCTGCAACAACTGATCAACGGCGTGACGCTTGGCATGATCTACGGCCTGATCGCCGTCGGGTACACCATGGTTTACGGCATCATCGGCATGATCAACTTCGCCCATGGCGACGTCTTCATGGTCGGGTCGTTCCTGTCCCTGATCGCGCTGCTTGGCCTGGCGGCACTTGGTATCACCTCGGTGCCGCTTGCCCTGGCCCTGACCCTGTTGTTCGCCGCCGCTATCGCCGCACTGTACGGCTGGACAGTCGAACGCGTTGCCTATCGCCCACTGAGAGGCTCCTTCCGCCTGGCGCCGCTGATCAGCGCCATCGGCATGTCGATCACGCTGCAAAACTTCGTCCAGGTCAGCCAGGGGGCGCGGGTCAAACCGATCGACGCGGTGATTCCAGGCGGTATCCAACTCATGGATCGGGGCGGATTCGCGGTGCAGTTGTCCTGGATGCAGATCGCCATCGTGGTGATCACCCTGACCATCCTGGCGATCTTCACCTGGCTGGTGACCAGGACCCCGCTCGGCCGTACCATGCGCGCCTGTGAGCAGGACCTGAAAATGGCTGCTCTGCTCGGTATCGACACCGATCGGACGATCAGCCTGACCTTCGTCATCGGCGCCGCTTTGGCAGCGGTCGCCGGGTTCATGTTCCTGCTGTACTACGGGGTGATCGATTTCTACATCGGCTTCATCGCCGGCATTAAAGCATTCACCGCCGCCGTGCTGGGCGGCATCGGCAGCCTGCCGGGAGCGGTGCTGGGAGGTTTGCTGATCGGGCTGATCGAAGTGTTCTGGTCTGCGTATTTCAGCGTCGAATACAAGGATGTGGCGGCCTTCTCCATCCTGGTCATCGCGCTGATCTTCCTGCCGACCGGAATCCTCGGGCGAGCGGAGGTGGAGAAGGTATGAGGGCGGGGGCGCCGGGTGAGCGAGTTGCCCCTCCCTTCAGCGTCATGGCAGGGCGGCGCAGGGCGCAGGCGCCCCGACAATGACCCCTCTCCGCGACGCTTTCCTTTCGGCCATCGTCGCCCTCGGCCTGTGCGGTCCCCTGGTTGGCCTGGTCACCACGAGCGGCGATCGCGGCCTTTCCATCCATGCTCGCCCGATCGCCACAGCGGTCGTCGTTGGCCTCGTCTTCCTCGGCCGCCTCGCCATCCTATCCTGGCGTGGGCGCACGCGGGCCGAAGCCGTCCAGGCCAACCGGGCCTTCGCCGAGCGCATCACCCGCGCGGGGAAGTATGTGACCCCCGTGCTGTTGGTCGCTGCGGTCGCGCTGCCGTTCACTGGCTCCCGCTACTACATCGACCTCGGGACGCTCGTGCTGACCTACATCATGCTTGGGTGGGGCCTGAACATTGTCGTGGGGTTGGCTGGCCTGCTCGACCTTGGCTACGTCGCGTTCTACGCCGTCGGCGCCTATTCGTACGCAATCCTGGCGACGACCTTCGGGCTGGGCTTTTGGACCTGCCTGCCGATGGCGGGAATTCTCGCTGCCATGTGGGGAGTCATGCTCGGCTTTCCCGTGCTGCGCCTGCGCGGCGACTATCTGGCAATTGTTACCCTGGCGTTCGGCGAGATCATCCGCATCGTGCTGACCAACTGGGTGTCCCTGACCAACGGTCCCAACGGCATCACCGGCATCCCACGCCCCACTTTGTTCGGCCTCGCCTTCAGCATGGACGGCGGCAGTGGCACCTTCGCCGGCTTCTTCAACATCGAACCCGAGGTGATCCAGCGCATCATCTTCCTGTATTATGTGATTCTCGGCCTGGCGCTGTTGACCAACTGGGTTTCCCTCCGCCTGCGCCGCCTGCCACTCGGACGCGCGTGGGAGGCTCTTCGTGAGGACGAGATCGCCTGCCGGTCGCTGGGCATCAACGTTCGCAACACCAAGCTGACCGCGTTCGGCATCGGCGCCATGTTCGGCGGTTTCGCCGGCGCCTTCTTCGCCACCCGCCAGGCTTTCATCAGCCCGGAGAGTTTCACCTTTATCGAATCCGCCACCGTCCTCGCGATCGTCGTCCTTGGTGGGCTGGGTAGCCAACTCGGCGTGGCGCTGGCCGCCGTCGTCATGATTGGCGGACTGGAGGCGTTGAGGGACTTCCTCAGTTTCCTGGGCGACCAAATGAACAGCGAGGTCTTCGCCGGCATTGCCAGTGAACTGCCATTGTACCGCATGCTGATCTTTGGACTGGCACTGGTGGTGATGATGATCCTCCGCCCCCGAGGCCTGGTATCCGGTCGCACCCCGAGTGTGGCATTGACCACGGTGAAGGAAATCGCGCCGGACCTCGTGGCGCAGGGGCGCGGATAGTGCTGTCCGTCTCCGGCCTCACCATGCGGTTCGGCGGCCTGAAAGCAGTTGATGAGCTGTCGTTCGAGGCGCGCGCCGGGGACATCACCGCTGTCATCGGTCCAAACGGCGCCGGTAAGACCACGGTGTTCAACTGCATTACCGGCTTCTATCGGCCGACCGTCGGAACAATCGTCCTGACACATCCAGACGGCGGGACATATCCGCTGCAACGCATGCCCGGCCACCGGATCGCCTCCGCCGCCAGGGTCGCCCGCACGTTCCAAAATATCCGCCTGTTCGCCGGCATGACGGTATTGGAAAACCTTCTGGTCGCGCAGCACAACACGCTGATGGCCGCCACCGGTTTGGGGGTGCTGGCCGTCCTGGGTTTGGGCCGCTACCGGGCCGCCGAGGCCGCGGGAGTGAAGAAAGCCCGCCACTGGCTGGATGCGATCGGCCTGACCGCCCGTGCCGATGACCCTGCCGGCGCCCTGCCCTACGGCGCGCAACGCCGGCTGGAAATCGCGCGGGCCATGTGCATCGACCCGGTGCTGCTGTGTTTGGACGAACCGGCGGCCGGGCTGAACCCACGCGAGTCCGAAGAGCTGAACCAGTTGCTGCTGCGCATCCGCCAGGAGGGCTGCTCGCTGCTGCTGATCGAGCATGACATGGGTGTGGTCATGCGCATCTCCGACCACATCGTGGTGCTGGACCACGGCAAGAAGATCAGCGACGGCACGCCCGCCGAAGTCCGCGCCGATCCCACCGTGATCGCCGCCTATCTGGGCGAAGGCGAGGAAGACGAGGTGCCCGCATGAGCGCGCTGCTGGCGCTGTCCGGCGTAACTGCCTTTTATGGGGCAATCCAGGCGCTCCGCGGCATCGACCTGACGGTTGACCAGGGCGAAATCGTCACCCTCATCGGCGCAAACGGGGCGGGCAAATCGACCCTGATGATGACGATCTGCGGCAACCCGCGCGCCCGGTCCGGAAAAATCGTCCATGACGGCCAGGACATCACGAACTGGCCAACCCATCAGATCATGCGGCGCGGACTTGCTCAGGCGCCGGAGGGCCGCCGCATCTTCAATCGCATGTCGGTGCACGAGAACCTGCTGATGGGCGCCGAGGTCGCCGGCCGCTCGGACATCGCGGGGCTGCTGGAGCAGGTTTTCACCCTGTTCCCCCGCCTGAAGGAACGCATCAATCAGCGCGGCGGGACTCTGTCGGGTGGTGAGCAGCAGATGCTGGCGATCGGCCGGGCATTAATGTCCCGGCCGAGGTTGTTGTTGTTAGACGAGCCGTCGTTGGGTCTGGCACCGCTGGTGGTGCGACAGATTTTCGGTGCGATCAGGGAACTGAACCGCACGACGGGGTTAACCGTGTTGCTGGTGGAACAGAATGCATATCAGGCGCTGCGCCTCGCGCACCGGGGGTATGTGCTGGTGAACGGGTCGATCACGATGGCCGGGACGGGTGCGGAACTGCTGGCGCGGCCGGAGATCAGGGCGGCGTATCTGGAGGGCGGAGCTTAGATGCCGTCCATGAGGGCCGCCGCCCCGGCTTGGGTCAGCGCTTCGCGCGGCGCTTCACGCTCGCCAGACTGGCGAGAGCGAAACCAAACAGGCCGATCGACAAGGGTTCCGGGATGTTCAAATCGACCGTCAGTGTTTCCTCCGGATTGCCGGTGGTGTTGTACCGGCCAACGGGTTCGGCTGCGACATCGATAGCCACGGACCCGGTACCGCCCGTGAATGTCAACGTGTTGGGGAGGCCGCCGGGCGCCAGAGTGCCCTCCAGCACGAGATCCAAGGTGAACGGGGTGTAGTCCGGGTACACAAGTGAGTCGTGTGCCGTCACGACGAAGTCGTCTGGCGTCCCCGAGGCGCCGCCCGAAGTGGTGTAGCCAGCAGGCAGGGTAAACGACGAGCCTGTGGTCACGTCAGTGATCGTCGCGGTGAACGTGCTGTCGAAATTGCCCGACGTATATGTGAACGTGCCGGTGAAAACATCGCCGGGTTCGTAGTCTTCACCCGCGAAGTTGGCGGCCGTTACGGTACCGAGCGTCCCAGAAAACGAACCTGATACCACACTGGGTATAGGTGCAGCATGCGCAGCGCCCGGCAGCGTGATCATCCCCACCGCCAGCGGGATTAACGCTATCAAGCTAGCGGCCAAGGTGTGGGGGAGCGCCCGCCGCAGTCGACCCGAGCGGTTCCTGTGAGCGAATTCAGGCATCGGCGTAATCCCCCTTCCCAAAAGCCAGAACGACCGACAAATCGGCATGCGCGTCTGGCTCAACAATCTCTGGGAGCCACAAAAGCAAATCGTGTGCCGCAGAAACATGCTATTGGAAATCAGTACCTTACCCATACGGCGACCGGCCCGTCGCACAGCACATGTAAAGTGTGCCGACATGCGTTGTAACAAAATGGAACATAGACCCTTGATGAGCGATCGCCGTAGTCCCTCTGCTGTCTCCAGCACTGCGGGGAACTGCGGATTCCTTTTATCAATTTCTTGGCCATTGTGTTTTCATGGGGCAACGAAAAACCTCGCGTTGCGAGGGCGGGTCGTTACCGCCTCAATCTCCCGCCACCGCCCCCATCTTCTCCGCCAGCCGCGGAATGGGCGACCGGCGGCCAGGCATCAGCCAATGCTGGAGACCATCCAGATAGAGATAGATCACCGGCGTCGTGTAGAGAGTCAGGACCTGGCTTAACAACAAACCACCGACCATCGCGAAGCCCAGCGGCTTGCGCAGTTCTGACCCCGCGCCGTTCTCCAGCATCAGCGGCAGGCCGCTCAGCATCGCCGCCATCGTGGTCATCAGGATCGGCCGGAACCGCTGCAAGCTGGCCTGGCGGATCGCTTGTTGCGGGGTCATCCCGTCGCGTCGTTCCGCGGTGATGGCAAAGTCCACCATCATGATGCCGTTCTTCTTGACGATGCCGATCAGCAGGATGATGCCAATCAATGCGATGACGGTAAGTTGGTAGCCGAATAGCATCAGCATCAGCAGCGCGCCCACGCCCGCCGACGGCAGCGTGGACAGGATCGTTAACGGCAGCACGTAACTTTCGTAGAGCACACCCAGGATGATATAGACCGCAACCAATGCCGCGGCGACCAGATACGGCTGGGTGCTCAACGACGACTGGAACGCCTGAGCCGTGCCCTGGAAGCTGCCCTGAACGGTTATAGGCATGCCCATCGATGCTTCCGCACGATCGACCTGCGCCACGGCTTCCCCGAGGGATGCGTTGCCGGCAAGATTGAATGATATCGTCACGGATGGAAACTGACTCTGGTGATTGATGGCCAGCGGCTCCACCGGAATCGTCGTCTGGTGAACCAGCGTCGAAAGCGGCACGACCGCGCCGGTTGACGAATGCACATACAGCTTCTGCAACGTGGACAGGCTGCCGTATTCGTCCGGGAATGCCTCCAGGATCACGTAATAAGCCTTGTTTCCCGTGAAATATTGGGCCACTTCGCGCTGACCAAAGGCATCATACAGTACGGCATCGATCGCCGCCGGCTGAACCCCAAAGCGGGAGGCCTGGTCACGGTCGTAGGTCAGGGTTTCCGCCGTGCCTGAATTCTCCTGGTCCGAAGTCACGTCCGCCAGTAGCGGGATTTGTTGCATTTTCGCCAGTATCTTCGGCGCCCACTGGTTCAATTCATCCTGGTTCGAGTCCTGCAGTGTGTATTGGTACTGTGTCCGGCCGAGACGGGCACCGACCCTGACGTCCTGCACGGGCTGCAGGAACAGCCGGATACCGCTGATGGCCTGCATTTCCCGGTCGAGCCGAGCGATCACCTGGGTGATATTGCTCGTTCGTTGGTCCCATGGCTTGAGGGTGATGTACATGCGCCCGTCGCTCGCCGTCTGTCCGGCGGTGCCCGCCCCGATCGCCGATACGACCGTCGCGACAGCCGGGTCATGCATGACCACGTCGTTCGCCTTTCGCTGCAGCCTGGCCATCTGGTCAAATGAGGAGTCCTGCGCCGCGACGGTGACGCCGATCATGATTCCCGTATCCTGGGTTGGGAAGAAGCCCTTGGGAATCACGATGTAGAGCACGACGGTCAGTGTCACCGTCGCGACGAACACCATGAGCGTGATGAAACGGAAGCGCAGCGCCATGTCCAGCGTCCGCTCGTAGAAGCGGATCATCCGCTCGAACATCCCCTCGATCAGATTGTAGATGCGCCCATGGCGGTGCGCCTCTGGCGACAGGAACCGGGAGCACATCATCGGCGTCAGCGTCAGCGAGACCAGCGCTGAGACCGCGATCGTGATCGAGACGGAGATGGCGAATTCCCTGAACAAGCGCCCGATGATGCCGCCCATCAGCAGCAGTGGAATGAACACCGCGACCAACGAGAGGCTGATGGATACGATTGTAAAACCGATCTCACTGGCACCGGCCAATGCCGCCTCCAGCGGCCCCATCCCGTCCTCAATATGGCGAAAGATGTTTTCCAGCATGACGATGGCGTCATCAACGACGAATCCCACCGCGATGGTCAGGCCCATGAGCGACAAATTGTCCAGGCTGAAACCACACAAATACATCACGCTCAGAGTGCCGACGAGTGCCACCGGTATCGTTATGCTAGGGATGATCGTTGCCCAAACGTTGCGCAAAAATACAAAAATCACCATGACTACCAGGCCGATGGCCATCAGCAAGGTAAACTCCACGTCGTTCACCGAGGCTCGGATCGTCAGCGTGCGGTCGGAGACAACATTCAGTTGGATGTCAGGCGGGATGTCGGCCTTTAGCGACGACAGCCTGGCCTTTACGCCATCCGCGGTAGAAATGACGTTGGCGTTTGCCTGCTTGAACACGAGCAGCAGGACCGACTTCTTTCCATTGGTCCACGCCGCAAGCTCCCGATTCTGCGGGCCGGCGACCGCTCGGCCGACATCGCGAATGCGGATCGCTGCGCCGTTGTGATAGCCGATGATGACGTTGTTGTATGGCTCTGCCTTGGTTAGCTGATCGTTGGCGTAGATCGTGTAGGACTGATTCGGCCCGTCCACGCTGCCCTTGGGATCATCGACTGTCACGTTCGTCAGGACGCTGCGCACGTCCTCCATCGTCATGCCCATCGACGCGAGGCGTGCGGGATCGACCTGGACCCGGATCGCCGGCGTCTGCTGGCCGACCACCAGCACCTGACCGACGCCAGGAAGCTGTGAAATCTGCTGCTCGACAATATTCTCGGCGTAGCTGTCCACATCGGTGATCGGCGCCTGATCGGACTGCATCGCCAGGATCAAGATCGGGCTGTCAGACGGATTGATCGCGCGAAAGGTCGGCGGACTGGGCATATTCTTGGGCAGCGAGCCCTCGGCGGCATTGATCGCTTCCAGAACCAATGTCTCGGCATTGCCAAGATTGGTGCCCAGATCGAACTGCAGCGCGATCGTCGTCGTCCCGAGGACGCTCGTCGACGTCATCTGTGCCAGCCCGGGCAACATCTGGCCAAACTGGGTTTCCAGCGGCGTCGCGACCGTGGACGCCATCGTTTCCGGGCTGGCCCCAGGATATTGCGCGGTCACCGTCAACGTTGGAAACTCGACATTGGGCAGAGGCGCCACCGGCAGCAACGGATACGCAACAAGCCCGGCCAGGAAAACCGCCGCGGTCAACAGGGACGTGGCGATCGGCCGATTAATGAAGGGCGTCGATATGCTCATCGGAAATAGCGTCCTGAAGAAAAAGCGGACCTAAGTTGGAGACGCGCCGCCGGATGGAGATGCTTTCGACACGTCGGTCGCGTTCACATGCATCCCTGGCGCGAGACGCGACTGCCCGGACACCACGACCGTTTCGTTTACCGACAGACCTTTGCTGATGACCGTCCGACCGGCCTCCTGATCACCGGTCTGCACATTCACCTGGGCAACGGTTCCGTCGGGTTTGACGGTATAGACGAACGTGCCGTCCGGCCCATGTTGCACCGCCAGTTCAGGAACGGTAACCGCATCGTGAAGTGTTCCGACCTGGACGCGGGTATTGACGAACTCACCCGGCCAGAGACGATCGTCCTTGTTGTCGAATGTCGCCTTCAACGAGATCGTGCCGGTCGTCGTGTCTATGGTGTTATTCGGCGTCAGCAACGTACCGGTCGCGAGTTGCTTCTGGCCGGTGCCATCGAACGCGATGACCGGAACCGGTCCACTGGCCCGCGCGTCCTGCACCCGTGTCAGATCAGCCTCCGGCAGCGTCAGCACGACCGAGATCTGCTTGTCCTGCGTGATCGAAACGATGCCGGTCTGGTTTGCAACCTGGACAAGGTTGCCGACATTGAGCTGATAGAAACTGACGCGCCCATCGAACGGCGCACGGATCACGCAGTAGCCCAGATTGATCCGAGCGGTTTCGATCAGCGCGTCATCGACGGCAATGGCGGCGATGTCCTTGCTCACGGCGGCCTGCTGATCGTCCACCTGTTGAACCGGCGCGAAATTGCGTTTGGCCAGGTCCTGATAGCGTTTCAGGTCCAGTTGGGCGCCCTTCAACTGGGCGACGTCCTCGTCTCGCTGGGCTGTCGCCTGATCGAGCGCGGCTTTGTACGGCCGCGGGTCGATCTCCGCCACGATGTCATCCTTATGGACCTCCTGCCCTTCACGCACCGGCAAAGCGATCAGCGTGCCGGTGACCTGCGCCTTGATCTCGACCACGTTCAACGCCTGCACCGTGCCCAGGCCATCGAGGAAGATCGGTACGTCTTGTCTCTGCGCGGCCGCTGTCGTAACCGGCACGGACGGAGGCGGTGCCGGATCGGCGGCATCAGCGGCGACGGGGCCCATCTGGTGCCTCCCCAGCAATACGGCCAGAATGAGGGTTACAAGGCCACGCCCTAACGTCATCACCGCTCCACGCAAGTTCAGCCAGGCTTCAGTCACCGGATCAAAGTTTGTGCCCCCTGCCGGCCAGACCAGTCCGCTACCCAGATCGTGAAATACGTAACGCACCGTAACCACTTTCCGTGTCGCAACATGACGTTGCAGAACCGGTGAGAAAGGTGTCGGTTGCGTTTCCCGCGCTTGTCGGCAGACTGCGCCGGGACAGCCTGATGAGGGGGAAAAACATGGGTTACAGGATCGCGATCATGGGCACCGGCGCGGTGGGCGCCTATGCCGGGGCTCATATGGCTCGGGCCCGGGAGGACGTCACCTTCATCGATCCATGGCCGGCGAACGTGGAGACCATGAAGGCCCAAGGGCTGAAGGTTTCGCACATCCGCGACGTGCCGGAATGGTCCACGCCGGTTCGCGCACTGCACCTGACGGAGCTTCAGCACGTCGCGAAAGAAAAGCCCTTCGACATCGCCTTCGTCTGCATGAAGTCCTACGACACCGAATGGGCGACCGTCATGATCTCCCAATATCTGGCGCCCGCCGGGTTCATCGTGTCGTTGCAGAACTGCATGAACGAGGAAACCATCGCCGGTGTCGTCGGCTGGGGCAAGGTGGTTGGCTGTATCGCCAGTTCCATCACCGTCGATCTGTGCGAGCCGGGGCATGTCCGGCGGGCGGCCGGGAAAAGCGGCGACAAGCACACGGTGTTTCGTACCGGCGAGGTACATGGCCGGATCACCGAGCGGGTGCAGGAAATCCAGCGCCTGGTCGCGCTGACCGATTCCGCCCTGGTGACATCCAACCTATGGGGTGAGCGGTGGTCGAAACTGGTGACGAACGCCATGGCGAACGGCATGTCCGCTAGCACGGGCCTGATCAGCAAGGACATCCTGCGGAATGACACGCTGCGGCGGTTCGGTGCCCGGCTCGGCAGCGAAGCTATCCGTGTCGGTCAGGCGCTGGGGTATGAACTGGAAGAAATCCACCATATCGATCCCGAAGTGATCGCCAAGGCTGGTGAAGGCGACCCCACGGCGACAAGGGAATACGACGAGCACCGGCTGGATGAGGTGAACAAGGCCGGCGGCGGGGAGCATCGTCCGTCGATGGGCCAGGACATGGTCAAGGGCCGCCGGACGGAGATCGACTTCCTGAATGGCTTCATCGTCCGCAAGGGAGAGGAGATCGGCCTGCCGACCCCGGCAAACGCCGCGCTGACAGATATCGTCAAGCGGGTGGAGAAAGGTGAACTACAGGCCGACCCGAAGCATTTGATCGACCTTAGACTGAACTAGACTCGCGCCGCCATGGCTGGGCATGTCCCAGCCATCTGCGTACGAACGATTGGGGGCGGATGGCGGGGTCAAGCCCGGCCATGAGGGCAAGGCAACGGCGGGACCAGCCGCCCCCATGGCGCTCAGGGTCCTACGAACCAGCCCCCTCGATCACAGCCCCAAACCGCTCCCACGTCTTGCCATCCCACTTCTGCAACTGCATCGCGCGGATCGGGTGGAAGTTGGTCGGGCTGGTATTGACCTTGATCCCCGGCAGCAGCACGGGATCCGGTGCATCATGCAGGTTCGCCGCCTGCTTCATGATGTTCGCGCGGGAGAAATCGCCGTTGCATTGCTTCAGCACCTGCAACATCACCGTGCTGACCCCATAGGCGAAGCTGTAGTTGCCATCGGTCGTATCGGCGCCGGGCATGTATTTCGCCATGAAGGCCCGCCACTCGTTCATCCCCGGGTCGTCCTTGAACGCCGGATCGGTCGGGTCTTTCATATACCCGGTCGTGATGACACCGATGCCATTCTCTGCCCCCGCCGGGGTCATGACCGAGCCGACCGAGATCGACACATTGGTCATGAAGAAGAACTTCGGGTGCCAACCGAGGTCATGCACCTTCTTGATCGCCTGCGCGGCGAATTTTGGCGTCGCGGCCACCAGCAGTGCATCCGCGCCCGACGCCTGCAGGCTTGTGAGCTGGCTGTCCACCGTCGCGTCCGTCGTCTCGTAGCTGGCTTCCTTGACGACCGTAGTGGCATAGTTGGCGCCCAGAATATCTTTAACCCCGGCCGGGTAATCTTTTCCGAAGTCATCGTTCTGATACAGAATCGCCATCTTGGCGTTGGGATCCTGCATCAGCAGGTATTTCGTATATATCTGCGCCTCGGTCCGGTAGCTGGGCTGGTAGCCCATCGTCCAGGGGAAATGCTGGTAGTCGCCCCATTTGTCCGCTCCGGTCGCGATAAACAGGTGCGGCACCTTCTTCTGGTTCACGTAGCGCTGGATCGCCGTATTGGTCGGCGTACCGAGTGTGTTGAACAGCAGGGCGACCTGATCTTCCTCGATCAGGCGGCGCACCTGCTCCACCGTCTTGGGCGGGCTGTAGCCATCATCATACGAGATGAAGTTGATCATGTGGCCAGCCACGCCGCCCTGATCGTTGACCATCTTGAAGAAGGCCGCCTCGGTCTTGGAGATCACGCCGTAGGCCGACGCCGGTCCGCTATAGTCGTTGGTATTCCCGATCTTGACCTCGTTCGCCGTCACGCCCGGCAGATCCTCCGCCGAGGCGGGCAGCACGCCACCGGCCAGCACAGTCAGCACCACCGCGCCGAACAGGGACCGCGTCAGCGCGCGGGGGACCGATCCGGCGATGTCCTGGGTTTTGTCCATATTCATTTTTATCCTCCCATTGCGAATCCATTTTTGCCCGAATCGCGGCTAAAGAGGAAGACACGGACCCGCACCGGCTTCCAACCGCTCCGGTGTACTTTTCCTCATTGTCATGGTGAGCACCTCTTTTTCGACCGCTTTCCCGTGCTACTTCACTGCGATGCGCTCACCGATCCTTCGTCAGGCAGCCGTTTGATGGGCACCACGCTCAAGGCGTCAGAGGAAAATGTCGTGGTGACGGCCCCAAGACTGTATGAATGCATGGATTGCGGGCAGATACAGGTGCTGCCCGCACTGCGTCCTTCCTCCCGTGCCGTCTGCCTTCGCTGCGACGCGGTGCTGCGCCATACCCGCCGCGATCCGCTGCTGCTTCCCCTTGCCCTCAATCTCAGCGCGCTGATCCTGTTCGGTCTGGGTGCGACGCTGACGCTGATGTCCGTCTCAACCGCCGGTCAGCAGCGGGTGGCCGGCCTGGTGAGCGGTCCCGCGGCCCTGGAGCAGTTCGGCGTGTGGGAAATCTCGCTGGTCGTCCTGGTCACCACCGTCGCCGCCCCGCTGGCCCGAGTCCTTTGCATGCTGGCCGTTCTTCTCGGCTTGCGGCTGAAACGCCCGCCGGCGGAACTCCGCGTGATCTACGCCTGGGTGGAGCATCTCCGCCCGTGGTCAATGGTGGAAATCTACCTGCTGGGCCTGTTCGTCGCCTATGTGCGCCTCAGCGGAATGGCCACAGTCGATCTCGGCCCGGCGATCTTCGCGCTGGGCGGGCTGATGGTGGTCATGGTGCTGGCGGACTACGCGGTGGACGACCAAGCGGTATGGGAGGCAATGGAACCACGCAACCGCCGGCTGCGGCGCGCCTTGGATTCCAACGCCGCCACCCCCGACCGGCCCGCGCCGAACCAGCATCGCTGGCGCATCGGCTGCGAGACCTGCGGGTTGGTCAGCCGAGCGTTCCCCGGTATGCGGTGTTCGCGGTGCGGTTTTCGGTTGCACGACCGCAAGCCGGGGTCGATCCAGCGCACCTGGGCCTTCGCACTCGCCGCGCTGATCCTTTACATCCCGGCTAACATCTACCCCGTGCTGACGGTCGTTCGCCTGGGCGCGGGCCAACCCAGCACGATCCTGGGCGGCGTGCGGGAACTGATGCAGATCGACATGTGGCCGCTGGCGGCATTGGTGTTTTTCGCCAGTGTCGCGGTCCCTGTGATGAAGCTCGTGGGGCTTGGTATCCTGCTGATCTCGACGCAATCCGGAACCACGCGCAGGTTGCGTGACCGCACGGTGCTGTACCGGATCGTCGATACCATCGGCCGGTGGTCGATGATCGACATTTTCATGGAGTCCATCCTGGTGGCTTTGGTGCAATTCGGTCAGGTGGCCAGCGTGTATCCGGGGCCCGGCGCGATCGCATTCGCCGCCGTGGTCATCCTGACGATGCTCGCCGCGCGCAGCTTCGACCCCCGCCTGATGTGGGACAACGCTCGTCAGCGGGCCGAGAGGGTATGAGCGACAAGCACCCGTCTGCCGTCGTGCGGTCCGGGATCGACCGAACGCGTCGCCTGTCCCTGATCTGGGCCATCCCGTTGGTCACCCTGATCATCGGCGCGTGGCTGGCCTGGTCAACGATTTCTCAGCGCGGACCGCTGATCACGATCACCTTCGAGACCGCCGAGGGCCTGCAGGCCAATCAGTCCCACGTGCGGCACAAGGACGTCGATATGGGCGTGGTGCAAAAGGTCGATCTGAGCCCCGACTTGAAGCGCGTTCAGGTGACGGTGCGGATGAACCGGGAAGCGGAGCCGCTGCTCACCGACAAGGCGCGGTTCTGGGTCGTGCGGCCTCGCTTCTTCGCGGGCTCCATCAGCGGGCTGCAAACGCTTTTCTCCGGCTCCTATATCGATCTGTTGCCCTCCAGCGAGGGCGGCGAACCGCAGCGTACTTTCGTCGGCCTGGAAAACCCGCCGGTGCTGCAATCAGACGTGCCGGGGCGCACATTCCTTTTGCAGGCCAACCGTATCGGGTCGCTCAATCTCGGTTCGCCGATCATGTTCCGCGACCTGGAGGCGGGGGAAATACTTGGCTGGGACGTCGGCGAGATGGCGCGGAACATCACCGTCCACGCCTTCGTGCGTGCGCCTTTCGACAAATACGTGCACGACAACTCCCGGTTCTGGAATGCTTCCGGCGCCACGGTGCAGCTTGGGGCGAACGGGCTTCAGCTTCAGGTCGAATCGCTCCGCGCGGTCGTGCTGGGCGGCATTGCCTTCGAAACGCCGGACGATCCGAAAATCACCGAAGAGAGCCGGGCTGATCACACATTCACGCTCTTTCAGTCGAAGGACGCGGCCGACTCCTCCGCCTTCAAGCGCAGCGTGCCATTCGTGGCTAATTTCATCGGCTCGGTATCCGGGCTTGCCGCGGGCTCGGCCGTTACCTTGCGCGGCCTGAAGATCGGCGAGGTCTCCAGCGTTTCGCTGGTCTATGACCGCGCGCTCGACAACGTCGTCGCCCCGGTTCACTTCACCTTGGAACCCGAGCGCATCGCTATGCTGGAACTGCCGACGAATGCTGACCTGGACAGCAGGATGCGGGACCTGGTGCGGCGCGGCCTGCGCGTGCAGCTGGAAAGCGGCAACATCCTGACCGGGCAGAAGCAACTGGCGATGGACATCTACCGCGATGCCGGCCCGGGCCAGCTCGGTAAGGATGGTGATACCTATGTCATTCCCGTCCTGGGCGGCAGTGCGGACGATGTCGCGACCGCGGCCACCAAGCTGGTCAACCGCCTGAACGACATCCCGTTCGAGTCGATCGGCAACAACCTGGACCAGACGCTGGCCGGGGTGAACGCACTGGTCAACGATAAGCAGCTTGCGGAATCCGTGACTGCCCTGCGCTCGACGCTCGCCAGCACGCAGACGCTGGTGGACAACCTCAATCACGGCCTCACGCCGATGACCCAGCGCCTCCCGGCGATCGCTGCGGGCCTGGAGGACTCGGTGAAGCGCACTGACAAGCTGATCGGATCGCTGGAGAGCGGCTATGGCGGCGACTCGCGCTTCAACCGCGATGTCAGCCGGATGATGATGCAGCTTTCCGATGCGGCCCGCTCGATCCGCGTGCTGGCGGATCTGTTGTCGCGTCACCCCGAGGCGCTGATTCGTGGCCGCACCGACCAGGGGGTACAGTGAGCCTGTCCAGGCGCTCCGCCCTGTTGGCCCTGGCGGGGTTGCCAGCGGCCTGCGCGTCACCCAATCCGACACTGTATGTCCTGGCACCGGTGCCAGGTCCAACCCATGCAGGCGCGCCGCGCAACATAGAGCTACGGACGATCGCCCTGGCACGATACCTGGAACGCTCGCAGATCGTCCGATCGTCCGAGGGGTACCGGATGGACGTCCTGTCTAACGAATGGTGGGGCGAACCGCTCGATTCGATGATCGGCCGCATCCTCGTGCAGGAGTTGAACCAGCGGCTGCCGGGCAGCATGGTTTACGGGGATAGCGGCGCCATCTCTACCCCCTCTGACGCGACGGTGGAGATCAATCTGCAACGCCTGGATCTCAATCGTGACGGCGCCGTGCTGCTGGCTGCGCAGATAGCGGTTGCCGGGAAAGGCACCGCATCGCGCGGTGTGATGTTCACGGTCCGGCCGGCCGACGGGACGACTCAGGCGCTGGTGTCGGCCATGAGCACGGCGACGGCTCAACTCGCGGATACCCTCGCTGAGATGCTGGTGTCTCGAACCTGAAATTGACTACAGCGAGCTATTTTATCTTCGCTCGATGTCTTCCCTGGCCCGTGTAGCCCCCACCGTCGCCGTCCTCTCTCCGCTGCCATGGTCCGGCGCAGTCCGAGTCATATGATCCGGCACCGTACACCGCCGAGGCGCGGCCGATTGTCATTTCTCAATTGTTGCGAGTTACCTACGATCACGGCATTCCCGGCGCTTGTCGTGGCAATGGGAGCCCCAGGCAGACCCATCTGCGATGAGTGCGTTCCAGCGCTTGTCGGGACACGCCTGAACGTGCGCAGGAGACTGGAAGGAACTCACCACCGGCCGGGAGCATCCAACCGCCCCACATCCACCGTGACGGCGTGATCCAGCGGTCCATGACCACCGCCGAAACCAGGAGCGGCGGTGATCGCTGCGCGAACATAGGCCCGTGCGCGGATCACCGAGTCCCGCAGGGTCATGCCTTGGGCCAATCCGGCCGCGACGGCGGACGCCGTGGTGCAACCGGTTCCGTGGGTGTGCTGCGTCTCGATGCGCGGCGCAGCAAAAACCTCGGTACCCGCGGAGGTTGCAAGCAGATCGGTCACCGTATCGGACTCCAGGTGGCCTCCCTTCAGGAGTACCGCCGGCACGCCCAGCGCCAGCAGCGCCGCCGCGGCGACGTGCATGTCCGGCTCCGTGCGAATCCTCAACCCGGTCAGTGCCTCGGCTTCCGGCAAGTTCGGCGTGATCACCGCCGCACGCGGCAGCAACCGGCGGCGCAAAGAGTCCACGGCCTGGGTCGCCAGTAACGCATACCCGCCCTTTGCCACCATCACCGGGTCCAGCACCACCGGCACACCCGGCGCATAGGCCGCCAGAGCATCGCCAACCGCCTCGATCGTGGCGATGTCGCCGAGCATCCCGATTTTGATCACGTCGGCGCCGATATCGCTCATCACCACATCGATCTGCTGGCGAATGAAATCTGCCGGCACCGGCATAACGCCGTGCACGCCCAGCGTATTCTGCGCCGTCAACGCGGTGATCGCCGTCGCTGCGAAGGCGCCGAGCGCCGTGATCGTCTTGATATCCGCCTGAATGCCGGCACCGCCGCCGGAATCCGATCCAGCAATGACCAGCACCCGCCCCTTCATGAGAGAGCAGCTTCCCGGACACGGGCAACCTCGGCGACCATCTCGCACAGCGAATCGACGACGTCGGCCACCAACGCGCTGTCCTCGCCCTCGGCCATCACCCGTACCAGCGGTTCGGTCCCGCTTTCGCGAATGAGCACGCGGCCTGTGCCATTCAGGCGTAGCTCCGCATCCCGGATCGCCGCCTGCACACGCTCATCCCGCAGCGGGGAGACACCCTTGAACCGCACGTTCTTCAACCGCTGCGGCAACCGCTGGAAGACCTGGAGGACCTCGGACGCGGCACGCCCTTGCTGAACCAGCACGGCGAGGACCTGCAGCGCGGCGAGCAACCCGTCCCCCGTTGTCGCGAAATCGGACAGGATCAGATGCCCCGACTGCTCACCGCCGACGTTGATGCCCGAGGCGCGCATATGCTCCGCCACATAGCGGTCGCCGACCTTGGTGCGGTGGAGTTCCAGACCCAGCCCAGCCAGATGCCGTTCCAGACCCAGGTTGGACATCACCGTGGCGACGATACCGCCGCCCCGCAACATGCCTGCCTGGTGCCAGGACTGAGCGATCAGCGCCAGGATCTGGTCGCCATCGACCATCTCGCCGTTCTCATCGGCGATGATCACCCGATCGGCGTCGCCATCCAGCGCAATCCCGAGATGCGCGCCATGCTCGAGGACTTTGGCGCAGAGGAACTCCGGCACCGTGGAGCCGCAGTCTTTATTGATATTGAAACCATCCGGCCCAACGCCTACCGGAATGACGGTCGCACCTAGCTCCCACAGCACGGTCGGTGCGACCTTGTAGCCGGCGCCGTTGGCGCAATCGACGACGATGCGCAGTCCGTCAAGCCGCGATCCACGCGGGAAACTCGCCTTCGCTGCCTCGATATACCGGCCCGCCGCGTCCTCCAGCCGGGAGGCTCGCCCCAACAAGTGGGAGTCGGCGAGACGGTCGGCGAAGGGGCTGTCCATCAGCGCCTCAATCTCGATTTCCATCTCGTCGGACAGCTTGGTGCCGTCGGGACCGAACAGTTTGATGCCATTGTCCTCATACGGATTGTGCGACGCCGAGATCATCACGCCCAGGTCGGCACGCAGCGACCGCGTCAGCATCGCCACGGCTGGTGTCGGCAGCGGCCCCAGAAGGGTGACGTCCATGCCTGCACCAATGAAACCGGCGGTGAGTGCGGGTTCGATCATATAACCGGACAGCCTGGTGTCCTTGCCGATCACGACCCGGTGGCGATGCGCGCCGCGAGTGAACAGCAGGCCGGCGGCCTGGCCCACACGCAGCGCTATGCCCGCGGTCATCGGCTCGGTGTTCGCCTGGCCTCTGATTCCATCCGTGCCGAACAGTCGTCTTGTCTTGGTCATTCGGTATCCGTCGCTCCGACCGGCACCCCTAATGAAACACCCCGTGTTGGGGAAGCGGAACCGTGCCTCATTCGAACAATGTATGCCAGACACGAATAGCTTGTACTGTCTCCCGCACGTCATGCACGCGAAGGATTGACGCCCCACGCAGGACGGCGAACAGCCCGGCCGCGAGAGATCCACCAAGACGGCGATCGGCCTGGGTCTCTCCCGATAGCGCCCCGATGAAGGCTTTGCGGGAAAGGCCGATCAGGATTGGATAGCCGAGGCTGGCGAGGTCGGGCAGCCCGCGCAGGATCGCTTGCGAGTGCGTCGACAGCTTGGCGAAGCCGAGTCCGGGGTCAATGACGATCTGTTCCGCGCGGATGCCAGCCTGGATGGCTGCGTCTATGCACGTCAGCAGTTCGGCCCGCACCTCGGCGACGACGTCCTGGTAAACGGCCTGGCTGTTCATCGTCTCCGGCGTACCACGCATATGCATCAGCACAACGGGGCATGCGTGTGACGCCACCACCCCTATCGAGAGCGGGTCGTAGCTCAGCCCCGAGACGTCGTTGATGATCTTCGCGCCGGCAGCGAGGGCCGCCCGCATCGTCGCCGCATTCCGTGTATCCACCGAAACGCATATCCCTTCGGCGGCCAGGGCACGGACGACGGGCAGAAGCCGGTCCTGTTCCTGGTCGGGCGAGACCGCGGCGGCCCCAGGCTTTGTGGTCTCGCCACCGACATCGATGATGTCCGCACCGTCAGCAGCCATCGAAAGGCCGGCTTCTATGGCGACCCGAGGGTCGGTCCGGCGACCGCCATCGCTGAAACTGTCGGGGGTCACGTTCAGGATGCCCATAACCAGCGGCCGGTCCAAGCTGAAACCGGCCCATTGCCTGGGCTGTCGGGGGAAAAGCATCGTAGGCACACCTATGCAGCAAAACGGAGAACAGCTGTCTTATCAGAGAATCGGTTGGGCTTCGCCCCCACTCACGGCGCGAGATGACCGTATCGGCGTAGACCCGGAGCACCCGACGCCGTAGCCCTGCCCGAAATCGACCGGTTTCACGCCTTCAGCCGCCCCTCTGTCACCTCACTATAAAGAACATTACAAATCAGTCAGTTGGATGAAATTACCACCCATCGGCCACGACCCGGATACGCGCGTTGCCGGAGCACGTGCCTTCCGTTTCAGCAATGGCTGCCCACGGGCGGATCATACAAAGATTTTCGGCCACGGGGGTTAGCGGGTGGTGTAGCCTTCCACGCTGGTTAGGATGGCGAGAACAAAAACGATACACGTTAACCACTCCTTAAGAATATTTATATGTCCCGAGCGCTTCGGTGCCAGGGAAGACCGGGTGCACCGCTGGGCTTGGAGAGGCACAACATGCAACTGACGGCCGCCATCGTGGCGGCGGCCATCCGGGCGCCACTCAAGCGGCCGCGAACGAGCGCTCCCCGCCCGCCGGCACATCCGACATTCCACGGCGCGATCCCAGCAAGGGTGGACTTTGTTTTTCGCTGTCCTGTGACGAATTTTCTTGGAATGCGCCGCATCGGCTTTCACTATTCCGTGACTCGTGACGATGCCTCGACGGTCTTGGGTTACGCATATGTCGGTCATCTTCCCTTGAACGATGAAGTTCCGGTCTCGAAGTCCGGAGTGGCTATCCCCTGTGTTCGCGCACAAGGCAGTGATGAATGATGTCACAACCCAGGCGATCCGGTTCCGCGTTCGAACCGGCAGAAGAAAGATTAATGCAGATGACGGAGGTTTCGCTTACTCAATGCAAGTCGATGTCACGGTTGCAAACGTCAGAATGATGCGAATCCACGAAAACATTCCCGCGACGTATCCCAAATGCGCTACGGTTGCACCCATCTTGCATAGATCGGTGCGCGCTAACCCCGCTGATCGTGGCACCACCCTTAACAATGGAGCGGCCGATGCAGACGGTCGATGATATCTTTACCGCCTACGCGAAAAGCTTCGATGCTCATCGCGAAGCCGAGATGTCGCTGGCGGAATACCTGGATGCCTGCCGCAAGGACCCGCTGGTTTATTCGACCGCGACCGAACGGCTTCTGGCCGCCATCGGCGAACCGGAGATGGTTGATACATCGAAGGACCCGCGCCTGGGCCGTATCTTTATGAACCGCACCATCCGGGTCTATCCGGCGTTCAGCGAGTTCTACGGCATGGAAGAGACGATCGAACGCATTGTCGGCTTCCTGCGCCACGCCGCCCAGGGCCTCGAAGAGCGTAAGCAAATCATGTACTTGCTTGGCCCCGTCGGCGGCGGCAAGTCGTCCCTGGCCGAACGGCTGAAAGCGCTGATGGAGACTTACCCCATCTACGTGCTGAAGGCCGGGGACCAACTCAGCCCCGTGTTCGAAAGCCCGCTGGGTCTGTTCGACCCCGAGCGGATGGGGTCGATGCTGGAGGATCGTTACGGCATCCCGGTTCGGCGGCTGACCGGCCTCATGAGCCCGTGGTGCATCAAGCGTCTGGACGAGTTCAACGGCGACATCTCGAAGTTCCGTGTGCAGAAGATCACGCCGTCGCGGCTGCGCCAAATCGGCATCGCCAAGACCGAACCGGGCGACGAGAATAACCAGGATATCTCGTCCCTGGTCGGCAAGGTCGATATCCGCAAGCTGGAAATGCACGCGCAGAACGATCCCGACGCGTATAGCTACTCAGGCGGACTGAACCGGGCCAACCAGGGCATGCTCGAGTTCGTCGAGATGTTCAAAGCGCCGATCAAGATGCTGCATCCCCTGCTGACCGCGACGCAGGAAGGCAACTATATCGGCACGGAGAACATCGGCGCGATTCCGTTCCACGGCATCATCATGGCCCACTCCAACGAATCGGAGTGGCAGAGTTTCAAGAACAACAAGAACAACGAAGCCTTCATCGATCGGATCTATGTCATCAAGGTGCCTTACTGCCTGCGGGTGACCGAAGAGCAGAAGATCTACGAAAAGCTGGTGTCGCGGTCTGAACTGAGCGCCGCCCCCTGCGCGCCTGCCACGCTGGAAATGCTGGCACGATTCTCGGTGCTGTCGCGCCTGAAGCGGCATGAAAATTCGACGCTTTTCGCTAAGATGCGGGTCTATGACGGCGAAAGTCTGAAGGAAACCGATCCGCGCGCCCGCAGCCTGCAGGAATACAAGGACACCGCGGGCGTCGAGGAAGGCATGGACGGGGCGTCCACCCGCTTCGCCTTCAAGGTGCTGGCCGCAACGTTCAACCATGACACCACCGAGATCGCGGCCGATCCCGTTCACCTGATGTACGTGCTGGAACAGGCGATCCGGCGCGAGCAGATGCCGCAGGAGACAGAGAAACGTTACCTGGAATTCATCAAGGGCGAGCTGGCGCCGCGTTACGCCGAATTCATCGGCAATGAGATCCAGAAAGCCTACCTCGAGTCGTATCACGACTATGGGCAGAACCTGTTCGACCGCTATGTCTCTTACGCCGACGCCTGGATCGAGGATATCGACTTCAAGGATGCCGACACGGGACAGTTGTTGAACCGTGAATTGCTCAATCAAGAGTTGACCAAAGTCGAAAAGCCGGCGGGCATCGCCAACCCGAAGGATTTCCGCAACGAGGTCGTGAAGTTCAGCCTGCGTGCCCGCGCGAACAACAACGGAAAAAATCCGTCCTGGACCAGCTATGAGAAGATCCGCGACGTGATCGAACGCCGTATGTTCAGCCAGGTGGAAGAGTTGCTGCCGGTGATCAGCTTCGGCTCGAAGAAGGACAGTGATACCGAAAAGAAACACTCGGAGTTCGTCGAACGCATGACGGCCCGCGGCTACACCGAAAGGCAGGTCCGGCGGCTCGTGGAGTGGTATATGCGCGTAAAGCAGGCGGGCTGAAAATGCCCGCCGAACCCGGAAAGGTCTGACAGGCACACTATGCACATAGTTGATCGCCGCCTGAACCCGAGTGGCAAGAATCTCGCCAACCGCCAGCGCTTCATGCGGCGTGCCAAATCGCAGATCCGGAAGGCCGTGCATGAAAGCTCGGCCAGCCGGAGCATCAAGGACGCCGATCAGGGCGGCGAAGTCGTCCTGCCGGCGCAGGGGGTGCATGAACCCTCGTTCCGGCGTAGCTCGACAGGCGGCGTTCGCGATCATCTGCTGCCAGGCAACAAGGAATATATCGCCGGCGACACGATCCAGCGACCGCCCAGCGGCGGGGGCGGCAGTGGGTCGGAAGGCAGCCCGGACGGCGAAGGCGAGGACGATTTTCGCTTCGCCCTCTCCCGGGATGAATTCGTCGATCTGTTCCTGGAGGATCTCGAACTTCCCGACCTGGCGAAACGCCGCGTCGTGAACGCCGAGGCCCTGGTTTATCACCGGGCGGGGTACTCGGTCAGCGGATCCCCCGCCAATCTGGCGCTGAACCGGACGGTGCGGAACAGTCTGTCACGCCGGATCGCGCTGCATCGGCCGAAGCCGGAAGAGTTGCAGGCCCTACGCGACGAGATCGAGGCATTGGATGGCCCCGATGACGAAGCCAGGCGCGTCTCACTGGAAGAAGAACTGCTGCGCAAGCAGCGCCGCACCGGGGTGATCCCTTACATCGACCCGCTGGACGTGCGCTACAGACGGTTCGAGGCGCACCCGAAGCCGGTCGCTCAGGCGGTCATGTTTTGCCTGATGGACGTGTCCGGCTCGATGACCGAGCACATGAAGGACCTGGCGAAGCGATTCTATGTGCTGCTGTATATCTTCCTGAAGCGGCGGTACAAGAACGTCGATGTCGTGTTCATCCGCCACACGCACCAGGCGTCTGAGGTGGATGAGGAAACCTTCTTCAACAGCCCGGAGACCGGCGGCACCGTGGTTTCGACCGCGCTGGAAGAGATGCAGCGCGTCATCGATGAACGCTACAGCCCCGACAACTGGAACATCTATGCGGCCCAGGCGTCGGACGGAGACAACACTGCCAGCGACAACGACAAGACCGCTGCGCTGCTGACGAAGGTGATCCTGCCGGCCTGCCAGTACTATGCCTACCTGGAAGTCGGCCGCGACTCGGAACACTTCCCGCCGGGCTTCATCCGCCGGGACAGCGATCTGTGGCAGACATACTCGACGATCATCCGTGGCGGGGCACCGATGGCGATGCGTAAGGTCGGGCACCGCCGCGATATCTACCCGGTCTTCCGGGAGTTGTTCGCGAAGAAAACCGGGGCGGAGGCCGCTGCCGAATGAGCACTACGTTGATCCGGGCCGAGCGCCCGTTGTTCGAGGGCGCTGATTGGGAATTTGGCACCATCCAGCGCTGCCACGATGAGATTGAGAAGATCGCCCTGCAAGAGATGGGGTTGGACGTCTATACCAACCAGATCGAAATCATCGGCACTGAGCAGATGCTGGATGCCTATTCCTCGATCGGCATGCCGCTGTTTTACAAGCACTGGTCATTCGGCAAGCACTTCTCCCGCAACGAAGCGATGTATCGCGCCGGCATGCAGGGGCTGGCATATGAGATCGTCATCAATTCGAATCCCTGCATCAGCTACATCATGGAGGAAAACACCGCCATGATGCAGACGCTGGTGATCGCTCACGCGGCGTTTGGCCACAACCACTTCTTCAAGAACAACTATCTGTTCCAGCAGTGGACCGATGCCAATGGGATCCTGGACTACCTGGAATTCGCCAAAGATTACATCATGTCGTGCGAGGAGCGTTACGGCGAGGCCGCGGTCGAACGCCTGTTGGATGCTGCTCATGCGCTCATGAGCCACGCGGTTCATAAATTCCCGCGCAAGCGCCCCGCCGATCTGCGCTCCGAGGAAAAGCGCGAACGCGAACGCCGCGAGCACGACGAGAAAGTCTTCAATGACCTGTGGCGGACGGTGCCGGGCAAGGATAACGCCCGCCACGACCCCACGGCAGAGGAACGCCGCCGGGCCCTGCTGGAGCTTCCGCAGGAAAACATCCTGTATTTCATGGAGAAGACAGCCCCCAGGCTGGCACCCTGGCAACGCGAAATCCTGCGGATCGTACGTATCATCGCGCAATATTTCTATCCGCAGTCGCAGACCAAGGTGATGAACGAGGGGTGCGCGACCTACACGCACTACACGATCATGAACCGGCTCCACGAAAAGGGCCTGCTGACCGACGGCGCGATGGTGGAGTTCCTGAGTTCCCACACCAATGTCGTCTTCCAGCCGGAATTCGACGACCGCCGCTACTCCGGCATCAACCCCTATGCGCTCGGCTTTGCCATGATGCAGGACATCGAGCGCATCTGCACCCTACCGACCGCCGAGGACCGCCAGTGGTTCCCGCATATCGCCGGCTGCAACGACCACATGAACGTGTTGCGCGACGTCTGGGCGAACTACCGCGACGAAAGCTTTATCCTGCAATACCTCAGCCCCAAACTGGTCCGCCATTTCGGCCTGTTCCACGTCATGGATGACGCCGATGAGCCGAACCTGCGGGTCGAGGCGATCCACGACGAGCGTGGCTACCGCAAAATCAAGCAGGCACTGGCAAAGCATTATGACGTGTCATGGACCTCCGCCGACATTCAGGTGGTCGATGTCAATCTGGCCGGCAACCGCCGCCTGATCCTGCACCATCGTGCGTTGAACCGCGTGCTGTTGGAGGAGAAGGACGCTCGGTTGGTGTTGCAGCACCTAGCCGATCTGTGGGGCTACGATGTCGTGATGAAGGAGATCGACCCTGGAACCGACGCGGTGCTGAAAGAGCACGCGGCGTCGCCGCGACCAGGTATCGTTCAGATCGAGCCGGCATAGGGGGCGGAGGCACGCCTCCCCTTCCCTGTCATCCCGGATAAAAGACCCGGCGATGGCGCGCCGCTGGCGTCACCACGCCGATCTGATGATCACCCGCGCGATCGAGACGAAGATGCGGCGGCTGGGCGCCGGGACCAGGCCTCGTCATGACGATAGCGCTCTAACCTCTGCACCACGCCGCAATCTGCGCATGCGTCGCGAACCAGCAGCCACCCTTCGCCTTCATGTGCTTGATCAGCCGCTCCAGCAGCGGCAGCCGGGAGCGGTGTCCGGTGATGTGCGGATGCATGGTCAGCAGGAACATCCCGCCTTCGTCCCAGGCGCCGTCAAATTCCGCGGTGAATATCTCCTCAACCGCCGAGGGCGGTGTGTAGGGCCGAAGCCCCGAGAACCGCAGCATGTTGAAATACACCGCGTCGTCGCGGATCCACTCCGGCGGCAGTT
Source organism: Rhodopila sp. (assembly GCA_031291715.1). Lineage (GTDB taxonomy): Bacteria > Pseudomonadota > Alphaproteobacteria > Acetobacterales > Acetobacteraceae > Rhodopila. The sequence continues at coordinate 2,385 of JARLIN010000270.1, read as the reverse complement.
CGACGATACCGGTCGGTTCTCCCTGGTCCTCCAGTTCGTAGGGATCGTCGTCCGCCATCAGGCTGCTGTCGTACAGCAGTTTCATCTCGCGGATGATATCCAGCGTGTTGACGGAAAAATCCCAGCTCGCGGTGCGGATGCCCACCGGCTCCGTGCCGCTGATCTTCGCCAGCGTATCGCGTGCCCGGAAGGTCAGCTCTCGCTCCGCCTCCCGCGACAGCGTGGTGTTGACTTCGTGGATCCACGAATGGATGCCGATCTCATGCCCGTCCGCGGCGACCGCCCGTACTTCGTCCGGATGCAGTAGCGCTGACACCGCCGGATAAAAGAACGTCGCCGGTACCGACTCGCGTTCCAGCAGGCGGCGGATGCGCGGGGTCGCCTGGCGCGCCCCATACTGCCCCTGGCTGATTCGCATCGGACTTTCGTCATTGTCGCGCAGTGGGATGGTCTCGTGGTCCGCGTCGAAGCTGATCGCCACGGCGCAGCGTGTGCCCGCCGGCCAGGACGCCGGCTTCAGACTCCGTCCGGCCCGTGCCCGTCCGACGATTTTCCGCCAGGTTTCCTCCGGCCACTGCCAAGGTTCGGGTGCATCCGTGCTCATTCGGGGTTCCCTCCAGCTACTGCCGCCGTCATGCTGCACCCAGTTCCCCTATCGGAAAAGACCACCAATGCCCGACACAGATCCCGCCCTGCTGAGTGCCGAGGACATGCTCGCCGCCTTCGCCCGCCGGCAGCTGACCCCGGTTGACGTCCTGCAAGCCGTCACCGAGCGGGTGGCGCGTCTGAACCCCAGCCTGAACGCCTTCGCCGTGATGAACCCGCGCGCGCTGGCGGAAGCTGGGGAAAGCACCTCCCGCTGGCGATCCGGCCGGCCGCTCGGCATCCTCGACGGGGTGCCGTGTACCGTGAAGGATCTGGTCGATTTGGCTGGTTTTCCGACCCGGCGCGGCAGCCGGACGACCAGCGCCGAACCGGTGCCGGACGATGCGCCGATGGTCGTGGGATTGCGTGCGGCCGGGGCGGTGATCCTCGGCAAGACCACGACGACGGAGTTCGGCTGGAAGTCCCCCGGCGACTGCCCGTTGCACGGTATCACCCGCAACCCCTGGAACCCCGCCTACTCGACGGGCGGCTCTTCTTCAGGCGCCGGTGCGGCCGGCGCGGCCGGATTTGGACCACTGCATATCGGCACGGATGCTGGCGGGTCGGTGCGCATTCCAGCAGCATGGTGCGGCCTGGTCGGCCTGAAACCTACCTACGGGCGCATTCCGCAATGGCCCGCCAGCGCCTTCGCCAGCGTTGCCTGCGCCGGTCCGATGACCCGTACCGTGCGCGACGCGGCGCTGATGTTCTCGGCGATGGCGCGGTATGACCTGCGCGACCCGTTCTGCCTTCCGGATGACCCGCGCGACTGGTGCGACGGCATCGAGTCTGGTGTGGCCGGCCTGAGCGTTGGCGTCCTGAGCAACCCCGGGTTCGACGCTCCGGTCGATTCCGACGGCATCGCCGCGGTGGAACGTGCCGCGCAATTGCTGGCCGATGCTGGCGCGTACGTGGCGCGGGCCGACGTCGACCTGCCTGACACCAGCACCGTGTTCGGTCGCGTCTGGGGCGCGGCATTGGCGCGTCTGGTCGCTGGCATGCCCTCGCGGGAAGCCGATCTGCTGGACCCAGGCATCCGCACCGTCGCCGCGACACTGGGCGGCATGACAGCGATTGAGTTCATGGACGCCGAGGCCATGCGGGCAGCAGCGGGACACGCCATAGCACGCTTGCATCAGCGCTTCGACCTGCTGCTTTGCCCAACCGTGCCGGCAGGACCGCCCTTGGCCGATGCGCCAATCGTCGATCCGGTGCGCGCTTTGTGGACCGAATGGGCGCCGTGGACCTTCACCTTCAACCTGACGCGCCAGCCCGCGATTTCGGTACCGATGGGGCCGCGCGGGGATGGGCTGCCGAACTCGGTGCAGATCGCGGCGGCACAGTTCCGTGACGATCTGGTGCTGCGCGCGGCGCGGGCGATCGAGCTGGCACAGCCGTTCGGGGTGGCGGATTTGGGGTGATAAAACCAACCGGCATTGACCCCGCCCCTCTATTCACGTCATGGCCTGGCGACAGTCCGGGCCATCTGCCGCGGCACGGTGCGGGTTTAGGTGGCCCGGACTGTCGCCGGGCCATGACGAAGGGGGGGCTGCCCGTGGGTTAATCTTTACGGCGCTCGGTATAACACCAGCGGACGCAAAGACTGACACATCGGCCACCGTCCCTTCGTCGTCATGGCTGGACTTGATCCACGGCTGTCTGGCACGATTCTTGATCATGGTACGATATCGAGTCGTTTCATATCAGAACGCCTTGACCGAGTATCGGTGCGGCTTTGTC
>JARLIN010000269.1 GCA_031291715.1 Rhodopila sp. | reverse complement strand
TTCCACTCGCACGTCACCGCGGCGGAGGTGATCGTGATGCCACGCTCCCGCTCCTGGTCCATGTAGTCGGTGGTGGTGTTGCCGTCGTGCACCTCACCGATCTTGTGTGACACACCGGTGTAATACAGGATCCGCTCGGTCGTGGTGGTCTTCCCGGCATCGATATGCGCGGTGATACCGATGTTTCTAATTTTATCGAGCGGCGTAACAGACACGGCGAACCTCCTACCATCGAGCAAACGGGCGGGCATATCAGAAAGGGCGCGTGACCCATTGCTGGATCCGGGGATAACCCCCGCGCGCCCGCCCACGGTGCCGGCCGAACACTCGACCGGTTATGTGGTGCGGGAAATGCGTCAGCGCGCGTCGTTTTGCAAGGGCGAATTCCGTGCATTCGGCGCATGGCAGTGAAACTGCCAGACGGTTTATCACACTCTGATACAGCGTGGCTGGCTAAAGTCCTTGATATGGATACCCGAACCGCCCACGCACTCGTTCGATTCGGACTTGGCCGCCGCGGCGCTGAACCGCTGCCGCCCGATCCGACCGCATGGCTCCTGGACCAGATTCGCCAGCCCGATCCGGCCCGTTTCGACGATCCGCCGACCACGGCGAAGGGATTGGCGGCGCTGCGGGAAGACCGGGCGACGAAACCGCCCCCCGGCGAATCGCGCGCCCGAGCGCTCTACAAGGCGCAGGCAGCGGCGCAACTGGCGAACGCGGTGATGACCCCTGCCCCGTTCCGGGAGCGGCTGGTCTGGTTCTGGACCAACCATTTCGTCATCTCGCTACGCCGGGGCCAATGCACCGCGGTGGCCGCCGCCTTCGTCGAGGAAGCGATCCGGCCGCATGTCACCGGGCCGTTCAACGATATGCTGCTGGCGGTGATACGTCACCCGGCGATGCTGCTGTATCTCGACAATGCCACGTCGGTCGGTCCCGACAGCCTGGCGGGTCAGCGGTCCCATCGCGGGCTGAACGAGAACCTGGCGCGGGAATGCCTGGAGCTGCACACCGTCAGCCCGCTGGCCACCTACACCCAGGCGGACGTCACCGCCTTCGCGAAGATCCTCACCGGCTGGTCGATAGATCTGCAAGCGGACCCGCCCGGTTTCCGCTACCGGCCCTTCGCGCATGAGCCCGGCATCCAGACCGTCCTGCGGCAGCCATTCCCGCCCGATGAGGCCGGCGGTATCACCGCGCTGCGATTCCTGGCCAACCATCCGGCGACACACCGGTTCCTGGCGACGAAGCTGGCGCGTCATTTCGTCGCCGACGATCCACCACCGGAGGCGATACGGGCGATCGAGGGCGTGCTGCGCGACACCAGCGGCGATCTCGGCGCGACCTCGGCGGCCCTGGTGAAGCTGGATGCCGCCTGGCAGCCCGCGACGAAACTGCGCACACCGATGGATTTTGTTGTCGCCAGTGTTCGCGCGCTGGATCTGCCGGCGGATCAGCTTCCCCCCATGACCGGCATCCTGGCCGGGCTGGGCCAGCCGCTTTGGGCCGCTCCCGCGCCGAATGGCTGGCCGGATCACGCCGCCGACTGGGCTTCCCCCGAGGCGATGCTACGGCGGATCGACTGGGCCAGCGGCTTCGCCGGCCGTATCGGCGATCGCGACGTCATCGAGGTCGCCGACACCGCGCTTGGCCCATTGCTGCGTTCGGAGACGCGCGATGCCGTCCGGCATGCCGGCTCCCGCCGCGACGCCATGACGCTGCTGCTGACCAGTCCCGAATTCCAGAGGCGTTGATCCCATGCCCCTTACCCGCCGCACGGCCCTGCTCGGCCTGGCCACCAGCCTCAGTATCGGCCGCACGACCCTGGCGTTGGCCGCGGCACCGACCGACAAGCGGCTGGTCGTGGTCATCCTGCGCGGCGCGCTCGATGGCATGGCCGCGGTGGTTCCCTACGGAGACCCCGGATTGGCCGAACTGCGCGGCGAGATCGTTCCGCCTGGCCCCGGTCAGCCGGACGGGCTGCTCGATCTCGGCGGATTCTTCGGCCTGCATCCGGCGCTGGCCGGCGTGCACGCTATGTATAAGGCAAACGAGGGGTTGGCGGTACACGCTGTCGCCGGGTCCTATCGCGTGCGCAGCCATTTCGAGGCGCAGGATTATCTGGAGTCGGGCGCCGATCACCGGATGACCAGCGGCTGGCTGAATCGCGTTGTCGCCGCCTTGCCACCGGCAAAGACCGTTCAGCCCGAGGGCGATGCGCTCGCCGTCGGGGTGTCGGTGCCGCTGTTGCTGCGTGGGCCGGCCAGGGTGGCGAACTGGGCGCCGCACGGGTTTTCCCAGCCAGCGCCGGATCTGTATGCGACAATCGCGGCGCTCAACCGGAGCGATCCCGTCACCGGGCCGGCGATCACCGAGGGACTGCGCGCCCGCGATTTCAGCACAACCGTGATGGCTGGCGAAGAGGAACCGAAGGAGAGGAACGCGTTTCCAGCCCTCGCCCGCGCCGCCGGGGAGATGCTTGGCGCGCAGGACGGCCCCCGCATCGCCGCGCTGGAGATCGGCGGCTGGGACACGCACACCGTTCAGGTCAACCGGTTGGCCGGCCCCCTCAAGCAGCTCGATGCCGGGCTGGTCGCGCTGAAAACGGCACTCGGACCGGCCTGGGCGCAGACAGCGGTGCTGGTGATGACCGAATTCGGCCGGACAGCGCGGGTGAACGGGACCAAGGGCACCGATCACGGCACCGGGACGGTCGCGTTCGTCCTGGGTGGCGCGGTGGCCGGCGGCCGGATCAAGGCAACCTGGCCCGGTCTGGGGGCCGGCCAGTTGTTCGAGAACCGCGATCTGGCGCCAACGACTGACCTGCGTGCGGTGGCCAAGGGCATGCTGGCCTCTCATTTGGGTCTGGATGCAGGTGCGCTGGGACAGATTTTCCCCGACAGTCATGGTGCTGGCGCGATGCCGGGCCTGATCCGGACCTGACTGTCGCCCCAGCGTCGCGCCCCCCGCATCACGGCGCCGCTTCGTCATGGCCCGGCGAAAGTCCGGGCCATCTGCCGCCGCACGGGGCTGGTCAAGACGGTCCAGGCCGTGACCTGGAGCGAAATATCAGCTTCAACACAGGCGATATAAAACGGGAGGAAGCAAAATGTCCGGCGGAAGATGGTCAGCTTATGCCTGTGGCCTGCTCTTACTGATGCTTCTGCTGCCGCGGGAGACGCGGGCGGAGGCCGACACTGTTCGCATCGCTCAGCCGTATGGCCTGCTCTACCTGCCGAGCTACGTCGTCGTCGATCGGCATATGATCGAGGAGCGCGCCGCGGCGTCAGGGCTTGGCCCGATCAAGGTGACCTTGACGAGACTCGCCAGCGGGCCGGCCGGCAGCGATATGATCCTGGCGGGAGACGCCGATCTCGCGATGGGCGGGTTCGGGCCGGCGCTGACGCTGTGGGACAAGACGCGGGGCAGCCAGAAGGTGCGTGGGGTACTGCCGCTATGCAGTTCACCGATGTTTGTCGTCAGCACCGATCCGCGTATCCACAGCCTGAGCGACTTTACCGACAAGGACCGCATCGCGGTCAGCGCGATCAAGGTCACCGACCAGGCGATCACCTTGCAAATGGCGGCGGCCAAGGAATGGGGCTGGGACGCGCGGTTCCGGCTCGATTCACTAACGGTCGCGATGTCCAATCCGGATGGCCAGGCAGCATTGCTCGGTGGCCTGAGCGAGGTGCGCAATCATGCGACCATCATTCCATTCTCGATCGCCGAGCTGGAATCGGGCAAGGCGCACCTCGTGATGACGTCCGACGACGTGATGGAGCCGGGGGCGACCTCGGTCGTCGTATATGCGTCGGCGCGGTTCCACGACCCGAACCCGAAGCTCTATGCCGCGACGGCGCAGGCGTTCGAGGATGCCATAGACTGGATCAACGCCCACCCGCACGAGGCGGCCGAAATATATCTGGCCTGGGAGCCTCGGAAAGAGGGTGTCGATTGGGTCGAGAAGATGATCCGCGATCCCGCCCGCATCCGCTACAGCGCCACGCCACGCGGCATGCAGGTTCACGCCGACTTCATGCATGACGTCGGCACGCTGAAGAACAAGGCGGAGAGCTGGAAGGACCTGTTCTGGGAAAATATGGCGACGAAGGACGGCAGCTAAATAGAAACCCGCGCTGGCGCTGGTGGCTGGGCGGCTACCCCGCCGCCCGCGCCAGATTCCCCACATCGGACAGGTTCGTCAGGTCCCAGCACTGCCGCATCAGTGCCTGCGTTCGTTCTTCCCCAAGGACCGGAATCGCCATGCCGGCGAATTTCACCTCCAGCTCCGCGTTGGTCATCGGCCGGGCGGCACTGCCGATACCGTGCTCAATGCGGCAAGTGTAGTTCGTGCCGTCGGTCAGGGTGACAGTTACTTCGGCGGCATCCGCGGCCCGGTTCGGATCGAGGGTGGCCTCCACGCGATCCTGGAACGCCATCAGCGCGGGGTCCTTGACCGCCGTTTCGGTGTCCATGTCCTGAATGCGGGCGGTGCCGCGGATGAAGGCGACGGCGGTCCAGTGATGCAGGCTGACATGCGCCTGCATTTCGTCTTTCGGGTTGCGGTTATTGCAAAGCGCCATCGCGCCCGGTGATGCCTTTATCGCGACGGAAGCGATTCGGTCCGGGTCCAGGGAATGGGTTTGGCGCAGTTCCAGGCAGGCATCGATGATCGGGTGGATGACGATGCCGCAGGGATAGGGCTTGTAGGTGTTTCGAAGTATCTCGAACCGCTCGCCCAGGCCGCCGGTCAGCGCGTCAAGGTCCGGCTGTTCCGAGAACACGGTGAGGTAGCCATAGCGCCCCTCCAACGCGACGGGGGAGCTGGTGAACCCCGCCTGCGCCAGCAGGGCGGCACGTAATCCCGTCTGCGCTGCCTGGGCGGGCATCAGCGGCGTACAGAGGCTGCCGTGCATGGCGCGGAAGCCGGCGGCCTGAGACAGCGCGATGCCGATCGCCGTTCGCATCCTCGCCATGTCGAGGCCGAGCAGGCTGCCCGCTGCGACGGCGGCGCCGATACCGCCGGTGATGCCGGTGCCGGACCAGGCCATCGATCCTTTCGCTGGGGGCACGGTCAACGCCTTGCAGAGGCGGCATTCCAGCTCCACGCCCAAGGCGAAGGCTGCCAGGAACGCCTCGCCGGACACCGGTTTCTGTTCGGCCAATGCCAGGGCCGCGGAAGCGACGGGGCCGCTGGGGTGGACCACCGCCTGTTCGTGGGTATCGTCGAAGCTGTATATACTAGAGGACAGGCAGTTGATCAGCGCGGCGTGCAACGGGTCAGCCCTGCGGCCTCTTCCGATCAATGTCGCCTGTGTCTGGCCGGTGAAAGGACTCAGGGCTGTATCGGCGATGTCCACCCCATGATGGCGGGCGCCGCCGAGGGTACAACCCAGTATATTGAAGAGGGAGCGGAGGGCTTCCTGCCGCACTGGCGCCGGTAGATCGCTGTACTTGGCAGTGGCGGCGTAGGTGGCGAGTTGCGCCGTGACGGCGCTGTCCGCGACTTGCATATGGCCTGTCCTGTCTTCGGTCAGAGAGAGCGCGTCGCGCCGCCATCGATGTCGATGACGGAGCCTTGAATGAAGTCGGCCTTAGAAGAGGCGAGGTAGGCAACCAGTGCGCCGATCTCCTCCGGCCGGCCGGCACGCGTGGTGCCGTGCGAGGACAAAAGATATGTCACGGCGTCATCGCGGCCGATATCGCGTTCGCGCATCACCCGCTGTACATTGCGTGTGAAACGGTCGGTTTCGATCAATCCTGGGTTGATCGCGTTGACGCGAACGCCCTGAGCTATACCGATATCGGCCATTGCTTTGGTGAAATTCAGCAACGCGACATTGACCGATCCGCCGATGGTGAATTCCGCTGACCCAGCCCTGGAGCCAATGCCGACGATATTGATGATGCTGCCCCTGGCTTCGCGCAGACGGGGCCAGGCGGCGCGGGTCATTCTGACATAGCCGTGAAACTTCAAAGCGAAGCCATCTTGCCAGTCTTCTTCGGTCAATGTGAAGAAATCCGCCCGTTTGGTGGCACCTGCATTGTTCACAAGCAGGTCGAGGCGACCGAAATGCCCGACTGCGTCGGCAATGGCCTGCTGCGGCGCAGCGGGATCACGAAGATCAGCCGACAGAACCTGAACATTGATGTTCGCCGTCTTCATGAGGCTTTCTGCGACTTCCTGGAGCTTCGCCGAATCGCGGGCAACCAGGCAAAGATGCATGCCTTCTCTGGCGAGTTCAGCCGCGATGGCCGCACCGATTCCTCGGTTGGCACCGGTTACCAGCGCAACCTTCCCGTTCAGTTCCAGTTCCATGTTTCCCCCAACGGCATTTTCCGGGCGATGATGCCCCCGAAGTAGACCGATCGCAAACCGGTGCCCGATCCCCGGGCGTGGACCTGTGGAATTTTTATGCAAAGTACTATGGCGCTATTACCCAAACGGTCCTATATTGCCCGGATTGGGTTGCAGGAAAGAAATATATGGCAGAAGATGTGTTGAGCCTGACGGCTCAGATCGTGAGCGCGCACGTGACGAAGAACCCGGTTTCCGTTGAGGATTTACCGGCCCTGATTCGCGAGGTCTATAAGACCTTGGCAAGTGTCGGCGAAGCCGTTGCACCGGTTGAAGCCGCAAAGCCGGCGGTTCCGGTTACCAAATCCGTGTTCCCGGATTACATTGTTTGCCTTGAAGACGGCAAGCAGATGACGATGCTGAAACGGCACCTGATGACCGAACATAATCTGACGGTCGATCAATACCGCGCGAAATGGGGCCTGCCGTCGAGCTATCCGATGGTCGCGCCCAACTATGCTGAAACACGGTCGTCGCTCGCCAAGAAGATGGGCCTGGGCCGCAGCCGCACCGTCGCCCCCCCCGCGAAGAAGCCGGGCCGCAAGCCAGGCCGCAAGGCCGCCGCTCGCACCTAGGTTTTAGTTCGACAAGAACGCCGGACGGAGGAGCGCCCCGTTGGACCTTACCGCCAAATTCGCGGAAGGTGGGTGTCTCCTCCTGCCCGGAAAAGGCATTTCCTCTTTACCGCCCCTTGAAGCCACGCGGCTTGCGCTTCTCCTTGAATGCCAAAGCGGCCTCCTGGAAATCCTCCGTCAGATATAACCGCATGGGCGCTTGCTGAAACGCAGCCTCCTTGGCGTAACGGTCCAGGAACCATCGTCGCGCCCGAACCGTCGCACGCACGGACAGAGGCGGGTTGGCGGCGACCGCCTGGGCGAGCGTCAGCGCCACATCCATCACCTTGTCCTTCGGTGCCACACGGTTGATCAGATTCGCCGCCAGCGCTTCCTCGGCCGTGAAATACCGCCCGGTCAACGATACTTCGTCGCCAAAGGCGCCTGCTCCGCGGAAGTGAAACTGCGTCCAATGCTTCGCGGCACCCAGGCCTCGGGATGTCTCGGTCAGCTGGAATTGCGTACCCGCTTCGGCAACGATCAAGTCGCAGTCCAGCACCATCCCCAGACCAAGACCCAAAACATAGCCATGAACCGCCGCTATGACTGGCTTCCAGTTGACTGACTGGAACAGCAGATCGGCGGAATTCGCGCCATGACCTTGCGGGCCGCCAAGCCGCTCGAACTCTTCCCGGGACCGCAACTGGCGTTGATGCACGTCGGCGCCACTGCAAAATGCCCTGCCCCGCCCGCAAAGAATGGCGACGTACGCGTCCGGGTCCGCATCGAATTCACGGAATGCGGCCATCAACTGGCGGATGACCTCATCATTGGCGGCATTCAGCTTTTCAGGTCTGTTCAGCGCGATCGTCGCGATGTGATCGCGGCAGTCATAGTCGACGTATTGCCGATCGTCCTGGCCGTCCATCCTGTCCTCCCCTGGTGTTCATCATTATTGCTGTTAGCTTAGGCGCGATGAACCGGTCTGCAAACCGGTGGGAAGGAGCGCACGATGAAGCACGGCAGGATACGCCTCGAAACGACTGGCGATGTTGCGATCATGACATTGAACGACCCGGGCGTATTGAACGCCTTCGGTCAAAAACTTCGCGAAGACATGGCCGAGGCGCTGGGTCGCGTCGAAGCCGGGTCGGCGCGATGCCTCGTGATCACCGGCGCCGGGCGTGCGTTCTGTTCGGGTGCGAATCTGAATGACCCCGACCGGCCGGAGCGCGATCGTGCGGCCGAAGCACGGGGAGAGGTCAAGACCGACCTGGAAGCCTGGTACAATCCTATGTTCATGCGCCTGCGCGCTCTATCGATTCCAGTCGTGACGGCGATCAACGGCATCGCCGCCGGGGCCGGCATGAGCCTGGCGCTATCCGGCGACATTCGGATCGCTGCACGGTCTGCATCCTTCCTGCAAGCATTCGCCCGCATCGGATTGGTGCCGGACTGCGGATCGTCCTGGCTCCTGCCCCGCATGATCGGCATCGCGCGCGCGATGGAACTTTCGTTGCTGGCCGAACGTCTTCCGGCCGAAACGGCATTGGCATGGGGACTGATCAATCGTCTGGAAGACGACGATGCGCTGATGCCAGCAGCAATGGAATTGGCGAAAGGGCTCGCATCCGGTCCCCGGTCGCTTGGTCTGATCCGGCAGATGTACTGGGAAGCCCTCGACAACCGCTACAGCGAGCAACTCGACCTGGAAGCGAAACTACAAATCCAGGCAGCTTCGACCCGTGACTATGAAGAGGGCGTGGCCGCGTTCCGCGAGAAACGCCCGGCCAGGTTCAGCGGACGATAGGGGAATTACCGGAATGCGAATTGGCATCGTCACCATCCCGAACGCTGCGACGTCTGGTCCACACGTAGTTGAACAGGTCTCTGCCCTCGCCCGTCAGGTCGAGGCGCTTGGCTTTCACGGACTATGGGTCACCGACGCCTTCGCCCGCGGCAAAGCGACGCTCGATCCGCTGATCCTGCTGGGCGCTTTGGCGACGCAGACGTCACGAATCGAACTGGGCACCTGCGTCGTACAGGTGCCGCTGCGCCATCCGGTCGAGCATGCCCATCGCGTGCAGACATTGAATGCCCTGTCTCAAGGACGGTTCCGGTTTGGTGTCGGCAGCGGATCGACGCGCAACGACTTCGATGCGGTGCAGGCGGACTTCGACGCTCGCTTCAAGACACTGACTGCTTATCTGGAGGTGATGCGGCGGGTTTGGGCCGGCGAGGCGGTCTATGGCCCTGCCCTGTCCAACTGGCCCGGCACCGAGGGTGGCCCCCCCGTGCTGCTCGGCGCCTGGCGTAGCGAACGCTGGATCAACCTGTCGGCGAACGTATTACAGGGCTGGATCGCCTCCGGCATTCACACCTCCTGGGAGGATTTGGCGATCGGTTCGAAGATGTATCGCGATGCCGGTGGCACCCGCGCGGTGCTGGCGAATATTTTTGTCGATTTCCGCGACACACCGGCCAGCCTGCCGATCGGCCATGTCCCAAAGATTTCGATGTTCTGCTCGCCGCTTGAGGCGAAGGACAAGCTGAACCGGCTGGAAGACCTCGGCATCGACGACGCGCTGCTGGTCTGCCCGTCCGGAGATCCGTCGCAGTTGGAAACGATCGCCCGGCTACGGAACCTATAGCGCGACGATCCGCTCCAGGCCGCCCATGTAGGGGCGCAGCACCTCCGGCACCACGATAGAGCCGTCGGCCTGCTGGTAGTTCTCCATGACCGCGATCAGGGCGCGCCCAACGGCGACGCCCGATCCGTTCAACGTGTGAACATAGGCGACGGTCTTGCCATCGGCGCCGCCGCGGAAACGGGCGTTCATCCGACGCGCCTGGAAGTCGCGGCAGTTGGAGCAGGAAGAGATTTCCCGAAACATCTGTTGGCCGGGTAGCCAGACCTCCAGATCGTGCGTGCGGGTGGAGGCGAAACCGGTGTCGCCTGACGAAAGCAACATACGCCTGTAGGGCAGCCCAAGTTTCTGCAGGACGATCTCGGCGGAGCGGGTCATCCACTCGTGCTCGTCCGCACTTTTGTCGGGATGAGAGATGCAGACCAGTTCCACTTTGCGGAACTGGTGCTGGCGCAGCATGCCGCGTGTGTCGCGGCCGGCCGATCCGGCCTCGCTGCGATAGCAGTCGGTCAGTGCGCTCATGCGCATGGGCAGTTGCTTTTCCGCCACGATGTCACCGGCGACGGTGTTCGTCAGCGGCACCTCGGCGGTCGGGATCAGGTAGCGGCCGTCGGTGGTCTTGAAGAGATCTTCCTCGAATTTCGGCAGATTGCCGGTGCCGTAAGCGGTCGCTGCGTTGATCAGCGAGGGAACGATGGTTTCCAGGTAGCCGTGATGCTGGGTGTGCAGATCGAGCATGAACTGGCCCAACGCCCGCTCCATGCGCGCCAGCGGGCCCCGCAGGACGGTGAAGCGCGCACCAGCCAGTTTGGCGGCGGTGACGAAGTCCATCATCCCAAGTGCTTCACCCAGCTCGAAGTGCTGCTTGGGCTGGAAGCCCAGGTCACGCGGCTCCCCGTACTGCTTCAGCACAACGTTGGCGGTTTCGTCCGGACCGTCGGGGACCGAAGCATCGAGGACATTCGGCAAGGCTTCCAGGATACGCCGGATCGCGGCGTCCAGTTCCGGAACCCGCTTTTCCAGGCTGTCCATGTCGCCGCGCAGCGCCGTTGCCTCGGCCTCCAACGCGGCGGTGTCGGCGCCGGTGCGCTTGCCCTGGCCGATCTCTTTCGCAAGCGCGTTCCGTCGCGCCTGCTTCTCCTGCAGGGCGGTCTGCGCGGCTCGCCGGTCGGTATCGAGCGCCATCAGCTCCGCCGACACCGGCGGCAAACCCCTGCGTGCCATCGCCGCGTCGAAGGCGGCGGGATCAGTGCGGATGGCGCGGATATCGTGCATGGCTCAGACCTCTACGGGCTTCGGTTCGACCCAGCGGGCGCACACGATCGAAATTTCGTAAAGCGCGATCAACGGCAGCGCCAAGCCGGTCTGGGTGATGACGTCCGGAGGCGCCAGAACCGCCGCGATGACGAACATCCCGACGTAAGCATAGCGCCGGAACTTCTTCAGTTGCGCCGAACTGGTGATCCCGACCTTCGCCAGCAGCGTCAGCGCCACCGGAAGCTGGAAGGTGATCCCAAACGCGAAGATCAGCTTCATCACCAGGTCGAGGTATTCGCTGACCCGCGGCAGCAGCTCGATCGGCACGCCGCCGCCGCCGATCGGATCCTGGAAGCTGGCGAAGAACTTCCAGGCGAACGGGAAGACGAAATAGTAGGCAAGCGCCGCGCCCAGCATGAACAGGATCGGCGTGGCAGCGAGGAACGGCAGCAAAGCCCGCTTTTCGCTGCGATAAAGGCCGGGCGCCACGAACAGCCAGATCTGAACCGCGATCATCGGAAAGGCAACGAAAGCGCCGCCGAAGAACGCGACCTTGATCTTGGTGAAAAAGGCCTCGTAAAGCTGCGTATAGATCAGATGTGGATCGGAGTTGCCCTGCTCCCGCAGCACCTGCGCCAGCGGTTCGGCCAGGAAATAGTAAATGGCGCCGGAGAAGTAGTAGGCCACACCGAAGCAGATGAGGAATGTGCCGGCGGACCAGATCAGCCGCCGGCGGAGCTCGATCAGGTGATCGAGCAGCGGCATCGGCTTGTCGTCAATCGGGTCGTCTTCAGATGTTGCCACGTTCGGCTTTCTCGATGGTCAGGTGCGTTGCCTACGCCTTGGACTGGCGTTGCAGCACGACTTCGGGGGGAATGAAAGCCGGCGCGTCAACCGGCGGTTTGGCAGCCTCGATCACCGGCGGCGGAACCATGCCGGGCGGGATGAAGGCGGGCGCCAGGGGCTTCGGCGGTTCGGCCGGGACTTCCGGTGCGGATAGCGGTTCAAAAACGGGCGGTGCGCTGACAGTCACCTCATCCAGGGTCGAGACTTCGCTCGGCGTCGGATAGGTCGGTTCCAGCGGGTTGTCTTCGAACGTCTTCCGCAGCGACCGGTCCGGATCGACGGCCTTCTCCAGCGCGCCGGGGATGTCGAAGTTGCGGATATCGTTGAAGGCTTTCTTCACATCTCCCAGATCGGCCTCACGCACCATCTCATCGACGTGAGTCTGGAATTCGGCCGCCATGCGGCGCGCCTTCTTGACCATACTCGACACGGTGCGGATAGCGGCGGGCATATCCTTGGGGCCGATCGCGATCAGCGCGACGGCTCCAATCAGGACAATCTCCGACCAAGCAAAATCGAACATGGGTGTGCGTGTGTCTCCGGGGGGCGCTAGCTAGCAGGAAGCCGCGCGCGGGGAAACCTGTCGCTTGGTCGTCCGGTCAGATTACCGATGAGCAATGGACACCGGCTCATCAACTGGTTCAGCGGTCAGGAACCCCAGCGTGTCGGCTTCCAGCACGGCACAGGTCATCTTACCGCCGAATACGGCTCCGGTGTCGATGGCAATCCGATTGTGGCGCACGACCGGTGCCTTCACGGGGGTATGGCCATGCACGACAACGGCGCCGAAATCGGCCTCCGAGTAAAGAAAAGGCTGGCGAGAGCGTAGCAGGTCGTCGCGGGCTTGCTCCTCCAGGGGGATTCCAGGGCGGACGCCGGCGTGGATGAAGGCGTAGCCGCCTTCCCGATGCATCAGGATCAGGTCGCGTAGGAATTCCTGGTGGCTCCGCGGGATCTGGGTGGCCCACTTGTCCCGTGGACCATCGGGATCGATGCCGTAGCTTTGCAGCGCCGCTTTGCCGCCGGCGAACAACCAGTCCGTGCCGGCCGCACGCTCGCCGGTCAATGCCTCCATCATGGTGCTCTCGTGGTTGCCCAGCAGGTTGACCATGTCCATGCCGGGGATTGGGCAGCCGTCGACGAGGCGTGCGATAACCCCGGCGGTATCGGCGCCGCGATCCACGTAATCGCCGATATGCAGCAGCAGGGCCGAGGCGACCGGGCGGGCTGCCAGATCCTCGGCGATGGTGTCGTGCAGGTTGGCCAGTTGCCGCGCGCAGCCGTGAATGTCACCGATCGCGTAAATGCGGCGGCCAGGCGGTAGGGAGGCGGGCGCGGGAGAGAGTTCTATCATTGCGCATCGGGGTTACAGGCCTATCGGGATTGAATCAACTCGGCCGGCCGTTGCGCCACCGTCCCGTCAAGGCCAGCGGCCACCGTCCCCGTCATGGTTCGGCGGAGTCCGGTCCATCTGAACCGGCACGGTGCCAATGCGAGCTGTCTCAAGAATTCACCCGCGGCGATGACTATCCGCAGCGATGACCATCGACGTTTGGCCGCACCGCGACAGCCGGGATCGCCCCCCGTCTTAGTGGCTTTGTGCCTTTGTGTTGAAGCGGTCGGCGATAGCGCCACCGGCCGGCGGTGTGGCGCTATGCGGCCCTGGATAGGTCCGTGCGGCTCGTGCTGGTGATTTACCCCAAAGGTACCAAGCCACAAAGGTTGCGTTCCCCCCGCTTTCAATATCGGAACCGTTGAAGTAACCGTCCCGCGGCCGCATCCTCATACCGGACCTGACCGGGAGGTGCCCGATGCGACGAGCCCTTGTCTTGTGTCTTGCGATCCTGGCTCCGCTGCACGCGGCATGGGCTGGTTGCGCGCCGGTCGCGATGGTGACGCCCAGGATTTGGCGCGCAGCCGCGTCGGATGAAACCATGGAAATCACTTTCCTCGGCCACGCGAGCTTCGAGATCGTGTCGCCCGCGGGCGTGCGCGCCGTCACTGATTATAACGGCGTGAATATCCCCGCTGATCCGCCGGATATCGCGACGATGAACCACGCGCATTCGACACATTACACGCTCGATCCCGACCCGCGCATTCCGCATGTGCTGCATGGCTGGGCCGAGAACGGGCAGAGGCCGGCGTTCGACCTGACGATACAGGACATGCATGTCACCAACCTGCCGACCAATATCCGCACATGGGACGGTCGGACCGAGCTGTATGGGAACTCGATATTCATGTTCGAGACGGGTGGGCTGTGCATCGCCCATTTGAGTCATCTGCACCATCTGCTGGAATCCGCGGACCTGGCGACGTTGGGACACATCGATATAGTGATGGTGGCGGTCGACGGCGCGTTGACCATGAGCCAGAAGGACGCCGCCGCCGTGGTGGACCAGCTTCAGCCCCGCGTCGTCCTGCCGATGCATTATTTTACCCGCGATGTGCTGACGCGCTTCCTGGATCTGGAGCGCGGCAAATATGCGATCGATGTGCGGGACAGCCCGGTGTTGGACATATCGCGCACCAGCCTGCCGCCGGTGCCGACGGTGATCGCGCTGCCGGGCGGTTATTGACCCCGGTTCCGTATCGCCGCGCCTCGGGCTAGGTTGCGCGTAAGGATAGGGGAGGATGGCCGATGAGCCAGCGCCGGCGGGTTTCCGTCGCTTACGACGACGTCTCGATCGATGTGATCCTGGATGAACCGGGCGCGAGCGCAGCGGATTCGCTGGTTTTGCTGCCGTCTTCGTCGCGCGATTCCGAGGATTTCGATGAGATCTCCGAAATGTTCGCGGCGGAAGGATTTCGCGTGGTGCGGCCGCAGCCAAGGGGCATGTGCGGCAGCGTGGGACCGATGGATGGGCTGACGCTGCACGACTACGCCCGCGATGTCGCGGTGGTGATCGAGCGGCTGACAGGCGGTTCGGCGTTCGTCCTGGGGCACGCGTTCGGGCAGTGGGTCGGGCGGTGCGTGGCAGCCGATCATCCGGGTCTGGTGCGTGGAGTCATCCTGGCGGCGGCGGCGGCGAAATCGGCCGATCCGGCGCTGCGCGACGAGTTGGCGAAATGCGTCGATACTTCCCTGCCCGATCCGGTGCGGCTGGCGGCGCTTCAGGTGGCGTTCTTCGCGCCTGGACATGACCCATCGTCCTGGCTGGACAACTGGCATCCTGTCGCGTCCAAAAGCCAGCGTGCCGCCAGTGCCGCCACACCGCAGGACGCGTGGTGGGGTGCGGGGTCAGCCCCGGTGCTGGATATTCAGGCCGAACGCGATCCCTGGCGGCCGCCGGCCACCCGCGACGGCATCCGCGATGACCTGGGCGCCAATCGTGTGACCGTGGTCGTCATCCCCGATGCCAGCCACGCCCTGATTCCTGAACAACCCGATGCCGTGGTCCGCGCCGTGCGCGACTGGACCCGGACCATCTGACCTTCGACGGGAGAGCCCATCATGACGACACCACGCAACACACCGCCGTTCCGCGCAGACCACGTCGGCAGCCTGCTGCGTCCGAAGGTTCTGCAAGAGGCACGCGCCAAGTGGAAGGCCGGCACCCTGCCGCACGACGCCCTGCGCGAGGTCGAGGATAAATGCATCATCGCCGCGATCGCGAAGCAGGAGGAGATCGGTCTCCGCGCCGCCACGGACGGCGAATATCGCCGCGCCTACTGGCACTACGATTTCGTTGCCGGGCTGGACGGCGTGGAGATCTACGAACCCGAACAGAAAATCCAGTTCCAGGGCAATGTTCCGCTCGGTCATAAGCTCCGCGTGAACGGGAAGATCGGCTGGACGAAGCCGGTCATGATCGACCATTACCAGTTCCTCGCCAGCCACGTGCGTACGGCGGTGCCGAAACAGACGATCCCATCGCCATCGGTGGTGCATTTCCGAGGCGGGCGGGAAGCGATCGACAGGGCCACCTATCCGTCCATGGAACCGTTCTTCGCTGACCTCGGCGTGGCTTACAACAAGGCCGTTAGCGCATTCGGTGCCGCTGGCTGCCGCTACTTGCAACTCGACGAGGTCAACATCGCCTATCTGTGCGACCCCGAACAGATCGCCATGCTGAAAGCCCGTGGCGAGCATGTCGAGGACATCCTGGGTATCTACGCAAGGATGCTGAACCAGGCGATTGCCGGGAAGCCGGAGGGCATGACGATTTCCATGCATCTCTGTCGCGGCAATTTCCGTTCGACCTGGATCGCGTCCGGCGGCTACGAGCCGGTCGCCGAGGTGCTGTTCAACCAGATCAATTCGGACGCGTATTTCATGGAATACGACACCGAACGCGCCGGCGGGTTCGAGCCACTGCGCTTCGTGCCGCGCGGCCCCTAGATCGTCGTGCTGGGGATCATGACCAGCAAGACGGGGGAGCTGGAAAGCAAGGACGAGCTGAAGCGGCGTATCGACGAAGCGGCGAAGTTTCTGCCGCTGGAACAACTCGCGCTGTCGCCGCAGTGCGGCTTCGCCTCCACCGAGGAAGGCAACACGCTCACCGAGGACCAGCAATGGGCGAAGCTGTCCCGTTGCGTGGAAGTGGCGCGGGAGGTTTGGGGCGGAGTTTAGCGCGGCCAGCCGTTTCGTCAGCGGCCCGTCGTTTCCGCGGCGTCATGGCCGGCCACGTCTCATCCGCATCAGGATCAGGGTGGGGGTGGAGCATGGCGTTCGGTTCATCGTCATGGGGGGGCCTGTCCCGGCCATCCCCCCCCCGGCGTCCGGGCGCAGAGGGCCGGGACAGGCCCGGCCATGACGAT
>JARLIN010000268.1 GCA_031291715.1 Rhodopila sp. | reverse complement strand
TGAAAGTGGCGTCCCGCAGCCAGCAGAAGCGGTAATCCCAGTTGCGGGACCCGCCCGGCTGCTCCGGCAGCGATGTGGTGGGCGCCGCGACGATGCCGCCGGTGGGGTAGTAGCTCAGTGCCTTCAGCGTCAGCAGGGAGCGCTGCACCTCAGTCCTATATGATCCCCGATAGGTGCCGCGACCCGACCAGGACGTCCACACGGCCTCCGTGTCATCGAGTGCCTGATCGGCGTTGGGCGGTATGGGCAGCGGCAAATGGGAGGCTGCGTGGCTCAGCACGAAGCGGGTGCGCTGCCCGGCTTCGGCGGTGAAGGACGCCACTGTGGTCATCGCCTTGCCATGCAGCTTGACGTCGCTGTGCAACACCACCTGATCGGGGCCGGCGATCGCCCTGATCCCGCCGCCGTGGTTCAGCCGCGTGACCCATGGCACGGCGGAACCGTATTCAAACCGGAGGCACAGGTCGAACCGCATCGGCACGGAGCCGCCACGGCCTTCGACGATACGGACCACGGAGGCTTTTTCCACCGCCATGAAGTCGATGAGAGCGACGGATCCGGACGCGGTCTCGAACAGGGTTTCCAGTATCAGCGTCCCGGGCCAATAGCGCCGCGTCACCCGGGTCGGTGCATCGGCTGGCGCGATGCGCCAGCGGCCATTGCCGGGTGAGCCGAGCAGGGCGGCAAAGCAGGCGGGACTGTCGAAGCGGGGCCAGCACAGCCAGTCGATCGACCCGTTCTTGGCGACCAGCGCCGCGGTGTGGCAATCGCCGATCAAGGCGTAGTCTTCGATCGCTGATGCCTGAGAGGGTTCGGCCGCGGGCGTTTTCCGTTCCGTAACAGAATCGTCAGGCATGCGGCTGGAATGCGTGGTACGATTGGGCCGATCGCGGCCCGCCGCCATCAGTTTGCCCGTCCCCAAACCCTCTGGCCACCATTACCCAGGCAGTAACAGCTGCCGCCCGTCGCGATAGGATGATCCATAGGGCAAACATAAGGGCCGGCGTAGCAAGCCTGTCCTGTACCGTATGATGAAGCTGGCGGGGCTGGGGTGTAGCTTTGCGGCGGCGCGTAAACGACCGGCGGCGGCGCATAATACGCCGGCGGCGGATAGTAGACGGGCGGCGGATAATAGCCCCAACCATAGAACGGCACGCCGATCCCCACGCCCACGAAAACACGGGCGTGGGCGGGATTGCCAGCCAAGCCCGCGGTTGCCGCACACAATGCGGCCGTGATGATTGCCCGGCGCATGATCATAAGGGATGAGTTCACCATGACACAGATTCTGCCGTCTGACCGTACCCGCATTATGTCGCACTTCAGTTTGCCAGGATATAAACAAAACGTATCAGGGAACGCGCGTCCACCGGAGCTCCTCATACCAGGTCACGTTGACAGCGACTCTCCGCCGGTTCCCTCCGCGTCTTGATCAGGGCGCCCGTTGCATCTCATACCAACCGGCATTGACCCCCGACCCGGCGGGGGTGAAGCCCATCCCGGGAACAGAGGCAAATTTCGGATTTTGTGGCGGTTTCGATTTAAAGTGTGGCCAGCAATGCCTGTGCAGCCACCAGGTCGGGGGTGGTGTGTCCCTCGGTGAACCAGGATTGGATGGGCGACAGCAGATCTCGCGCGGATTGTGGTTTCCCCTGATCGCGCAGCCGTGTGGCGAGTGTGGTCGCCGTGCGCAGTTCCCACAGTTTCGCGCCCTGCTCCTTCGCCATGGCGAGGCTTTTCTCAAGCAGCTTGCTGGCCTGATCCGGATCGTGCGTCGCGAAACAAGCCTGCAGGCGAAGAATTTCAGCCAGGCACCAACGTTCTTTTGTTCGATCAACAAGCGTGGCCGCGCGCTCGAGCAAGGCCGCCGCACCCTCGTGATCGCCATAGTGGCCTCGCCGTTCCGCGGCACTCGCCAGGAAGAACGGCAGCATCAGCCAATGCTTGGCTGCATCGAGTTGCTCGATACACGTCTGAAGACGCTCGTGGCAGCCAGAGTCGTCTCGCGTGTGCAACTGTGCCCAGCTTTGGAAAATTCCGCCCTCGCGGGTGCCAAGGAAGATCTCATGCTCCGCGTCCATCGCCAGAAGCCGGCCAGACAACGCCGTTGCCCGCTCCGCATCGCGTTGGATCATGGCTTCTACGCACGCGCGCCGCAGGCCAAGAACCAGACTGACCACATGGCCAAGCCGATCGGCATGTTTAAGGGCCTCGCGGCTCATGGCCGCACCCGCGGCTGGGTAACCCATCGCGGTCAGGCACATGCCCAGCAGCGTGCAGACGGAAACCTTCGGATCTCTGGCCGTGAGCGACGTATGCGGGCCGTCCCGTCGCGTGTCATACATATCGAGCAAGCGCCGAAAATCGTCCCGTGCCGCTGCGAAACGCCCCAGCAGCAGATTGGCGAACCCCCGTGAGCGCAAGGCCATCAAGAACGCTTGCGGGTTTTCCGTGGTGCGGCCCACGTCAAGCATCTCATCCGCGTAGTGAAGCACTTGCTCGGGTTGCGCCCGCGTAATGTGATGGTTCATCAGGCCATCATGAACCCGCAGAAGTTCCTGCGTGTCCTGAAGTTCAAGGCACAGCTCGCGTGCACGCTCGAACGCCGAACGCACATGGTCGCTGCCCGATCCATGATGGTCGATCAGGGCGCGTCCAAGCGCGACCTGAAGCTTAAGCTCCCGGTGCGATTTGGCGGGTGAATCAGGCAGGAGACTCACCTGACGCAGGCCTTGGCGCAGATGGCTGGCCATCTCCTCCAGGGCCGAACGGCCTGTCGCACGTTCGGCGGCCTTCAGGTAATACTCAATCGAGCGGTCGGGAACACCGCCTTCGGCGAAATGCCAGGCTATGATCTGGGGATCGCTGCCGACTTCCCTGTCCTCGTTCTGTGCCAGCGCCTCGGCGACACGTCTGTGGATCGCGCGGCGCCGGTCGCGCAGCAGGGAGCCATAGGCGGCATCTTGCAGCAACGCATGCTTAAAGCTGTAGGCCGTGTCGGGGGGCTGTCCGCGTACGAAAATCAGGTCAGCCTGTTCCAGCTCATGCAGCGCGACTTCCAGTCGATCGGGAGGCATGTCCGACACTATTTGCAACGTCTGGAAGGAAAACTCGCGACCTATCACAGAGGCCGTCTGGGCAATCTCTTTCAGGTGGACGTGCCGGTCGAGCCGTGCCAGCAACGAAGCTTGCAGCGACTTCGGGACAACCTCCGCGGACATGCGGGCGATGGGCGTGAGGCGGTTGGTGTCCTCGAGAAGAAGATCGTGCTCCAGGACGCTTGCGGTCAGCTCCTCGATAAATAACGGAACGCCATCAGAATGGGATATGATGCGGTCGATGATGGCGGAAGGGAGGATTTTTCCCATGACGACATTGGCGATGAGTTCTTGCGAGTGACGCCGGTTGAGTCCGTTGAGTAAGATATTGATCACGTCGGGGCGGGACGCCAGGTGCGGATGCGCCTCGGGGCGCATCGTGATCACCAGCATCGCCGAAATTTGATCTATCGAATCGATCATCAGATACAAAAGGTCGAGCGTGGTCGGGTCGGCCCAGTGCAGATCCTCGACAACCAGGACCAGAGGTGCCTGCCGGGCATGGCCCATGATCATCGAAAGGATCGCGGCGAACGTTTTCTCCTTGATCTGGCGCGGCAACAAGGTTCGGGCGTAGTCGTCCGCCGTGGCCGGGATCGACAGCAGATTGGCGAGCAACGCGATATCCTGTTCCGGATTGCTTCCGCCGGTGACGAGGCGTGCCAGAGCCGCTCGTTGCGCCGTGGGCGAAGTGCCGCGCTGGACGCCCGCGGCGCGCTCGAGATAGCGAATGACCGGATATAGCGGTGTGTCGGCATGATACGATGAACAAATGAAATGCAAGCTGATATGGGGTTGATGCCCGATGGAAGCTTCGAACGCGGCGACCAGCCGGGACTTTCCGATACCTGCATCGCCGGATAACAGTATCGTGCGACCGTGCCCGAGCCTGGCAAGGCGCCATTGCCGTCGCATTATGGTGATTTCTTCTTCGCGCGCGACCAGTGGACGCCGCCCGTGGCGCAGAGCCTCGAAGCGATTCTCGGTCGGGCTTCGGCCCAGTACAGCCCACGCACGCGCCGCTTCTTGCAGGCCCTTCAGCTTCACGAACCCAAGATCGGCGTAGTCGAAAAGTCCGCCCGTAAGCTGCCTTGTGTCGTTGCAAATCACGACCATGTCCGGCTCGGCGAGGGTTTGCAGGCGGGCGGCCAGATTAGGCGTGTCCCCTACGGCGCAGACCTGGATGGAGGACCCGTCGTCGATTTTGCTGACCACGACCAGACCGGTTGCGATCCCTACGCGGGTATGGAGCGTTCCGGGTGGACCGGCCGGCGTGTCGAGGCGGCGCATCGCCATGACGGAATCCAGGCCCAGGTGTACCGCACGGTCAGCATCATCTTCATGAGCCTGCGGGTGCCCGAAATAAATCAGCACGCCGTCGCCGGCATAAGGCCTGACAAAGCCCCCGTATCGCTTTGCCAAATCGATAATACAGGCATGGTAGGAACTGATGACGTCACGAAGGTCTTCGGGGTCTATGCGTTCACTGAGAGCCGTCGATCCAACAAGATCGACAAATACCACCGTCAGCTGACGGCGATCCCCTCGATCGGATCGCCGTTTAACGGTGCTCGAAGCGAAGTGGTTGCCCACCGCTGTGCCACAATCGCCGCAGTACCGCTTGCCTGGCGCGACATCGGCGCCACAAGCGTGACACGTGAACGTGATCGCCGAGCCGCAACCCGCGCAGAACCGTTGTCCTCTCGCTATCTCGGCTCCGCAATGAATGCACGCCATAATTTCCCTCGGTGCGGGTTCGGCTCGCGGTCTTCATGTATTCTCGACCGCAGCCGGCGTCGATGCAACCTGCTGGTATCTGGGTGGGGTCGGATGGTTTGTTCCGGAATGGAGAAACCGAAGGTCCAAACAAAGTCTAGCGATAGCCATTCCCAATGGCCAAAACAACGATTTTCTTATGGCTTTGCAGCCGGGGATGGTTCATTCTATAGAGAGGCAAAGAACTGGGATTCATTTGGCCTCTCTCTGCCTACCGGAGCGAATCGGCGAAGGCCTATACTTCCAGGAACTGCCGGGACTGTTGGGGTGCATCACGCAAGACCGCTGTGGGTGAACAGCATTGGGGGAAGAATGCCGGAAGCCAAGCCAACGTTCAGAGTGGTGAGAACGATAGAGGTGGACCAGCGCCAGTTGGACGCGATCGCGGATTTGCTGGGGATTCCGGCGGCTGAGAGAAGCCGCCTTCGTCCTGGCAAGATCCACATTGTCCAGGAACAATCCGATCAAGATCCCCCAGGCGGGCCCAAGGCGCCTTGAGTGGACGTCTCCGAACTGGCCGGCAGCGTTCTGTTGGGCCTGAAAAGAGTCTCATGTCTTCGACGGGTCGTGCTTCCTCACGATGCGCAATGCGTTGCCGGGCCAGGCACGGAAGGACTGGTCTGCGCGTTCGAGGTTGAACTGGGCACCCGGCCGCTCATTGTGGAGGGACTGTCCGGACGGGCGGTCACGCTCGTCACTGGGGATATTTTCCTGGCCACGCCGGGATACCGGGAGTCAACGCGGTTCATTGTCGGCGGAATTCCACAGGGAGGGCTCGTCCCGGACGAAAAATACTGGATTCTGTCGCCCTCGGGCGTTGTTGGTGATTTGTTCGGCAGCGCGCCGCTGGATCAGGCCCATCTTGGCCGTGTGACGTATCTTGGCTGCGTCCACACCGCCGATGGGCGCGCTCTTACGATCCAGGAATTTGCCGCCGAACCGGCGCCCGGTGTCGCCGATCATGGGGCGCCTGTCTTCCTCGTGCTTGGAACGTCCGCCGAGGTGGGCAAGACCACCGCGGCCCTGGCTGTGTTACGGTCCTTGCTCCACAAAGGGAACTCGACGGTCATTGCCCTTAAAGCGACCGGTACATCTTCGGTTGTAGAGCTCTTCCATTATCACGATTTCGGTGCGAATCAGAGCTTCGACTGCATCGATTTCGGTCTTCCGACCACTTACCCGTCGGAGCGGGATGGCATTTCCGCCGTGTTTGACCGGGCGCTGGACGTTTGCCTGTCGATACCTTCCAACGCCGTGCTTGTGGAATGCGGCGGCGACATTCTAGGCGCCAATGTGCCGGTGTTCCTCCAGCGGCTGAGCCGGCGAAGGACGGCCATGAAGGTTGTTCTCGCCGCGTCGGACGCGCTCGCGGCGATGGGCGCCAGGCAGGTGCTTCGCGACATGGGTATACCGGTTGACCTGATTACCGGGCCGTGCACGGATACACCGACGCTGCAGCAACGAACGCAGGCGGTTTGTGAGACGCCCGCGATGAATATGGCCCGAGGTCCCGCGTCGGACTGACGTCCGCGCCGTGATGCAAGGTTAGTGGGGAACGCGTGCGCTCAGGGCCCAGAGATGGCGCAGGCGCATGATCCGGACCTCCGCCCCGAGGCAGGCCATGCTGTCATGCAGTTCCCGATCATCCGGATAGTTCTTTACGATCTCGAAGGTGCCGCGACCGGCAACCCGCC
Source organism: Rhodopila sp. (assembly GCA_031291715.1). Taxonomy (GTDB): domain Bacteria; phylum Pseudomonadota; class Alphaproteobacteria; order Acetobacterales; family Acetobacteraceae; genus Rhodopila. The sequence goes on along the minus strand of JARLIN010000268.1, from coordinate 23,281 downwards.
GCATCTCGTAGCGGTTTCCCTCGGCGTCCCACCGCGACGCCGGATGATAAAACGCTTCGGTCTCGCTTTGATCGATCATAAGAAGCAGGCCGCCGGGCTTCAGGTGGGTGCGTACTTGCACCAGGAAGTCCTCCCGGGTTTGCCTGAGTACATGCGACCACCAGAAATGCGCCATCATGACGTCAAACCGGCCGAGACCGTCAGGCAAGGCATAGGCGTCAGCCAACAGAAACGAGGCATTCGGGCCCATTCCGCGTTTCGCGGCGACGTCCAGGGGCTCGGCGTTCAGGTCACAGGCGAGGATGGAGGTGGCGGCGGGTGCTGCCACCTCGGTCCAGTAGCCGGTGCCGGCCGCGATTTCGAGCACCGTTCGTTCGCTGACCAGACGAGCCACCCAATGACGCAGCCAGGCCAGATCTTCCTGCCAGGCCGGAATGCGGTAAATGCGGTCATACGCGCCGGCTTGTTCCCGGTAGTATGCCTCCATGATCCGGTGCGCCTGGCGTTTCACGGTCCGTGGCGCCGGCACGGTTGTTCAGCCCAGCCGGAACAGCCGGCCGAATCGCACCGCCAGTCGCGCCAGCGCCGGCGTCGTTGTCGGCCGCAGCAGCCGAGGGTCGTAGCCGGCAAAGCGGCGGTCGTTTTCGGTCAGGCAGATCGCCATCAGGCCGAGCGGGCTGAGTTCCGCGTCGCTGACCGCCTGGCTGCCGGTCAGGGTGAAATTGTAGTCGGGCGCCGGCTTGCCGCCGCCGTCCATGTCGCGCGCCAGCCCGATCCGCTCCCACGCGAGGAAGATCCAGGTGCGGGCCACCCGCAGCTCGAACCGAATGCGGCGCCAGATGCCCAGGCGTTTGCGATGCCAGGCGAGCCAGTTGGCGAACAGGAGGATATGGCGCGCTTCCTCCTGGATCACCGGTTCGAACGTCTCGACAAGGGCAGGGGGAAAATAGCCGGATCGCCGGGCGAGTTCGAACAGCCCGAACGCGAAGAAGCTGTCGATGCATTCCGAGTACCCGGTCACCAGGTAGCCCCATTCGGCGTCGGCCGGCAGTTGATCAGGCGGCTCCGGGGCCAGCGGGATACCATAGCTGGCAACCAGGCTGGACAGCACCTCTTTATGCCGCAGTTCCTCCCAGCCGTTGTGGCTGATGGCCTCGCGCCACGCGGTGTCGTCAACCGCGGCGCCGTAGGCGAGCATCCGGGCGCTCGCTTTGGTCTCGGTGTTCACCGCGATGTCCCAGATCGGCAGGCTGGTGAGCCGTTGCAGCGCGTCAGGGTCCAGGCTCGGCCATTCAATGACCGAAGGCTTGTACGGATTGAATGTATCTCGGAACATCTGGCACGCGGCATCGCGGTGATGGTCCGAACCGATAGGAAGCGGGCCGGAGGACGGCCACTGCCATGCGCGCGCCTGCCGATCGGCGGCGTCGATTTCTGTCTGGGTAGGCATCAGACCTTTTATCGGCATCGGCCGGCCCCGGATCAAGGGCCCGCGTATCACCACGGCGTTGGCGACAGGCTGGTGCGCGGGCCTATACTCCCCCGCCACCCGGCGATTCGGCCGCGCGGTTTTTTTGGGCCGGGAGTCTTCAGCGTCGGAATGTTAGCGGAACCCATCCTCGGCGATCCGGCGCAGGTGTTGCGCCAGGTCTTTGGTTTTCCTGGCTTTCGTGGTCAGCAGGATGCGGCGGTCAAGCATGTGGTGGCGGGTGGCGATGCGCTGGTCCTGATGCCGACCGGCGGCGGCAAGAGCATCTGCTATCAGGTGCCGGCCTTGTGCCGTCCCGGGACGGCGGTGATCGTCTCGCCGCTGATCGCGCTGATGGACGACCAGGTGGCGGCGCTGCGGCAGGTCGGCGTGAACGCCGGCGCGCTGCACTCGGAAATCGACCCCGCCGAGGCACGCTCGATCACCCGTGACCTGATCTAGGAGCGGCTGGATCTCTTATATGTCTCGCCCGAACGGTTGCTGAGTAACGGGACGATGGACCGGTTGTCCCGCGTCCGGCTGGCTCTGTTCGCGGTGGATGAGGCGCACTGCGTCTCCCAATGGGGCCACGAGTTTCGGCCGGAATACCGCGAGCTCGCTCGCATACCAGACATGTTCCCGGGGGTGCCGCGCATCGCGCTGACGGCGACCGCCGACGCGCGGACGCAACAGGACATCCTGGCTGCGCTGCGGATGGACGAGGCGAAGGTGTTCGTCTCCAGCTTTCATCGGCCGAATTTGCGGCTGTCGGCCGCACCGAAGGTCGGCGAGACCGCACAGCTTTTCGAGTTCCTCAAGCGCCACCAGGGCGAATGCGGCATCGTCTATTGCGGCAGCCGGGCAAAGACCGAACGCATGGCCGCGAAGCTGAGCGAGAAGGGGTTCCCGGCGCTGCCGTTCCACGCCGGCCTCGATCCGGCGCACAAACGGGAGTCGCTGACCCGGTTCCGGTCGGGCGAGCCTTTGGTGGTGGTGGCGACGATCGCGTTCGGCATGGGGATCGACCGGCCGGATGTGCGGTTCGTGGTGCATCTGGATATGCCGGATAGCCCGGAGGCGTATTACCAGCAGATTGGCCGGGCAGGGCGGGATGGCGATTCCGCGGATACGCTGTTGCTGTACGGCGGCCAGGATGTCGCCCAGGCCCGGCATTGGCTGGCCCAGTCGTCGGCGCCCGATGCCCGCAAGCGGGTGATGCGGACGAAGCTGGAGGAAATGATCGCGCTGACCGAGGCGGTGACCTGCCGCACAAAGTCGCTGCTGACCTGCTTCGGCGAGGCGCTGGATTGCGAATGCGGCCATTGCGACAACTGCGAGGCGCCGCCGATCACGGCGGATGCGACGACCGAGGCGCAGATGGTGCTGTCGGCGGTGTATCGCACCGACCAGATCTTCGGCGCCGCGCATATTGTCTCGGTGTTGAGGGGCGATCGGACCGAGGGCGTGCTGCGGCATGGGCACGATAAGCTGCGGACGTTTGGTGTGGGTGCCGCTCATGCCGGGACCTATTGGCGGGCGCTGATCCGGCAGTTGATCGCGCTGCGGGCGCTGGACGTCGATACCGAAGGCCACGGCGGCCTGTTCCTGGTGCAGGAAGAGGCTCGGCCGATCCTGCGCGGTGAGGCCCGGGTGATGCTTCGCCAGGATCGGCCGCGGCCGGTTCGGGTGGAGCGGCCGGAGCGTGGTCGTTCCGGTTTCGCCGCGCCGGTTGGCGATGCGGGGCAGGCGGAGACGCTGTACGAGGCTCTGCGGCTGTGGCGGCTGGCGGAGGCAAAGGGGCAGTCGATCCCGCCCTATGTGATCTTCCATGACTCGGTGTTGCGGGAGATCGCGGCAATGCAGCCCTCGACCCTTGATGAACTCGCCCAGGTCAAAGGGGTCGGCGCTTCCAAGCTGGAGCGGTATGGGCGGCACGTGCTCGGGGTGCTGAGCGCGCAGTTTCCGGACGGGTTGGCGAAGCGGGGGTGATGCCCCTATCGCGAACCGATTGCCGGCGTATCATGTCCGGCATCCAAAAGAGAAAGCAGGCCAATGTTTCCTGTCGGACAGATGGTCTATCACAGGACCGGTAAGCACAGCGGCAAGGTGCTCGAGTGCGACGGCGACACCGTCTACCTCATGCAGGCGAACGGCGTTGAGATAGAATTCCCGAGCGGCGAGCTGACGGCGACGCCTCCGCCGGAAAAGAGCAGGTTGGCCCCCGCCTCTGACAACCTGTCGCGCGTCCTCACCCTCGACGACATCACGCAGGAACACCGAAAGGTTCTGGCGATCATCCCACAACGGACGCTCCAGTCAGTCGCGTCGTTGTATGAGCGCCGGCCGAAATCCGGACGGTTCAGCGCCCTCGACGTGGCCCAGAAGCTCAACTTCATCGCCGAGGTCACGGCAGTGCCGTACCGGACGATGAAGCAATTCAGTGATCGTCCCGGGGACCTGGGACTGATGATGGCGCGCGGGCTATCGATCAGCTCGGGCTCGGCGACCTGATCAGACGTCGTCAGGACTCAGAGTCACGATCATTTCGGCTGAACGCAGATGAACCTCCGCCTCGCGTTCCAAAGCCTTCGGAAACCGGCTTCGCCTCGACTGGACGAGGGCTTGCTTGGCCTTCCCCTCGTGCCAGGAGCGGGCGGCGAGAAGGGCTGCGTCCCACCCCCGCTGGAATTCGGCGCTGTTCTCGTCCGTGGCGTGGGCCATGGTGTACTCCGGTGGCTTTAGGGCGCGATCGTCTCAGGTCGCATCAACCTGAAGCGAACACGCTCCAGGGGTTTCGAAGAGCAAACTTGCGTTTTAGCGTCTCGCCGGCATGACCGCTATTTCGAGGCAACCAGCCCGATGACCGAGGCCCAGACCATCATCGTTTTTACCGACTACAAAAGCCCTTACGCCTACCTGGCAAAGGACCTGGTCTATGAGCTGGAGCGCGACTTCCCCGTCCGCCTCGACTGGCGGCCGTATATCCTCGACATACCGAGTTATCTCGGTTCGGCCCGCGTGGACGCGTCCGGCACTGTTCTTGAAGAAGATCGCAACGCCCATCAATGGCGCCGCGTGCGCTACAGCTACATGGATTGCCGCCGTCAGGCCCGGAAGCGCGGTCTGACGATCCGAGGAACCCAGAAGATCTGGGATTCCACTCTTGCCGCCGCCGGTATGCTGTTTGCGCGGCGTGCCGGAGACATCGTGTTCCGCCGCTACCACGACACGGTGTTCGAGCGCTTTTGGCAACGTGCGCTGGACATTGAGAGCGCCGATGCCCTTGCCGCGGTCCTGTCCGAGGCGGGCGCGGACGGCTCCGGGTTTCATGCCGAAGCTGAGGCGCTATGCACGGATGTGGCGGCGATCAGCCGCGCCGCTGAAGCTGATGGCGTGTTCGGCGTTCCAACGTTCGTCCTGGCGGGTGAGATTTATTGGGGGCGGGAGCATCTGCCCGACATCCGCGAGCGTCTGGCGGCCGTCGGGTGATCCGTGGCGCAGCCGGCAATGGCTCCGCGCGGTTGTTTTCCCATTCGATAAGTCATCAGCATGTAAGGAAATACCGGCAAGCCACGGCATGAGATCAGTGCGCTCGGCTGCCAAACTGGCGGGCTTTGTCCAACATCGATGTCCTTGGCTTAAAATAAAGGACAAAAATCCCGGCCGCACCGAGCAGGGACGGGCACGTGAGGGAAGACAGAAAGGCGTCCTGCCGCTTTGCCGTCCAGGTATAAAGGGATCTTTCTCCGGCGCCCTCCCGCAACGACTACCCGTCCGGATATCTCACCCGCCTCATGTGACGGATCGGGGCGCCCGAAGGGGACGAGCAGTCGAGCGCCCGTGTCGTCTGCCGGGTCTATGCGGCTTTCTTCACGCTGCCGTGCGGGTCGATGACGAATTTCTTCGGCGAGCCCTCGCTGAACGTCTTGTACGCGTCAGGCGCCTGCTCCAGCGCGATGATCTCAGTGTTCAGCATGGCGCTAAGATAGGGCATCCGATCCCACAGGATCGCCATCATCAGGTCGCGGTTGTAGTGCATGATCGGTGCCTGCCCCGCCGTTAGCTTCGGCGACTTGATCCAGGCCTTGCCGAAGTCAATAGGAAGCTGGCCCTTCTTCGTCAGATCGGTGCTCGCCTTCGGGTCGGCGTCGGTATAGATGCCGGGGACGCCCATCGCCCCACCGGCCCGCACCACTTCGAGAAGCGTGTTGATTACCGCCTCCGAGTGCTCGTTGTTCGCCTCCGGACCACTGCCGTGCGCCTCCAGCCCGACGCAATCCACGCCGCAATCCACCTCCCGCTTGCCCAGGATCGCTTCGATCTGGTCGGACACCGGCGTGTCCTTGGTGAGATCGACCACCTCGCAGCCATTATTCTTCACCAGGTCCAGCCGCGCCCGGTTGATATCGGCCACGATGATGCAGGACGCGCCGATCAGGCGAGCTCCCGCCGCGGCACACCGGCCCACCGGCCCGGCCCCGGCGATATAGACCGTCGAGCCCACCTTGGCCCCGGCCTCCATCAGACCATGGAAGCCGGTCGGCAGGATGTCCGACAACAGCGTGAGATCCCGGATCTTCTCCATCGCATGGTCCTTGTCCGGGAAAGGCAACAGGTTCCAATCGGCGTAAGGCACCATGAGGTAGTCGGACTGCCCACCCTGCCAGCCGCCGAGATTGAAGCCATAGGCGCCGCAATCGACGGCGTCATTGACGTTCATGCACACATCGGTGTGCCGCTCCTTGCAATTGCGGCAGCGTCCGCAGGAAACATTGAACGGGACCGAACAAATGTCGCCCATCTTGATGAACTCGACGTCTGGCCCAACCTCGATGACTTCTCCGGTCATCTCATGTCCCATCACCATCCCCATAGGCGCGGCGAAGCGGCCGTGGTAGATGTGCTGGTCGCTGCCGCAGATATTCGTCGTCACGATCTTGAGGATGGCGCCGTGATTGGCTTTCTTGCCTGTCGGCGTGACGAGCTTCGGATAGTCGAAAGTCTGCAGCTCCATCTTCATCGGACCCATGAATGTTACTACGCGATTGCCACTCCCAGCCATGATGTGTCTCCTTGTTTGGTGTGTAAGTTGTTTGACGCCTACGCTCGCGCCGGCTGTTCCAGCTCCTCCTGCGGGGCAGCGCCGGCGGTTTTGATCCCTTCGCCGGAGACGCCGGCCAGCCGGGACAACAGGGCCTTCGCGCCAGCCTCCGACGAGGCCGGGTTCTGGCCGGTGATCAGATTGCCGTCGACGACGACGTGGGGCTGCCAGTCATCCGTCTTGGGGCACATCAACGAGGACAACTACGCCGCCGGCCGCGGCGTCATTGTGGACGCCCACCACCGGCACCCCATGGCCGCCATCTGGGGAGACGGCGCCGACTCCTCCTCGGATGGCCAGTATTTCCGTGCCGGCGGCCGGGCCGGACCCGGCGGCACCGTCAACGCCAGATACGGGGTCGACCCCGGGGGTCGTGCTCTACGGGGAATTCGCATAGGTCGTCACCCGGCAACGCGCATCGTTGCATCGATGGCCGCTGGAAGCCCGGCCGCCCCCAAGGGGTGGTCGAACCGGACGCCGTTGATGAAGAACGCCGGTGTGCCGTTGACGCCGCTGCGCACACCGCCGGCGAAGTCGGCTTGGACCTTGCGGAGGAAGCGATGGGTTGCCAGCGCGTCCCGCAACGAAATCGGCGAGAGCTTCAGGCTTGCTGCCAGCGCAATCAGCACCGGTGTGTTCAGACGATGCTGATTGGCGTAGATAGCGTCGTGAATCGGCCAAAATAGCCCCTGGCTGCCGGCAAACTCGGCCGTCTCGGCTGCAGGTTCGGCATGAGGATGCATTTCGGCCAGAGGGAAATGGCGGAAAGCGAAAAGCAGGTTCCTGCCGTGACGAGCCAGGATCTGTTTTACAATCGGCTGAGCAGCCGCGCAAAACGGGCACTCATAGTCGCCATATTCCACGATCGTGACGGCCGCATTCTCGTCGCCAATGACGTGATCAAGCGACGTGACGGGGATTCTGAGCTGTGCCATCATTTTTCTCCATTGGAGGCAGCGCCTCGAGCGCATCGAGAATGCCGTCAGCGCCGGGATTCACAGCGAGTGGGGAGCAGTAGCTCCAGGCGACCATCCCGTGCTCGTCGATCACGAACAATGCGCGCTCGCAGACCCCATCCTGGTCCCGATAGGCACCATACGATTTGGCCACCGCGCCTTTGGGCTCGAAGTCCGCAAGCAGCGCGAAATGCAGCTTGCGGTCGCGTGCGAACGCTTGATGGCACCACGCGCCATCCACGGAAATGCCGAGAAGCTCGGCACCGTTCCGGCGGAACTCCGGCAGGACGTGGTTGTAGAGGCTCATCTGGTCACCGCAAACGGGGCTCCAGTCCGCTGGATAGAAAGCGAGAATCACTCGGCGTCCGGCGAACTCGCGCAGCGAGAGGGCCTGGTCCGGCGTGACATGGAGCGTGAAGTCAGGAGCCTTCGCGCCCTTCGGGAGAATATTGGCCATGATGATCTCCAGAGTGTCAGATGGGAGCTGCGATGGTACCGGGGAAGCGTTCCCCGCGATGCTTACGGAGCTGGAACGCCAGAACGATCAGGGTGACGCCAAAGACCAACGCGTGGGCGCCCACCCACCAGGTGAGGACCAGGGCTCCAATCAGCGGACTGGCGAAAAGGAGCACTCCATAGACCATCGAGATGAGTGCGCCGAACACAAGAAACCAGTGTCCGGGGCTTATCTTCAGGCTCAGGGCGGCACCCAGCATCAGGCTGCCGGAAAGCAACGCCCAGGCACCGACCATGAAGACGAACGCCAGCACGGTGATGCCTGGCCAAATGGCCGCGGCGATGCCGATGACGATCCCCAGCAGGCCATTGATCAGAAGCAGGCCCCAGCGTTCGTGCGTGCTTGCAGGCGCCACGGACGGCCAGAACAATGTTAACGATTCCATCCACTGTACTGTAGGCACCGAAGACCGGGACGAACGCCAGCATCGCCGCGCCGGGCCTGGCGAAGACAATAATGCCGAAGAGGATGGCGAAGACTCCACGCAACGCGGCGGCCCACCAATTGTCCGCGAGCATCGCGTTCTTCGCGGCTACCAGATCGGGACTTGAGTCTTCGAAAAGGACCATGATGCGCCTTGCCGTTTATGAGTAGATCGACATGCATTGCGGGATGGACGAAAGGTACCAGCCTCCGTCCCTCCATACCTTGATGGCCGTCACCTACCCCTGGATTGCTCGCGGGAGATGCTGGTCGCCGATCGCGGCGGAGTGATGATCCGTGCAAGCCAAAGATATAGATACGGATTTCACGTTCTTCCTCCCGCGCACCAAATGTGTTCGATTTTAGGACAGACGGTCGTCCTCATTATTCCAGATTACCCGGATCGAGCTGAACGGCCACGCCGACCACACCGGCAGCGCCGCCTACAACCAAGCCCTGTCCGAGCGTCGCGCCCGCAACGTCGCCGCCGAACTGGACCGCAACGGCGTGCCTCAGAACGTCATCACGGTGCAGGGCTTCGGCTTCACCCGGCCGCTGGTGCCCAGCGGTCCCGGCGTGCGCAAGCCGCAGAACCGAAGGGTGGAGATCATCCTGCAGTAGCGAGGGGGGGGCGCAGGCCCCGCCCGCCCGTCTTATTCACCGAGATTCGCCGGATGGCCTGCCTCCCGGCCGTCTTGGAAGGCAGCCTGCTCACAGTCTGACGCGATTTTCAACAGAAGATTGGCCCGCTGACCTGCGACGGCTCTCCGAACGCGCCGATGGAGGCGCCTCGACGGGCAGAGTGCCTGGTCGGCCTTAATCGGGTCGCACGTCCCCTGTCGGCAACCGGTGGAAGCCAACGTGCTGAAGAACCTCAGCATCGCTCGGGCGGCAACGGGCGGAGCGCCGCAATGGCGGCCAGGATGGTCTGGAACAGTCCGCGCGGCACCATCACCTCGGCCATCTGGAAGGTGATCGACCGGCCATGCCGGACGATCCTGGCGCCGATCTTCACCAACCGGTTCCGCAGCGTCGTCATCGACCACTGCTTGACCTCGTCCGGCAGCGTCAGGGTGCGCAGGAAGTTGGCCAGGTTGTAGGCCAAGGCGTGAAGCTGAAGCCGCACGGCGTTGGCGGTGAAGCGGCGACACGACAGCCGCGTCCAGGTCAGCGCGTTCTTGCCCTCTTTGATCCATTGCTCCGCCGTGCCGCGTTGATTGTAGAAGGCGACCACCCGCTCCGCCGGCCGCGTCATGTTGGCCTCGATGACGGCCGCGTTTGCCTCTCGAACAACGCCGGCGAGCGCGCGCTGCGCGGCATTGCCCTTGGCAGAAAGTCTCGTCTGTGAAGAACCCGCTTCAAGCGGTTTGAGTGCGGTGTCGTGATTTCGAATCGTCGACGAAGGCGACTGCCAGCAATGCGCGCACAAATTCGGCGAGCCAGGCCACCAGGAGCCTGAAGTTGTAGCCAACCGCGGCGAGGACAGCATTTGCCGCATCGCCCTGCTTCCCAGATAATTGCGGTCGATCCGGTGATCTTCCTTGAGATGGCCGATCACCGGTTCGACCGCCGACCGTCGCCGCAGTTCGCGTTTGATTTGGTCTGTCACGCCGCATTTCTGTCCGGAGGTATAGACCCGCAGCCCCTTGGTGCGCGGAGCGTTGTGACCGCGGTATCCTGCGTCGGCGATCACCCGTGTCAGCGAGACGCCGATCTGTTGGGTGATCGCGGGGATCACCTTGGCCAGAGTGTGACCGTCACAGGGATTACCCGGCAGAGCCGCGACATGGGCCACGAACTGCCCCCCGCGGCAGCGCTGCAATGGGGTTGCGACGGAGACCTTGACGCCGAATTCGTAGGGGCGGTGGGCCTTGCCTTTGCCGATGCACTCCACCTCCGGCGCATGCAAGCTGTAGACCTTGGGCCCGCGCTGGCGTTGCCGCTGTTCGTGCACCCGCCGCGCCAGCCGCAGCGGCTGGGCGAAAACGTCCTTCAACTCGGTGTCGCCGACGATCTGGCGGCCGATGTCGCGGGGGACCCGGCCGAGATAGGTGCGCAATGTTTTCAGCGCCCGATTGGCCCGTTTGAACTGCTTGGCGTGCGCGTAACGCTGGTGGCGGATCAGTGCGAACTTGCCGACCCGAACATAGGACTGGCGCAGCTTGATGCCATGCTTTTGCGCCAACTTCACCAGCCGCTCGCGGGCGCGCTGCAGCCGCTTCGCATCGGTTGGAAAGGTGATCGCCTTCGGCTGCACCGTGGTGTCGACGATGACACGGGTGAAGTCAGCTGGCTTGGCCGCGCCGCTGCGGGTGGCCAGGTGCAGGCTCTCCTGCAGCAGGGCGATCAGCTTCTCTTCCCCCATCCGTTGGCGCCAACGGGTCATCGAGGACCGGTCGAACGCCAGCTTATGGCAAAAGAATTCTTCGCCGCAGAGCAGTTGGTAATAGGGGTTCTCCAGCCACCGCTCACACAGCACCTCATCGGACAGGTTGTGCATGTGCTTGAGGATGGCGAGGCCGGCCATCAGCCGGGTTGGCAGCGGCGGCCGCCCGGGTCGGTCGGTGTAAACCGCGCCCAACCGCTCCTCGAGGAATGACCAATCGATGCCACGGGCCAGCTTTGCCAGTGGATGCGCGAGATCAACGATCTGATCGAGACGCGACCGAAGCAGGTCCTGCTGGCCGCTCTGGCCTCGCTTCGTGGGTCGCATCGCCGTCCTCCCCGATGATCCGGGGAGGGATAGAATCGCACCGTGTCGCGTCGGGTCAATTTGCAAGAAACCCGCGTGCCGATCACATTTTCTCGGCAAATACAATTACTTACCGTTGCTAAATTCCCAACGAACCTCAAGGGGTTCGGAGTTCTTCACGAACGACGGCTTAAGGCGTGATGCAGATCAATGACCGGTCTTCGCCGCGCCATTATTGGTTAAAATCTTGCTCCAAGATATCGCCGAGATCCGAGCGGGCGAAACGGATGGCCAGATAGCCGCCAGAGCAGTTGTGATGGACCGCGTTCGGGAGAGCTGAAATGGCAGAGAAGGCGAAGTTTTCGCGTCGCGGCTTCTTCCTGAACGGCGCGGTCGCGGGCGCGTCGGTGGCCGCCGGCACGCTGGCCTCGCCGCGCCCGGCCCTGGCCCAGGCCGCAAGGCCCCCCACCCAATGGAGCCGCGAAGTGGATGTGGTGGTGATTGGCGCCGGCGCCGTGGGGCTCCCGGCGGCCATTGTCGCGCGCGAAGCCGGTGCGTCGGTGATCGTGCTCGAGGTGGAGAAGGATATCGGCGGCCACGCGATCACCAGCGGGGGCAATATTCCCCTGGGCGGTGGCACCAGCGCGCAGAACAAGCACGGTATCAAGGATTCGCCGGATTTGCTCTTCCGCGACCTTACCGACTGGTCGGTGGTCCAGCCTAATGGCTTTCCCGATTACCGCTACAATGACCGTGAGATCATCCGAGCCTTCGCCGATAATAACGTCGCCACCTACGATTGGCTGGTCGGGCATGGGGTGATCTTCATCGACAAGGCGCCGGACGCTCTGGGCGGAAACTCGGTTGGAAATTCGGCGCCGCGTGAAATGCACGCCGCCGCCATGGATTGGCCCAAGGTGCAGACCGGCAAGCCGGCCGATCCCGCCGCACGGACGACCACCTCATCGGGCAACGGACTGATGCGCCCGTTAGAAGCCGCGGCGAGGGAGGCTGGCGTGCAGATTTTGCTCGAGCACAAGATGGTTGCGCTCTATCGCGAGGCGCCGAATGCGAACCGTGTCATCGGTGTTGCCGCGGGAAACAACGGCGCCAGGCTCGACATCCGCGCGCGCAAGGCAGTGATCATCGCCACCGGCGGCTCGACCGGGAACGTGAATTTCCGCCGAATGTTCGACCCGCGTCTGACCGAGGAATATTGCGGCCTGGGAGGGATGCCGTGGTCGGATCAGGACGCCAGCGGTGAGCTTGCCGCGATGGCGGTCGGCGCCTCGCTTTGGGGCCTCTACAATCAGACCGGTGAGTTTGGCATCAAGCTGACCAAGCCCGGGACCATCGGCAACCAATATGGCTATGGGAGTCTCCGATGGTTGCCCGGCAGCCCGGTCTTCGATCGTGCCCGGGCCACGGGCCTGTCCGTCTATAACTGGCAGGATGTCATCACGGTGAACATGCTGGGTAAGCGGTTTTATGACGAAACCGGCCAAGGGTTTACCGCCAACGACTACAATTCGATCAAGCCCTACACTCAGGGCAGCTACCTCAATGCCGCGAACATTACTTACAAGGCGAACAATTGGATCAACGCCGCGATGGCCGGGATCGGCGACGGCCATAATGGCGGCGGCCCGATCTGGGCGATCTTTGACGCGGACGCGGTGACCCGCGAAAATTGGGTGCCTGCGCCACCCAATGTCGACATCGACAGCGGCTTCTTCTTCAGCGCTAACACCCTGGCCGATCTCGCCCGGAAGATCGTGATGAAGTATCAGCGCGTGCCGATGCCGCCGGACAATCTGGAACAGACCGTGGCGCGCTATAATTCGTTCGTGGATTCGGGCAGGGACGACGACTTCGGCAAACCCAAGCCACTGCACAAGATCGCCGCGCCCCCCTTCTATGCAGCCTGGGCGACGCCGACGATTCATGACGCCCGCGCGGGTTTGCGAATCAACGCGAACTGCCAGGTGATGGATATGAACGGTCAGGTCATCCCGGGCCTCTATTGCGGCGGCGAATCGGCGGGCGGCTTCAGTCAGCACGGTTTGGCTCGTGCCATCTGCCAGGGTTATATCGCGGGTCATCACGCGGTCCTGGCCTAAGTGACAGGCTCGTGATTCGTGGGCAAACGCAGCATTCCTGCAAATGATGCTGATCCCCGTGGCCCAACTGGCGAGAGGATGCTCAGGCCCAGGGTTGTCCGCGCCGCGATCGTCTTCACCGCGGGCGCATGGCTTGCCTTCGTCCCGCATGCGACAGCCGGCCCGGAAACACCCGGTCACCCGCCCGCATGGGCGTGGAGCCTGCACAGATCTTCGATCCGAGGGGTGGCGGATCAGTCCCGGGTCGCGCCCGGCGCAGGTCATGGCTTCCTGATCGATAAGCACATGGCGGCGGGTCTAACGTGTGACGCCTGCCACAAGACGACGCCGATCAAACCCACCTCGATGACCACGTGCCTGAGTTGTCACGGCGGCACCTATGGCAAGCTTGCGGCGATGTCCACATCGCACGATCCGAACCCGCACCAGTCGCACCAGGGAGAGGTTCCATGCGCCGCCTGCCACCATGTTCACGTCGTGTCGGAAAATTTTTGCTCCCAGTGCCACTCCGAATTCGATTTCAAGGTTCCATGACGATCGCGCGGGAGGCCAGCGCGTGATATCGACGGACCGGCCCTGGCGTGGAACCTGGTTGGGTGCGTCAGGACCGCGGGACGGCACGCCGGAAGCGTCACACCGGCGCCGGCTTTCCGGGGACCGTCAAACCAGTGCGATGGGCGACCCGGAGCCAAACTTAATAGGGTAATCCACCATGCGAGATGGACAGCTTCGGCTGCCTGGTTTCCACCCGCTGCTGGTGATCGGGCCCTATGTCATTTGTGTGGTGGCGCCGTTGGGTGCCGCGGTGCTCGGCGAAACGCGCTCGCGCGGGTTCTATCAAGAGTTGTCCATGGATTTGGCCGTGGCCGGCCTCGCGATGCTGTTCATGCAGTTTGCGCTTTCGGGCCGGTTCAAATTCCTCTCCGGTAATATTGGCATCGACACCCTCATGCGCTTTCACCAACTGGCGGCGCGAATGGTGCTGGGTTTGCTGATCGCGCACCCATTGCTCCTGGTGGCGCCCGCGCTTTGGGGGCACCCTGCCGTTGCCGCCAGGATGCTTTCGACGATGTTCACAGCTCGTGTTCTACGGAGTGGAACAACCGCTTGGCTGTTGCTGGTTCTGCTTGTGCCGATTGCCATATACCGCGACAAGCTGCCGATTTCATATGAAGCCTGGCGTTCAAGCCATGGCCTTGGAGGTATCGCTGCCGCGGGCTTCGGCCTTCACCACGCTTTGAGTGTCGGCGCTTCCAGGGCCTATCCTCCGTTTGTTGGATCGCTACTTGCTCTGAGTGCGTTCGCTATATTTTCTGTTCTATTTGTCTATGGTCTCAAACCTCTTTGGCAGTTGCGACGTCATTATCGTGTTGTCTCCAACAGAAAAGTCGCCGAGCGCATGTGGGAGATCGTGCTCGAACCCAGGAATGGGGCGTCAATTGCTTTCACATCTGGTCAATTCGCCTGGTTGAAATTCGGTCGGTCGCCCTTTCACGTGTCGGACCATCCCTTCTCCATCTGCACGACACCGAATTCCAGGCCTCGGATCGCTTTCCTCATTAAAGAGGCCGGTGATTTCACACGCCGGATCGGCACCATCGCCGTCGGCACATGCGCCTTCGTGGATGGACCTTTTGGGACACTGACGCTCAAGGGACGCTCACCAAAGGGCGTGGTTCTTATCGCGGGTGGTGTCGGCTTTTCTCCCATCCTGGGAATTCTGCGTCAGCTTCGCGCCGAGCGCTTCAAGGGCTCTGTCTGCCTGATTTATGGAAATCGCGTCAGAACACAGGTTCTTTTCCAGGACGAGATTGAAGCAATGAAGCAAGAACTGGACCTTTCCGTGCACCTGCTGCTCTCGGAGCCGCCAGCAGATTGGTCAGGCAACGTCGGCGAGCTGACGGCGGAAACCTTGGCGCGCTGCCTGGATTTTTCGGACCTAGCCGAGCGGCTCTACCTTGTCAGCGGGCCGCCCGCGATGGTGAAGGGTGTCGAGAAGGCTCTGCGCGCCCGCGGAATTCCGAGGCGCAATATAATCGCGGAACATTTCAAATTCGCCTAGTGGGCGGGGCCGTCGAAACGGGCGGGATCGTGCCGGTGGTGACGGCGCGTGAAACACAAAGATCGCACAGGCATCAAAGATCACGAAGAAGCCCGGTGGTGACCCGCGTTCGCGGGCCGGGCCACACGGTGGTCGGCCGCAATTAGCCGTCCAGGGACCTGGGGCGTCCGGTAGAAACCAGCCCAGGGCATTTGTCAGGAAGGGGACGCGGATTCTCAGAGATTCAGAATATGCCTTCAGAAACCGGACTCAGCCGTTGGCATTCCCGCTTCCCACAAAGGGTCAGCCGCACCATTCCGGTTCGAATTTGCATTGTAGGGAGGCTCCACTGGAGCCCACAAGTAAACCCCCACCCCGCCGATCGTGAAGAGCGGCGTCTTCTCCGGTATGCCGCCAGTCGGGGCGAGCCGAGATGTTGTCGCCTCGCTTGCGCTCGTCACCGCTGAACTCTCCGCTCGGCCCGAGGCAACCGTCGCCACCATCAGGGCGGATGCGCCAAGCATTACTGCGCCTATCCTGTTCATTGCCTACTCTCCTCGGATGGTCGTGTCGAAAGGCCGGCATTGGATGCTGAAGCTATCGATGGCGATTATCCGCCGCCAACTCTCAACACTCCACATGGTGCTGAGCGGCCGCGGAAACAAAGTCTCGGCCATCTGATGGATTTGCATACCAGCATGGAGGCATGCCGTCACACAGGCTGTCGCGTGATGGCTCAGCAGGGTTTCCAGCCGCGTTTGGGCTGCCCGTTCTGACCGGCGCGAAGATAACGGATGAGGCGCCCACGACGGTAGGCAGATCAGGTCCGACGGGGGCGTTCGTGCCGGTGGCGGACTTTGCTGCGTCATATGCCAGTCGCAAAGGTTCAACAATTGCGGTCCCTGTGGGCGGTCAATCAATCAATCAATCAATGTCGCCACAATAATTTCTCTCCGCGGCGTGTGGTTGATCTCGCTCAAATAGGCATCATCGGAAACAGACGCACAAAAAACAGCCGCCGAACGACACAATTCCGATTGAATGCCGGCGTTCCTTGCTTTCTGTATAAGGGCACACACAATCATTCGCGCCATTGACGCTCGCGCCGGTGTATTGCGGCTACCAACCTGACATCCCGACGGGTCCGGCGGACCCTCGGGCGAACCTTCACGGAGACCCAACATGAGCCTAAAGCTGACCTCCTATGCCGGCGCACTGCTGGCCAGCCTGCTGCTGGCGCCCGTAGCTCTGCCCGTCGGCGCATTCGCCCAGACCCCAACACAAGCCGGCGATACGTCCGCGACGCCCAGCCCGAAGGCTCCGGCGGCGAAGCGCACATCCGTAACCGACCGCGTTGAACAGCACATCGCTCGCCTCCACGCGCAATTGCACATTACGCCGGCGCAGCAGGCCCAGTGGGATCAGTTCGCCCAGGTCATGCGCGACAATGCCAAGGACATGCACCATACGCTGGAGCAGCGGGGTGCCAGTTTTGCCTCCATGAATGCCGCCGAGAACATGCAGTCCTACGCGCAGATCGCCCTTCAGCATGCGCAGGACACCCAGAAGCTCGCCACCGCGTTCCAGGCCCTGTACGCGTCCATGTCGGACGACCAGAAAAAGATCGCGGATGGGGTCTTCCGCGCCCAGGGCAATCATCCCGCTCGCGCACGAAGGGTTGATTGATTCCAGCGCTGGCGCCCTGATCGCCGGTCCAGGCGGTCCGTGGATCACCCCGCCGGCTTGGGCTTACGCCGGGTCGGCGGGCGGGGGCGATGGGCGGAGGTGGGAAGAGCGGCGAGCCATCTGGTCGCGGCACGCCG
Organism: Rhodopila sp.; assembly: GCA_031291715.1. Classification (GTDB taxonomy): domain Bacteria; phylum Pseudomonadota; class Alphaproteobacteria; order Acetobacterales; family Acetobacteraceae; genus Rhodopila. The sequence continues at coordinate 6,140 of JARLIN010000268.1, read as the reverse complement.
GGTGCCCGGGAAAGGCGTGTAGGAAACATTTCTTGACGCGGCTCCACAACCCAGGGTAGAAGGCCGTCACCCCATCTAAAGCCGGACGGCATGATCGAGACCACGACCACTCTCACCGCACCAGCCGCCGAAGCCCCGACAGCTTCGGCCATCCCCATCCACCCTTCCCATATTCTGCTGAACCTTATCGTTGCGTTGCTCGCGCCGATGTTTCTCAGCACCAGCGGCGGTGACATCGAATTCGCGCGCATGGCGGCGCTCGGGACCGTGAACGCCTACCGGGTCCGTAATCACGCGGACCTGATCACGGTCGCGCAGATCATCGCCTGCGGCCTTACGGCGTTGGGATCCCTCAGCCTCTCGATGGCCGACAATCTTTCGCTTTCCATGACGCTGCGTCTGCGCGGCAACGCCGTCGCGCTGAACCGCTCCGCCGACCAGAACCGCCGCGCGCTGCGGGAGAGCCGCTTCGACGATCGGCCCCATCAGGCCGAGAGGACAGACGGCGCCGAGTCCCCGCCCGAACCCGACCAGGACCAGTATGAGGCCCAGGTGACGGCCAGCGTGGCGGCGGTGCAGCAACGGGCCGCGGAAAGCCGGGCCAGCCTGAAGGACGCGGAACCCTCGTCCCCGGCGCCTTCACCCATCGCAGCCCCGAAGGCCGCCGCGCCCATGATAACGGAGCGGCAGCGGCAGGCGATGTGGGCGCGTGCGATGGCCGACGTGGCGGGGGAATTCACCGCCAGCCTGCCCCATCTTCCGCCCGCCGAGCGCAGGGCGGCTTCGCTCCGAGCCGAGGTGCTCAGCAGCACCGCCAACGAACTGCTTTCAGGATCGGGCGCGCCGCGGCTCAAATCCGGCATCCTGGGCAGGATTACGCGGCCGAACACGATCTGACGACAGGCCCACGCCGCGGGCCACTGCCCAAGCGGCTGGAACCACACCAAGACTCGTCTCGATCATGACCATGCCAGGCTTTCGGCGCCGCGGCGATCGGACCGAGAGCGTACCTGCGGAAATGGCAGGCTGCGCATTCGGCGGTTTGGCTGCCCATGCCGGCGTGTAATGGCACGGCCCGATCCGGCGGTTGATTGCGTCGCTGGCGCTGGACGGAAGGCCTTCACGCTGGAGTAACGCGCGGTCTGCACTATCCGCGTAGTCACAATCGTGCAGTTGCGGGAAAGGGCTCTCGATATGGCAGCATCAGGCGATGTCGAAGGGGTGTCGGCAACGGTTCAAAGCTCCCTCTACAACATTCAATGTGACAATCCCCTCGTGCGGCAGATCGCGAAGCGTATTTGCTTAGCGGGAGATGTGACCTGCGTCACATGCATCACCAATTCGCTGCGCATAATGGAACTCGTGCGGGACCACGACCGCGCTGTGCGGGAGGAAGGGGATGCCATTTCGTCATCGACGGCGACCAGTCCTCACCGGACGGCGGGTAACAGAAGGAAATCGGTCTAATTCGATCGGCCAGGCTGTATATGATGAAGGACATTACTCCGTCCTGCTTGATACGACATGGCCGGTGACTTGATCGCACGGTTAGCCCCGGGCGTGAGCCTGCTCGCCGCGAGCGAGGCGAGTTGACGTCTGCCCTGCGTGAATCTTCTGAAAACACGAAAGGAATGTGGAATGTCCAACGATCTCGTCGACCCACCAACCGTCGTGCCAACATCATCCGCCTCGCCGAATGAAACCGTTGTATTTGCAGGATCCTCTGGGACGATCGAGGATAGCGCGGGCGACCTCTGGACGATCACCGCCGGTGGGCAAGTTGCTTTCAACGGAACGGCCCTGTCGGGGACTGCCAACGTCACCGAGCTCGCCTATGTCAACGGCACGGTCTGGCAGGAAAACGCCAGTAATAACTGGTACTCGATCATCGACAACGGTGGAACATTCAGCGCCGGCGTCGGGCCGACCACAGCCAGCCCCGTCATGGCAACGATGTCGCCGGACGACACCGTTGTCCTTGCGGGATCTTCGGTGGAATACAGCGCGGCATTGATTGACGACAGCGGGGGCAACCTTTGGGCCATCACCGCGGATGGGCAGGTTGCTTTCAACGGCGTCCCCATCTCGGGCACTGCGAACGTTACCAAGCTCGCCTACGTCAATGGCACGATCTGGCAGGAAAACGCCAGCAACAACTGGTACTCGATCGTCGATAACGGCGGGACATTCTCTGCCGGCGTCGGGCCGACAAAGATAAGCCCTATTCCGATATCCACGATCACGCTGACGCCAACCGGTCTGGCTCTGCAAGCGGGACAAGACTTCGGTGACTCGTTCATCCTTTCCGCTGCCTCGGCGCCTCAGCATGCTGAGTTGGATTTTTTTGGATCGGACACCGCCGGCAGGCTTTCCGTCTCCGGCAATCCGTCGAATGGCACATCCGGCGTCGGGACCGTCTTTCAGGCTGCCGGTGTCAACCTTGATGTGCGGGGTGGCGTTCATATCAGTGACGGACTCTTGCAAGACTTTATCCAGGATGGCGGAACGCTGTCGCTGGAAGGCACGAGCACGATCAACAATGGCGGCATCTATAGCCCGTCGGTTTCCGATGATAATGGCACGCTATTGCTGAACGGCACCATCGATGTCGGTGCGCTGGCGCACAACACCCTCAATCTTGCCGACATCAACGTTGTAGGCGGGGTAATCGCGGAATCCGGTGAAAACGACGTCGTGCAACTGGGTGGAAACCCGGCGTCCTATCAGGACGGAAGTGGCACCGTGACGAACACGGTGTTCGAAATTACCGGCGGTGTGATGTCATTCCTACAGCCAAATGGATTTAACGGCATCATCGGCCCGGCCACGTCCAATCCTGATGCCCCTTCCATCGGGATTTTCGGTGAGGTTCAAATCTTTAATGCGCAGGACGTCGCGCAAGCCAGCTTCGATACATCGACCGGCATGCTGTCCCTGTTGAACGGCGCGGGAAACGACGTGGGCGATATCCGCTTCGCTGGGGATGCCAGCGGATTGCGGCTGAATATGGAGCCGGGAATCGCCGGCTACCACGGTGGCAGCCCGTTCCTCGCAATAAACGATCAGGGTAGCAGCGGGAATGGGGCCGGCGGCAATATCCCGCTGACGTTCCACGCCTAAGCGCCCATTTCCATGAATTCGACCACGAGTGGCGAGCACGCGACGCGGCTCGCCACTGCGCGGAGCGCCTTATTGCATCCGACGCCGCGACGCTTTGGCGGTCATCTGTTCAATGCAGCTTCACCGTTGGGTTCGGCCGCTGTGACATCGTGGCGCCCAAGGTCCGCCAGAGCACCGAAGACCCGCCGTGCAGCGCGGCCTCGTGCATTTTGTACAGCGAACGATACATGAGGCGGGCGAACATGCCCTCGATAAACATGCTCTTGCCGACGATGAATCCCATCAGGCTGCCGATGGTGCTGTATTTGCCTAAGGAAACCAATGAGCCGAAATCTCTGTAGCGATATGGCTCCAGCGGCCGGCCGGCCAGCCGCAGATTGATCTGGCGCACCATATGGCTCGCCATCTGATGCGCCGCCTGCGCCCGCGGCGGCACCGGCATGCTCGAGCCCTCCCGCGGGCAGGACGCGCAATCGCCGATCGCGAAGACGTCCGGATCGCGCGTGGTCTGCAGCGTGGGCAGCACCACCAACTGGTTGATGCGGTTGGTTTCCAGCCCGTCGAGATCCTTCAGGAACTCCGGCGCCTTCACCCCGGCCGACCAGACCACGAGTTCCGACGGAATGAACTCGCCGCTGGACAGAACGACCCCATCGGCACGCACCTCGGCGACCCGGGCGCCGGTCCGGACCTCTACGCCGATCGAGCGCAGCAATTCGAGCGTGGCCGTCGAGATTCGGTCCGGCAAGGCCGGCAAGATGCGGTCCGCCGCTTCGATCAGCACGATATGGACGTCGCGTGTCGGGTCGATGTGGTCCAGCCCGTAAGCCAGCACGGCGCGCACGGTGTGATGCAACTCCGCCGCCAGTTCGGTCCCGGTGGCGCCGGCGCCGATAATGGCTACGTGCAACTGGCCGGGCCGCACCGGTTCGTCCTGGACGTTGGCCCGGAGGCAGGCGTTGACGATCCGGCGGTTGAACCGGCTCGCCTGTTCCGGATCTTCCAGCGGTATCGCGAATTCCGCCGCGCCGGGCGTGCCGAAATCGTTGGTGACGCTGCCGATGGCCATGACCAGCGTGTCGTAGGACAGCGAGCCGGGTGGCGTGATCTCCCGTCCTTCGTCATCGTACACCGCCCCCAGATGGAGCTGTTTGGCCGCGCGATCCAGGCCGATCACCTCGCCCAGGCGGTAGTTGAAGTGATGCCAATGGGCCTGAGCCAGATAATTCAGCTCATGCTCCGAGCGCACCAGGCTGCCGGCGGCGACCGAGTGCAACAGCGGTTTCCAAAGATGGGTACGGGACCGCTCGACCAAGGTGATCTTCGCCTTGCCGTGCTTGCCCAGCGTGTCGCCAAGTTTGGTGACGAGTTCAAGGCCACCGGCGCCCCCACCGGCGACGACGATGTGATGTGGTTCGTTAGTCGATTTTTCGGCGAGTGTCATGCGATCGGCTGTCCTGTCATACAGTTGTATAGACCACGATGATGACAAACGAAATGAAAAAGCATCATGGCAGCCGTCAAACCAGAGCTTACCAATCCGAGCTTTGCCCTCCACATCGCAAACCGCCGAACCTCCCGCCCATCAAGCGGCTCGTACAAGCTGTCCATTGCCGGAACGCTGTCCGTTGGCCGCTGCCCATGCGGATCGCAAGGAAATCCATAGCGGGGCTGCACACACTCGAGGCAAGCGAATTCATAACACGAGTTGGCATCACGAGAACAGCCAGGAAGTCCTCTCAACGGTGCGCACGATTGGGCGAGATTCTTTCGGCGCCTGACTCCTCCGGGGAACAAATCGTAGCCCTCAGCCGACAGGGCCGCCTGAGGCCCTATGTTCTCGATTGATCCCGCAACCTGCGATAAAAACATGAGTTTCGCGGCTCCGGACGTTTCCCGCCATCGCCGATGCGTCAACGGGCGCAACCGCCTGCTTCGGATCGATGTATTGGCGATATCGGGCAAAGGATCGATAATCCCGCCATGACAAATACTTCCTCTTCCCGCGCCGACCGCCTGACGGCGATGCTGACCCAGGCGTTCTCGCCGACAGTGCTGAACGTCCAGGACGACAGCGCCCACCACGCCGGCCATTCCGGTGCACCGGCCGGCGGACAATCCCATTACAGCGTGCTGCTGGTCAGCGCGGCGTTCGAGGGCGTCAGCCGCGTCGCGCGATCCCGCGCCGTCCACAGCGCGCTGGCCGCCGAATTCGGGCCGGCGGAGCAGGGCGGCATGCATGCCCTGGCCCTGACCTTGCGCACGCCGCAGGAGCACGCCGCGCAAACGGGGAGATAATTTCGCCGTTTCTCCTTCGTTCCCGCAATTAGATTATTTTCTTCTCCTGAATAACCCATTAAGGGTGGCCCTCGGAAAATTTCCATCGGTTTTCCGGTTTGAAAGAAAGGGCCTCCCTGCATGTCCGCGGACAAGGATATCGATCGCCTCGACCGTGAAATCCTGCGCCTGATATCGGTCGATGCCTCGCTGTCATTGGCCGACATCGCCGCGAAGGTCGGGTTGACTCCCACCCCGTGCTGGAAGCGCATCCGCCGGATGGAGCAGGATGGCATCATCCAGCGCCGGGTCGCGATCCTGGATGCCGACAAGGTCGGCCTCCCGGTTTCCGTCTTCGTCGCTATTGAAACCGCCGATCATTCCAGCGAATGGCTCGGCCGTTTCGCCAAGGTGATCCAGGACACGCCGGAAATCGTCGATGCCTGGCGCATGAGCGGGGATGTCGATTACCTGCTGCATGTCGTGGTCGCCGATATCGCATCCTATGACCATTTCTACCGCCGGTTGATCGCTGCTGTGCCGCTGCGCAATGTCAGCAGCCGCTTCAGCATGGAGCGGATGAAGGCGGCGCCTCTGCCGGTCTAAGCAGACTCCACTAGCTTGACCAACGGATAGGTGTACGATTCGCTGGCGCCACCGATTCGAACAGGTGCGGCATGAGTGGCAAGTCTCCGGTTTCAGCGAGCGACGACCAACGCGTCGCCTTGACGGCCATGGCCGGG
>JARLIN010000267.1 GCA_031291715.1 Rhodopila sp. | reverse complement strand
GTCTAATAGACGGAAATCACTGCGTTTTATCCGAACTCGCACCCAGTCAGGCAGAGCGATTCCCTCGTCTTTCCCTGCATTTTTCCCTGTTATCGCCTCAACGCTGGAGACCAGTTCGCGGCTGACTGGTCCCTCCGCCAGTCTTTTCTGATTTTCCTCGATATTTCGGCTGTTGGGGCCCGTCCCCGAAAGTCGCGGCCTGTTCGGGGGAATGTCAGGGGCACGATCCGAGGGCCGCCGGAGAGGCGCCTCTGGTGCCCCGGAGCCTCTGGAATAGGGCCCAATATCTCCCGGCGCGGTTTTGCCGGTACACTTCGTCTTGCCCTCGCCGCGGATGCTTCGGCGACGGAAAGACTTCCCGCCCCTCCCAGAACGAATACCCCCGCCAAGAGGCGGGGGCGCTGATCGGCGCTCCGACGATCCGGGGGATCAGGCGAGGCCGAGAGCCTGGCGCTGCTGCCGCCAGTCGGCTGGCAGGTTCTGGACGAACGCCAGGCGCTGCGCCGAGAGTTCGATGGGGTGACGCCCCACGACGATCGCCTCAGTGATGTCCGGGGCAAGGAACCCCAGGCGGACGATGCGCGAGAAGTAGGATTTTCCCACCCCGGCTTCCGCGGCGAGTTGAGTGACGGACCGGCCGTCGCCGCGGAGCACCAGAGCGCGGAAGTGCTGCGCCCGGGCGAGGAGGCGCAGCAGGCTGCGGTCGGGCTCGTGCGCCAATCCTGCGCCGGGCGAGTCGATCAGATGTCGCATCTCCTGCCCGACCCGCTTCAGCGTAGCGGGCACCGTCAGCACCATGGCCTCGCCGTTGTTGGGCGGAACGCAGTTGTCGGGGGCCGTCGCCCGGCCGCGGCCGATCGCAACCACGGCGTCGAGGTTGACGGTCAGCTCCACCGTGGCGGTCGTCACCACGATGCCCCGGAGCAGCCGCCGCAGGGCCGCGATCTTCTCGGCCGGGGGCAGGGTCGGCCAAGCGTTGGCGAACGCGGCTGCTCCCGCGACCAGTTGGCGCCGCTCCGCGATGTCGGTCGATCGGGGCCCGACGATCGCATCGATCGTCGCGCTCTCCCTCAGGAAGGCGACGAGGCGGGTCTCGACGATCGCCTCCAGGTCCCGCGCGGGGAGGCGGCGGAGCGAGCCACGTCGCCGCCCTGCCCCGCTGTCCGCAGCTTTGTCCGGCGAGGGTTGGCGCCCGGCGACGAGGTCGTGGCTGACGTAGTAGCGGTAGCGCCGGCCTTGCTTGTTGGCATGCGTCGGCGTCAGCGCCATGCCGTCCTCGTCGTGGACGAGGCCGGCGAGCAGGCTTGGCGAGGTGGCCTCGGACCGGACGGTTCGTGCCGCCCGGTTGTCGGCGAGCATCGCCTGAACGCGATCCCAGAGCGCCGCGTCGACGATGGCCGGATGGCGGCCGGGATAGACCTGTCCCTTGTGGGAGATCTCGCCGCGATAAAGGTGATTCTGCAGCAGGTCGTAGAGGGCGCCACGATCGAGGGGGCCGCCGCCGGTGGTGTTGCCCGCGACCGAGGTGTAGCGCTTGGCGGTGATGCCCGCCGCGGCGAGGTCGTCGCGCAAGGCGTGCACCGACTTGAGGTCGAGATAGCGGCGGAAGATGTGCCTTACCGTCTCGGCCTCGTCCGCGATGATCACCAGCTCGCGGTCCCGCACCGCGTAGCCGAGCGGGGGGCGGCCGCCCATCCACATGCCCTTGGCCTTGGAGGCGGCGATCTTGTCGCGGATGCGCTCGCCGGTGACCTCGCGCTCGAACTGGGCGAAGGAGAGCAGCATGTTCAGGGTCAGCCGCCCCATCGAGGTGGTGGTGTTGAAGGACTGGGTGACCGAGACGAAGGACACGTCCGCCGCATCGAACACCTCGACGATCTTGGCGAAATCGCCGAGCGAGCGGGTCAGGCGATCGACTTTGTAAACCACCACCGTGTCGACGAGGCCGGTGCGGATGTCGGCAAGCAGCTGTTGGAGCGCGGGGCGGTCCATGGTGCCGCCGGAGAAGCCGCCGTCGTCATACATCGTCGCCAGGGCGATCCAGCCCTCGGAGCGCTGGCTGGCGACATAGGCCTCGCAGGCCTCGCGCTGGGCGTTGAGGGAATTGAAGTCCTGTTCGAGGCCCTCTTCGGAGGACTTGCGGGTGTAAGATGGCGCAGCGCACGACCGTCTTGCGGATGGCCTCGGCCGCGGCTGCGCGGCTGCGTTTACGCATCGACGGTCTCCTCAGCGCTGGGGGCGGGCTTCTCCGCTCGTCCCGCCAAACCGAAGAAGCGGGGGCCGGACCAGTGGGCTCCAGTGATATGGCGGGCGATCCCCGAGAGGGAGTTCCACTGGGTACCGTTCCAGATGAAGCCGTCGTCCAGGACCGTGACTTCGTGGGTGACGCCCCCCCACTCGCGCAGCAGGCAGGTGCCGGACTTGGGAGCGGTGGCTTGGACGCGGCGGATGTCGCCGGTGGTGGCCAGATCCTCGGCTAGGCGGCGCAGTTCGCTGGCGACGCCCTTCTTGAGGCCGCCGAAGGCCCTCTCCTGTAGCTTCCAGGCGATGCCGAGTTCGAGCAGATCCCGGCGCACACGCTCCGGCGGGCCCGAGCGGAAGAGACGGCGCCACGCCGCGATGAGTTCCTCCCGCTCCATGGCGCCGAGCCCGGCGAGGCGGGGCGCCAATTCCAGGAGGGCTCGGCTCTTGCCGCTCGGGGTCTTGGCCGGGACGTGACGAGGAACCCCATCGCCAAAGCGTAAAGGGGCCTCGGGGGAGGACGCGCCCTGTTCCTCCGGCCGCTGACGCGATGTCACGCGGCTTCTCCCTGAGGCTCTGCGAGCGGAACGAGACGGTAAGTCTTGCGGCCGTCGGTCTTGGTGCGGGTAATGGGATGACCGTGCTGGCGCAGACGAGTCAGGGCGGCGCGGGTAGTGTGGGGCAGGCAGCCAGCCGGTCAAGGCGACCAGGTCGTCGAGGGAGGCACCGCCAGGGGCTGCCAGGGCGGCGAGGACCTGGTCCTGCTTGGTGGGGTGGCGACTGGCGCTGGAAGTCGCTTCCGGTCGGACCATCACGAGACCGGTCTTGGACAGGTGCAGGGCCCAGTGCTTGCCCTCCTTATCACGGCGCCAGCTCCCAGCTTTGTCCTTGCGCGGGCGTTCTTCAGCGAGGCCGCGGTTAAGCAGAGCGTGCAGGACGCGCAGGCGCGGGCGGCCCGTCAGCTGCAGGCTCTCGGGCAGGGGCAGCAGATTGAGGTCGGGACGCGTGGTCGCTTGGTCCAGCACCTGGCGCTGGGTTGGGCTGAGGGCGACGAACTTCGGGGCTGGAAGGGCAGTCGAGGTCTTGCGCATTTCTGGTGTTCCTGTGGAGGCCGCAGGATTGCGGGCCTCCCACCACCTACAGCCCGGGCCTCGCGCCGGGTGCGCTCGCCTAGGGGGAAGCGGTCCCTGGCGTGTGAACAGCAATGCTCGGAACCAGCGCGAAGTCGAGCGGAATGTCGGGGGCGGAACAGAGAGTTCCGATCGTCTCGACGATCTGTGGGAATAGGAAGAGCCCAGTCGGCCCGCACTCAACGAACCTCTGCGGGCGATCGCAATGTCCAGGGTGTGGATCGTCCAGGTAGACAGTTGCCCCCTCTCTCTGGAGTCGCGGCGCCTACATGGGAAAATGTCTGAGAAGGGCCGGAAACGGGAGGACGGATTTCGGATGGGAGCAGGGAAAAGCCGACGTTACGCCATCCAGAAACTTCGACCGCTACCGACCCTTGTAGGTCGCCCGAACGGCCGGCGCGCGATCCTGAAAGCGGACGGCCGGCAAGGCCCATCCAGACGGCTTCGCGCCCGGATCGGCCGTAATTCCAACCATCAACCAATCCTCAAAGCGGACCTTCAACACTGCCTGACCCTGGCGGCGCAGGGAGGAATTCACCGCCTTGCCGTGCCCCTCGATTGTGACCGCCGGTAGTGCTGCAGGAACATCCGGATTGTTTCCTCGACCACGTCCTCGGCCGGGACCAGCATTTCCTGGCGGCCCATCATCCAGGGCCACAGATAAAACTCGTTCAGGACCCCCATGAACTGGTGAGCCGCCAGCGTCGGATTGCGGCAGTCCAGGATGCCCATTGTGGCCAGATGGGCCAGATAGCGCGCGAAGCGCTCCATCTGGGGTTCCATGACGGCCGCGAACGCCTCGGCGATCCAGGGAAACTGCCGGGAGTCGGCCACCACCATGCGGAAGAACCCAAGATACCCCGGGCGCCTATGGAGGTCCAAAATTGACTGGGCGATCAGACGCAGGACTTCTTCGACATCGCCTTGGGTCTCGACGCCTGGTGGCAAGAGGTTCTCGAGTTGGCTCGACACCCGCAGGAGCATCTCCCGGAAGATCTCTTCCTTGCTTGTGTATTGGTTGTAGAGCGTCCGGCGGGCCACGCCGGCGGCCTCCGCCAGGTCATCCATGCTGACGGCGCCAAAGCCGCGTTCCAGGAACAGGCGTTCAGCGGCATCGACGATGGCCTCGCGGGACCCGTTGCGCCGGAGCTTCGGGACCGCCTCGTTTGAGCCTTTGTGATCGTCCATCTAAAATCCCATCTTGCACTGCACGGTGCAGTCTACTACGGTAGTCATCACAGTGCAAGCCTCTGGGATAAGTCCCCGGGGACGCCACCGTCCCATTCCCACCGGGGGAACAAGCATGAGCCACCCAATGAAGAAATTCGCAGCCGCCCTTGCCTGGGCGGCTTTGGCACTTCTGGCCGCCTGTGACGCCAAGGCACCGCCTCCGGTACCTGAAATCCGGCCCGTCCGCGCCGCCGTCGCCACCGCCCGCACCGAGGGCGAACCCGTGTCTCTCACCGGCCACATCCGTGCGCGCAAAGAGGAAAACCTGGCATTCCGCATCGACGGCCGGATGACCGCGCGCCGGGTCGATGTGGGGCGGGTGGTGCGGCCAGGCGAGGTGATCGCCGAACTCGACCGGCAGCCACAGCAGGACACCGTGCGCGCTGCGCAGGCCGGACTTGCCGCAGCGCAGGCGGCTCTTCACGAGGCCGCCAACAACATGGAGCGCCAGCAGGTGCTGGTGCGCCAGGGCTGGTCCACCCGGGTCCAGTACGACGCCACGGAAAAGGCGTACCAGAGCGCCAAAGCCGCGGTCGACGCCACCACCGCGGTGTTGCACACCGCCGAGGACCACCTCGCCTACAGCCATTTGCTGGCGGACTCGGCGGGGGCCGTGACCGCCACCGGCGCCGAGGCCGGCGAGGTCGTGCGGGCCGGCCAGACGATCGTCACCGTAGCCCAGGATAGCGGCACCGACGCGGTTTTCGACGTGCCCGCCAGCCTCATGCGCCAGGTATCTCCCGAAGCAGTCATCAGCATCGCGCTGACCGACGATCCCACGGTCCGTACCACTGGGCGAGTGCGCGAGGTCGCGCCGCAGGCAGATCCCGTGACCCGAAGCTTCCAGGTCAAGGTCGGGTTGGCCGAACAGCCCGACACGATGCGGCTGGGCGCGACGGTGACCGGTCAGGCGCACATGCTCGCAATAAGTGGGATCGAGCTTCCGGCGACGGCGCTTACCACGGCGGAAACCCGTCCGGCCGTCTGGGTAGTCGATCCCAAAACCCAGCAGGTATCGCTGCGGCCCATCGAACTCCAGCGGCAGGGGGCTTCCAGCATCGTCGTCTCAAGTGGACTCGAAGGCGGTGAACTGGTGGTCACCACCGGCGTACATGCGCTCCGGCCCGGGCAGAAGGTGCGCGTCCAGGAGGCGGCGTCGTGAAGCGCTTCAACCTCTCCGCCTGGGCGCTCGACCACCGGTCGGTTGTGTACTACTTGATGGCGGCGCTCGTGGTTCTAGGTGTCGCCTCGTACATGCGACTGGGACGCAACGAGGATCCCATTTTCACCATCAAGACCATGGTGGTGCAGGCCCAGTGGCCGGGCGCGACGCAAGAGGACACGCTGCTGCAGGTCACCGAGCGCCTGGAACGCAAGCTGCAGGAGACGCCCAACCTCGACTACCTAAAAAGCTACACCAGGCCGGGCCAGGCAACGATCTTCGTGTATCTCAAGGGTTCGACTGGAAAGCAGGCGGTCGCGGACACCTGGTACCAGGTGCGCAAGAAAGTCAAAGACATCGAACTGACGCTCCCGCAGGGCGTCATCGGCCCGGTCTGCGATGACGAGTTCAGCGATACCTACGGGATAATCTATGGATTCACTGCAGATGGGTTCACCAGCCGCCAGTTGCGCGACTACGTGGAGGATATCCGCTCGCGCCTGCTTCAGGTGCCCGATGTCAGCAAGGTGAACCTCATCGGCGAACAACCCGAAACCATCTACATCGAGTTCTCGCCTGCGAAGCTGGCCGGCTATGGGCTCAGCCCCGTGGCCTTGATGACTGCGCTTCAGGCACAGAACGCCGTCGCCCCTTCGGGCGTCATCACCACCGATCAGGAAAGCGTAAAGCTCCGGGTCAGCGGAGCCTTCAAGTCAGAAAGGGACTTCCTTGCCCTGAACTTCGCCGTGGGTGACCGCAACGTGCGTCTGGCCGACATCGCCACCGTGAAGCGGGGGGACGCCGACCCGCCGTCGCCGATCTTCCGCATCAACGGCAAGCCCGGCCTTGGGCTGTCGATTTCCATGCGCGACAATGGCGACGTGCTCGGGCTGGGGAAGCACATTCAAGACACCATGCAGGAGCTGAAGGCCAACCTGCCGGTCGGCATCGAGCCGATCATGGTCGCCAACCAGCCGGACACGGTCGCCAACTCGATCAGCGAGTTTATGGAGGCGCTGTGGGAGGCCATCGCCATCGTCCTCGCGGTGAGCGTGGTCAGTCTCGGCCTGCGCGCGGGAGCGATTGTCATCATCTCCATCCCGATGGTGCTGGCGGTCGTGTTCGCGGCAATGGGGCCCTTGGGGATCGACCTTCAGCGTGTATCGCTCGGCGCGCTCATCATCGCCCTCGGCCTGCTGGTGGACGACTCCATGATCGCGATCGAGAGCATGGTCAGCCGCCTGGAGGTGGGCGACGATAAGAAACAAGCCGCCCTGTTCTCGTACAATTCCACCGCCATGCCACGCCTCACCGGCACGCTGGTCACCATCTGCGGCTTCGTGCCGGTCGGATTCGCGCGCAGTGACTCCGGCGAGTACGTGTTTTCCCTGTTCGTCGTCGTGGCCCTGGCGCTGTTGGCCTCCTGGATGGTCTCGGGCGTCGTCGCGCCCGTTGCCGCCGACGTGCTGCTGCGCAGGCCGAAGCATCCGCACGGCGACGAACCCGGCAGGCTGATGCGGCTGTTCCGCTGTGGCCTGCTGGCAGCGATGCGGGCAAAGTGGATCACCATTGCGGTCACGGTTATCCTGTTCGGATCTGCGCTGTACGGAACACGTTTCGTCCCTGAGCAGTTCTTCCCGGCCTCCGACCGACCGGAGCTGCTCGTGGATCTGACGCTGCAGGACAATGCCTCAATCCTGGCCACACGCGAGGTGGCCACGGAATTCGACAAGATCGTCGGGGCCGATCCTGATGTCGAACGGTTCTCCACTTATGTCGGGCAAGGTGCCATCCGTTTCTACCTGCCGCTCGACGTCGCCTTGCCCAATGACTTCTTCGCCCAGTCGGTGGTGGTCACGAAGGGGCTCAAGGAGCGCGACCAGGTTCGCGCGCGCCTGGAACAAACGCTGGCAGAGCGGTTCCCTGGCGTGGTCGCCCGTGTCTATCCGCTTGAGCTTGGCCCGCCGGTCGGCTGGCCGGTGAAATATCGCGTGAGCGGGCCGGACCTGTCCCGTGTGCACTCGATCGCCCAGCAGGTTGCCGAGCGCCTGGGGGCAGAGCCGCGACTTCGTCACGTCAACTTCGACTGGATCGAGCCGGCGCGCTCCATGCGCATCCACATCGACCAGGACCAGGCCCGGCAGCTCGGCCTTAGCTCGCAGGACGTCGCGCTGGCTCTGAACGGAGTGGTCAGCGGCACCACGGTCACCCAGGTGCGGGATAGCATCTACCTCATCGACGTAGTTGTGCGCGCCGAGCAGACGCAGCGGACTTCGCTTGAATCGATCCGGTCCCTGCAGATTCCGCTGCCGAATGGCAAGGTCGTGCCGCTCCGGCAGATCGCCTCGTTCCAATACACGCAGGAATATCCAATCGTCTGGCGCCGGGACCGTGTCCCGACACTCACGGTGCAGGCCGACGTGGTCCCGGGCGTGCAGCCGGCGACGGTTGTGCAAGACGTGCAACCCGCCATCGACAAGCTTACAGCGGCGCTGCCGCCGGGCTACCGGATCGCCATTGGCGGGTCCGTGGAAGAAAGCGGCAAAGGAAAGGCATCCGTCCTGGCGGTTGTGCCGACAATGATGCTGCTGGTGCTGACCATCCTGATGTTCCAGTTGCAGAGCTTCCAGCGCGTCCTGCTGGTGCTGAGCGTGGCGCCGCTCGGGCTGATCGGCGTGGTCGCAGCCCTTTTGGTATCCCAGAAGCCACTTGGCTTCGTCGCCATCCTCGGCGTGCTCGCGCTGACCGGCATGATCGCGCGCAACGCGGTCATCCTGATCGACCAGGTCGAAACGGAGATCAGGGAGGGACGGCATCCGTGGAATGCCGTGGTGCTCGCGGCGATGCGACGGACCCGCCCAATCCTGCTCACGGCCTCGGCCACAGTGCTGGCGATGATCCCGATCGCACCGACCGTGTTCTGGGGTCCGATGGCGTTCGCGATCATCGGCGGGCTGGCTGGCGCGACCGTGCTGACCCTGATTTTCCTGCCCGCGCTGTACGTTGCTTGGTTCCGCATCGAGGAACCTGGCCCCCGCCACACCGCGTCGGCACTCGATGCAGGAGAAGCACATGCCTGACAGTAATTCTTTCCACGCCAAAGCCAACCTCGCCGAGGCGTGCACCGGAGATTCACCAATTCAGGACGGTCTGCGCCCTGGCATGACGGTCAAACAAATCCTGGCCGATCCCATGGTTCGTGCCGTCATGCTCGCGGACCATGTGGAACCGGATTCATTCGTGACGCTCTTGCGATCGGTCGCTCGTACGCGCGGCCGTCAGGCGAACCCCTGCAAGTCCCGATCTTCGTCGGCGATGGCCGACACAGGCTGTCAACCGGAAGCTGTGCCCGGACAGCCAAGCCTGCATTGGTCGACGAATGACAAGCGAGATCAGCGGCGTGATGTGTTTCCGATCCGTATCGAAAGAAATTGAAGGCCATGGGTGCAGCTAGCCAGTCAGCTCTTTTCGCCCTCGCGGGGTCAGTCATCGGCGCACTGGGCGGCATCGTGACCACTTGGCTCACGATGTTCGCCCAAGAGCGTTCCCACCAGCAGGAACGGGTAATGTCCCGTCGGGAGAGCCTGTATGGAGAGTTCATCGATGAAGCAACGAGAGTTTTCAGCGACGCCCTAACTCACAAGCTTGACGAAGCATCAAAGCTCGCCAGGCTCTACGGGCTCTTGAGCAAACTGCGACTATTTGCGCCTGCCGGTGTGCTTTGCGATGCCGAAGCCACCGTGCATCGAGTAATACAGACCTACGCGATGCCGGAACTGGATTCCCAGATTTTGATAACGGCGCAGCATGGGGGCAATCTCGACGTGCTGAAGACGTTCAGCGAGGCCTGTCGGAAAGATCTCATAGCCTAGGCGCAGGCCCGCGCCATATCGACCGTGTAACCACGCCTCCGGGAGCGGATGCATTGGCATCGGAATCAGGCTGAGCATTTGCCCAATGTCAACCTCCGCTTTGCCCTGCTGCGTGCCCCAGAGCTGACATGCAGCTCACGGCCCCTCAATGCCAGAGGCGGATGTCCGCTTCTCGCCCGCGTCGCTCGGAAGCCGACCGTCCGAAACCCACCCATCCCAGCCATTCCTTACCCGGCCGTTGGCGTCCCGCTTCAGAGGCGTTGGCTAAACGGCCAGCACGGCAGAAATGAGCGCACAAGGGCCTGCCTGCTTTCGGACGCACCAAGCAGGCAAGACCTCGCCCCCGGGACCGTTGCGTTCACCGCCCCGCTCCCCCCGCTCCCTCCTACCCCCTTCCGCCCCCCGGCGGTCTCTGAGGATCGGGCCTCCGCGGTGGGATGCCGCGGGCCATCCGTTCGGAGAGCCAGTTGAGGGCCTGCGAGGTAGAGTCGACCTGGTCATCGTGGGCCCCGTTGGGAAAGGCCAGGAGCTCTGAGACGTAGTCCGCCAGCCACGGCGCCTCCCGCGGCAGTAGCACCTGCCCCGCTTCGAACTTCGGCGCCTGGGCCAGCAGCCGCGCCTCCTTGTCGAAACGCGGACGCCGGCCAATCGGCCGGACCGGGCTGTTCCGCCGCATCTCCTGCATCAGCGCCCGCCCAATGTCCGTCTCCTCGATCAGCGTCGCATCGACCTTGTGGCGCTGGCTGACCTGCTCGATCCGCCGCCGCAGGTCCGGCACCTCCAGCCGCTCGCGGATCACGTCGAGCAGGTAGATGTCCGTCCCCTTCAGCCCCCAGACCGTGCCGGCCGAGTAGTCACTGGCCTCGCCCAGCGTCGAGGCGGTGTCCCAGCTGGCCACCACCAGATCGAGTTCGGTCGGGGCGACATCGTAGTAGCGTATCCACTCGCGGTGGATGGCGTTACCGTCGGGCGGCACCGGGTCCTGCTGGTATTGCGCGGCAAATGCGTCAGAGAAATCACCCTGGTGGCGACGCTGTCACCCGAATGAGCTCAGCGGCGGGGACAGGGAATTTGGGATCGCGCGCGGCGCGGGCGCGCAGCACGTCCCCCAGTCGCACCACCTCGCGGACGAACTTTTCGTTGACCAGGAATACCTGCAGAGCGTTCGCAAGGCCCGCCCTGCACCGCTCCTGGCCGATGATCGCCGCCGCGCCACACAGATGAATGACCCTGCGGCTCGGCCGCCAGCAGCGCTTCAGGACATTCGCCTCGTCACTCTTCCGAGCATCCTGGAGGACGAATTTCGCCAGCTGATTGAGCGACGGCCGCTCGATCGATGCTGGTAGATGTCCATACGAGCCGGTGTCAGCGTGGTGCAGGAAGGGGATCGCCATGCGGCCGGCCACCATCCGTTCACCCAGGCGCCGGCCCACGAACGCGACATCCTGATCGATCTGCGCGAGGTCGCGGAAAAGATACCGCGGCTTGACCGTGACCGGGGTTTCGTCCTTGGGGTGGTCCACGTACTCTTGCCAGAGCGCCTTGGCGCAGAGTGACCGGTAGAGTTCCTGCCCCTTCTCAGTCTCGACATCGTCGGGGCAGGTGATGATCAGCAGGAGCTCGGCGCCGCACTCGTAGGTCGTGTCACGATCGAAGCGGAGTTCGAAGTGGGGGGCCTCGGGCATGCGCGGGACTCCTTCCAAGCGGGGGCGGCTTGGCAGGCCGCCCACAGGGGATTGCCACCGGCGAGATTATCCCCAGCGTCCGCAGGGTGGGGTGGAATCCGGGCCTCGCTTCCGCTCCCTGTTCGCTGCCCCACGGCGCAACCGCCCTCCCTGTTCGCGTGGACGAATTCCCTGTTCGCCGGTGCAGGGAATCCAGGCGTCAACGTTCTGAAAAGACGGACCAAATTCGGACCAGTTGAAGCCCGCCCCTACCCTCCAGCCCCCAATTCCCTCTTCTTTTCCCTGTTTGCAGGGAATCGCCACCAGAGACCGGTTCGCACCGGCCTGTTTCCTCCGCCAGTCTTAACTCATTGATATGCATCATTTTTACGCCGCCCGGCGATGCTCTCGAGACGGGCGGTT
>JARLIN010000266.1 GCA_031291715.1 Rhodopila sp. | reverse complement strand
GATCGACCTGACGTTGGTCGATGGAGAGATGCTGGTGATCGTCGGTGCCTCCGGCTGCGGCAAATCGACGCTGCTGCGCTTGGTGGCGGGACTCGAGATACCGACCGAGGGGAAGATCATCATCGGCGGCCGGGACGTGACCGGGCTGGATCCATCCGAGCGGGATATTGCGATGGTCTTCCAGAACTATGCATTGTATCCACATATGTCTGTCTTCGACAACATGGCCTATGGCCTTCGCATCCGCGGCCTGTCGCGCGGCGAAATAACCCGGCGCGTGGAGGAGGCCGCCTCATTGCTCGGACTGGAGGAGCTGTTGGCGCGCAAGCCCCGGCAGTTGTCCGGCGGGCAGCGGCAGCGCGTAGCGATGGGCCGCGCGATCGTACGTGAACCGAAACTGTTCCTGTTCGATGAGCCGTTATCGAATCTGGATGCCAAGCTGCGCGTGCAGATGCGCGCCGAAATTCGCCGCCTCCAGCGACGGCTGGGCGTCACCAGCCTGTACGTCACGCATGACCAGGTGGAGGCGATGACGCTGGGCGACCGCCTGCTGATCCTGCACGAAGGCCAGCCAGCACAGCTCGCCACGCCAATGGAGGTGTTCGAGCATCCCGCCGATACCTATGTCGCCGGCTTTATCGGATCGCCGACGATGAATTTCCTGCCTGGGCGGTTGGTGAACGATGGGCATGCCGTCCAACTCGACGCCGGACCTTTGATCCGGCTTGATGGCCGAAGGGGCGGTGACGCCGTGACGCTGGGCATCCGGCCGGAGCATCTGACGCTTGGTGGCGAAGGCCTGACCCTCACGGTCGATTTGATCGAGCCCCTGGGGTCGGAGACGCTGGTTCACGGCCGGGTGGTTGGCCGGGATGACGATGCGATCGTGGTGAAGATCCCCGGTGCGGTGATGCCGGCGGAAAGCGTCACGGTTTCCGTCCAACCAGAACATGCGCATATTTTCGATGGTGGGACGGGACGCCGGATCGATCCAGTCGCCTGACCGCCTGGGGCGAGCGCGGATATCTGTGGAACCAACCGGCAGTCGTCACGCTCTGGCCCTTGCGAACCCAGAGGCATTTCGCGTCCAGGGCGGTGGTGCCGTCGCGCCATCGGACATGAAACTGGCCGAAGTGATGCGCGCCCGCTTTGGGCACGAACACGGCCTGATGCCCTGTCGCGTTGATACCGCCCGGACCATGGCCTCGGCCTGACCGCGCTGGGCGGAATATCCAAAGCACGTGAATCATGCTATCAAACAAAGGGTTAGACCACCTGCAGGCTGCACGATCAGCCTGCAGGTGGTCTAACTGTCAGGGGCAGTGGGGAGATCCGACCGAAGCTGACGACAGCGCGGCAGCCTGGGCCATGCTTCCGGAAGCAGTGGCCATCTGGCCACGCCGCGCTTCATTCCGGGCGGTAAATCGCCCAAGCGTTCTTGACACCCGCACACCCCGTCGGTAGCAAGCGCCGGCTTTCCGGCATGTAATGTTGCCAGGAGCGAGCATGAGTCAGGATAACGGCGGCCCAGACCCCTCGTTCGAGGATCGTCTGAAGGCCGCCCGAAGCAAGCAGGGTCTCGACGCCCCGCCGAAGCAGCCTCTGGGGGACCAGGGTGGGCTTGGGGGGTCGGCGTGGGGAATCGGCGCGCGGGTTGGGGTGGAGTTGGTTTCGGCCCTTGTGGTGGCGGTCGCCATCGGTTACGGGCTGGATCGGATTTTCCACACCACACCGATCTTGACGGCAGTGTTCGTCCCCCTGGGCGGTGCGGCCGGCGTGGTGAATCTTTGGCGTCTTTTCGCGCCAAAGCAGTCTGATTAAGGGTGGGAGCGCACAGCGTGGCGGCCGAAGGTTCGAGCAGTATCGACGCGCTGGGGCAGTTCCAGCTTCATCCGGCGCTGGGTGCCATCGGTGGCTCGGTGAATTTCACCCAGTCCAACCTGATGATGGTGGTCGCAGGGCTGCTGGTGCTGGCCCTGCTGTGGGTCGGCATGAAGCCGCGCGCCATGGTGCCCGGTCGACTGCAAGCCGCGGCCGAGATGGGTTACGAGACCATCATGTCGATGTGCACGGAAACCATCGGGCACGAGGGACGCAAGTTCTTCCCGCTGGTGTTCACCCTGTTCTTCTTCATCCTGTTCGGCAATCTGCTGGGCGTTTTCCCCTACTTCTTCACGTTCACCAGCCACATCATGGTGACGCTGGCGCTGTCGCTGTTCGTGTTCCTCCTGGTGACGGTTGTGGCGATCAAGGAGCACGGGCTCCACTTCTTCAGCTATTTCGTGCCGAAGGGCATTCCGGTGGCGCTGGCGCCGCTGATGGTCGCGATCGAGGTCATCTCCTATCTCTCGCGCATCATCTCGCTGTCGGTTCGTCTCTTCGCCAACATGATGGCCGGTCACGTGATGCTGGAGGTCTTCGGATCGTTCATCGTCATGCTGGGCGGCATCGGATTGCTGGGCTACTTCCCGGCTGCTCTGTCGCTCGGGGTCAACACGATCCTGATCGGGTTCGAGCTGCTGGTGGCGACCCTGCAGGCTTACGTCTTTGCGATCCTGACCTGCATCTATCTGCACGACGCGGTTCACCTGCACTGACACCACTCCAACAACCTCTGAACAACCGGGTGGGCTTTTCCGCCCGCGCGACCGGATAACGAAAGGAAATCGGACTATGGACGTCGCTTCCGCCAAGATGCTGGGTGCCGGCATTGCCATGATCGCTCTCGCCGGGGTCGGCATCGGCATGGGCACGATCTTCGGTTCACTCGTCACCAGCGTGGCCCGCAATCCCGCTTCGCGTGACCGCGTGTTCGGCCTGGCGATCCTTGGCTTCGCGCTGACGGAAGCCGTCGCGCTGTATGCGCTGGTTATCGCCTTCATCATCCTCTTCGTCTGATAAAGGCAGGCGCGTCCATGCTTTGTCTGAATAAGGCGGGGACGCGCCTGGCAAGCACCATGAAGCTGTCCGGCCGGATCATTCCGCTCCTGGGAGCAGGTCTGCTGATGTCGCCCGCCGCCGCGATGGCGGAGGGCATGCCTCAGCTCGACTTCAAGACCCCGCTCACCCTCAGCCAGGTGGTCTGGGGCGCGATCATTTTTGTGGTGTTGTATATCCTGCTCTCTCGCAACGCCCTGCCCCTGGTGGCGTCGGTGTTGGAGGAGCGGGCAGCGAAGATCTCGAGGGATCTGGACGAGGCCCGTGCGGCGAAGGCAACCGCCGATGATGGTCTGGCGGAAGCCGATCAGGCGACCGCCAAGGCGAAGGCCCAAGCTCAGGCTGCGATCTCCGCCGCGCTGAACGAGGCGAAGCAAGCCGCCGCCGTGCAGGCCGAGGCGCTGAATGCCCGGCTTGAAACACAGCTGCGGGACTCCGAAGCGCAGATCGCCCAGGCCCGTGCGTCGGCCATGAGCGCGCTGCGGCAAGTGGCGACGGAAACCGCCGCAACGGTGGTGACCCGGTTGACCGGGGTGTCGCCGGATGCTGGGCGTTTGGATAATGCCATCGGGTCGGCTTTGTCCGCCCGCGGTATCGGTTAGGTAGGAGCGACTTCGATGCACCACGAGGAAAGCTTCTTCGCCGATCCCAAGAATTGGGTCGTCGTCGCATTCGTCCTGTTCTTCGTCCTGTTCGGGAAGAAGCTCTGGGGGGCGCTGTCCGGGATGCTCGACGCGCGGGCGGCCAGCGTGAAAGCGGAGCTTGAGGAAGCCTCAAGACTCCGCCGTGAAGCGGAGTCGATGCTGCGCGACGCCGAAAAGCAGCGTGCCGATGCTCTCGCCGATGCCAAGGCCCTGATCGAGGGTGCCCGCGCCGAGGCGAGCCGGGTGACCGCCGCTGCGGCCGCCGAAGCCGAGGCGTCGGCCAAGCGGCGGGAGAAGATGGCGATCGACCGGATCGCCGCCGCCGAGAAGGCCGCCGTTGATGACGTGCGTCTTGCTGCGGCCGATGTCGCAACCTCCGCCGCCCGGCAGGTTCTGGCCGAGGGGCTGAGCGCCGACGCGGATGCGGTGTTGATCAATCAGGCGATTACCCAGTTGCCGACGGCGCTGGCGGCCCGCAGAGCGGCTTAATCCCTCCGCGCGATCCTCAAACATCGAAACCCGGAGCAGCCCGGGCTATCGTCCAACGTTATAGCCCGGCAAAGTCCGGGCTATTCTCCAACGTCATGGCCCCGGCGCAGTCCGGGACATTCTCCAACGTCATGGCCCGACGAAGTCCGGGCCATTTGAACCAGAGGCATGCCGCGATCGGTGGCCCGGATAAACCGGGCCCCAATCGGGGTAGCTCCCGGTCATCCCCCAGCGGCGAACATCGGGTCGAGCGTCTTATCCCACAGCTTCACACCGCCGGTGATCCCTGCTTCGTTCGAAACGAGGTGGATGTTGGGCGCCAGTTCCAGGCCCACCTGCTTGGCGTTGCCGCCGCCCAGGAACAGCGTGTCGTAGCCGACCAGAGTCGTGATGCAAGCCAGCACCCGCCGCAGCCGGCGGTTCCAGCGTTTGTGCCCGACCTCCTTGAAGGCGATGACTCCGATAAACTGGTCGTAGGTCTTGCCCTTGTGGATCGGGTGGTGACTCAGCTCCAGATGCGGCGCCGGGTGACCGTCCTGGAACAGTGCGAATCCCATTCCGGTGCCCAGCGTGATGACGCACTCCAGGCCCTTTCCGCTGATGACGCCCAGGCCCTGCACTTCGGCATCGTTCAGCATGCGTGTCGGCTTGCCGAGCTTGTCGGTCAGCGCGGCCGACAGGGGGAAATTCCGCCATTCCGGCGTACCGAGATTGGGCGCCGTCAGCACCTGGCCAGCCCGCACCACCCCAGGAAAGCCCACCGAAATCCGGTCGAAATCGCCCAGCGGGCTCGCCAGTCCCACCAAGGCGTCAACCACCACCTGGGGGATCGGGCGCGGCGGCGTGTTCACCCGGTTAGGTCCCGCCACCATCTCTCCATTTCCGTTAAGCAGCCCGGCCTTTAGGCGCGTGCCGCCGACGTCTATCGCCAGTGTCAGCGGGCCCCGTTGACGGAGAGGATCGGGATTGACGTCCATGGATCGTCCTTATCTGGCATGCCCGCATGCAGATAGGCGTCCGGGGCCGAATGCGAAAGGTCAGCGAGGCCGCAGCACCCGCCAGACACCATCGACCGCGCCGACATCGCGCACAGAGTCTGCAACACGCGCGCCGATCACACCCCGGAGGAACACGAGACCCCGCGTTCGCCGGGCGACCTCTCCGCGCAACTCGATGAACTCGCCTGGCTTGATGCCGTCCAGGAAGTGCGTGTTGAGTTGGATGGTCGTGCAGGGTGCGCGCTCCGCCGCTTCCCACGCGAGGAAACTAAGTCCGTGATCAGCGAATGCCATCAGCACACCGCCATGCACGACGCCGTTCGGGTTGGCATGGTCCGGGACCGTAAGCAGGCCATAAAGCCACTGATCGCCCGCCCGCTTGGCCCAGGGCACGCCCAGACCGCCAGGCAACGCGGCACCGGGTAAGGCGCGCCAACCATCGGCCGTCGGATCATAGCTTCTCATAGGCGAGCGAGCCGGTCTGGCAGGTCAAGCAGACTGTCGAGCCGGATATGCGCCTGCTCGATCTCGGGCTTTTCCGCGTGCATCCAGCCCCAGGGGCCGCGGCGGACGAACACGGACGTCATGCCAGCCGCCAGGCTGGGCAGCACGTCATTGTCCAGCCGGTCGCCGACATAGGCGATGGCGTCGGCCGGTTCACCCGCGGCTTCGATCACTTTGGCAAAAAACCGTGGATCGGGCTTGGAGACGCCCCAGCCGGCGGAACTGGCGATCAGATCGGCGGGCAGATCCAGCCGCGCCAGGGCAGCCTCGGCTTCGATCGGCTGGTTGCCCGCGATCAGCACCTTGTAGCCACGCTCCCGTAATGCCGTCAGGCAAGGGATCGCATCCGGGTAAAGGTCCTGGTGGGTAAAATCGTACGTCCACCCCTGCGCGGCACGCAGCTTGCGGGCCGTGCCAGGGTCCATGCCGGGCTTGAAGATCTCGAACACGCGGCGAAGCGACTGACCCCGTTCCATGGTCACGCCGATGGCGGTGAACAGGGTCATCGCCGGGACGCCGAGGAAATCGGCCCACTCAATCCAGTGGCGGGTTTCGTCGATCAGGGTTTCCCCGACATCGAAGCAGACGGCACGAATGGGCATGGACGGTGAGATGATCCCTTGGTGTCGGTGGGGATCATGTTGTCCGGGGCGCGCGTTGGCAATGCCGCTCAGGACTCCTGGGCGAGAGCCGCGCTGATTTCGGCAGGCCGCCGAGCGATGGCCAACAGATAGGCCGCGGCCGGCGCGTCCGGGTGACGGCGGCCCTGTTCCCAGTTTTTCAGCGTCGGCAGGGGAATCCGGTATGTGTCGGCAAACGCCTGCTGCGACATGTGCAGCTTGCGGCGGATCGCCCGCACATCCGGCACTTCGACGGTGTGAACCCGCACGCCGGACGCCTCGCCGCGCGCATGGGCGACGGCGTCACCCAGGCTTTCGATCAGCGCGTCGCCAAATTTGGTCATGGTCAGTGTCTCCGGTAGGCTTGTTTGATACTTTCAGTCAGTGCCTGCGCGCGCCGCTTTTCGTCCCGAGTCCAGTTTTCCCGCTCTGCCTTCGCGTAGATGAGCAACAAATAGAGCGGCATGGAATCGTCATGGTAGAAGTAGATGACCCGGACGCCGCCGCGCTTGCCGGTTCCCGGCCGACTCCAGCGGATTTTGCGCAGGCCGCCGGTCTCCGGAATGACATCACCCGCGTCGGGGTTGGCCGCGATAAAATCCACAAAGGCGTGACGATCATCCTCAGTCCATAGTTTGGCCGCCTGACGGATGAACGGCTGCGTCTCCGCGACCGTGATCAATCCCTCACTCACCGACAATATACGCCACTGGCGCCTCCCTCACAATAAAAAAGGCGTCATTGGCGCCGGCGTCATTCATGGAACGGGCGGCGGGGACCCCACGCGAGCAGTCCTGGTGGTGTCTCGCCCGGTAGTGGCGCGACGTTCGCCGGCAATGCGGATGCGATCGCCAGCAGGAGGTCAGAAACCGCCTGCCGCCAGGCTTCGGCTGCATCCACGCGCGGGATGATCTGTATCGGGCTGTCCAGCCACAGTCCGATCGCGCGGGCCAGGCTGTCGGGATTGGGTTCGCACAACACGGCCTGGGGGGCGGCGGACAACTGCTCCCGCAGCCCACCGACACGGGTGGCGATCACCGGCCGTCCGGCTGCGATCGCCGCCGCAGCGACACCGCTTTGGCTGGCTTCCCGATAGGGCAGGATCAGCCCGTCGGACCATGCCAGCAGCGCGCCGATCTCGGTTTCCGGCACCCAGCGGTTCTCCACCGTCACACCACGGCAGGCGCGCAGCGCATCCAGCGCGGGCGACTCTGGGCCGCTGCCGACGACGCGTACGGCGATCTCGGTTTCCGACGGCAGCGAGGCCAATGCGCCGGCCAGCAGATCCAGGCCCTTGTACGGCAGCAGGCGGCCGAAACAGAGCAACCGGGGCGGGCCGGGTGCGCGCTCGGTCTTCGGCATCTCGAATGCGAGGGGCGGGTGCGCGAACGGGATCAGCGGTCGCCGAGGGATGCCGGCCAGCCCCTGCCGCCGCAGCCGTGTGCCGACATGCGCGCTGAGCGCAGCGAGGCCGCTGGCATGGCGGCACAGCAGGCGTTGCAGCGTCAACTGCATCGGGAAACCGTCACCCGGATGCGCGTCCGCCTCATGCACCACCACCACCAGCCGCGTCCCAAGCAGGCGCAATGCCGCGGCCATCAGCAAATCCAACGGTCCGGGCATGGCGCAAATCGCCAGGTCTGGCATGACCCGGCGCAGCTTGCGCAGCAGGAACGGCAGCGCGAACGGCGCGGTGGCAAGGCGCAGCAGAAAAGAAACCAAGCCGCGATAGGTCCGCACCGGCATCTCGCAGCGCGGCGGGTTGGGCGCCGTCATGACCTCGGCGGCCCGGCAGAGTGAAAGCGTGACCTCGATGCCGGGACGGCCGCGCAGCGCTTCGGCGAGGCAGGCGGCGAAGCGCGGGCCGGCACCGAGACGACCCCATTGCCAGACCAGCACCCTCACGCGAGGCCCCTAAGGGCGGCGGCCAGCGGTTCGGTACCCAACCCGGCCAGGGTGCTGGTGCGGGCACGC
This sequence comes from Rhodopila sp., assembly GCA_031291715.1. GTDB lineage: Bacteria > Pseudomonadota > Alphaproteobacteria > Acetobacterales > Acetobacteraceae > Rhodopila. The sequence goes on along the minus strand of JARLIN010000266.1, from coordinate 1,559 downwards.
TCGCCCATGCGCCGGCGCAGCCCGGCGTCATCTGCCAACGCGCGCAGCCAGTCCGCCGCCTCCACCACGTCCGGCTCGGCCCACAGGCCGCGATACACCAACCGATCGTCGCGCGCCGGGACCAGCCGGTAGCCGACGAGCGCGGCGTTGATGCTGTTCATGAAGTCGGTGTTGCCGGACCAACCGGTGGCGATGACGGGCTTGCCCAGCAGCATCGCCTCGGCCATCACCAGGCCGAAGCCCTCGCCCCGATGCAGGGACAGCACGATATCGGCGCAGGCAGTCAGGGCATGGCGGTCCTCGGGCGGCAAGATCCGTGTGTCCAGCCGGATGTTGGACGCACAAGCCATCCCAGCCAGGCGGGCGAAGTCGGCCGGAGCATGCTCTGGATGGCTGACCTTCAGTACCAGGATGCGGTCGGACCTGTCGCCGAACGCGCCTCGAAACGCGGCGATCGCGGCGAAGGGATTCTTACGTGCGAAGGACGATGCGAGGTCGAACGACACCAGCACCACCACCGCGTCCTCCGGCAAGCCGAACGCCGCGCGCCCCAGCGATGAGGTGACCGGTGGCACGACCGCGAGCGGCGGCGGCACCACCCGCACCTGTCCCGGCAGCAACGGTTCCAGCGCGGCGGCGGTAAAGCGGGAAGGGACCCAGACCCGGCTGACGCAGGCCAGGGCGGGACGCCATTCCGGCGGCACTTCGGGCATCTCCCATGCCCAGTAGCCGATGATGAACCGATTTCGGGTCAAAGCGGCTGGCAGACGGAGTAGTGCCAGCGGCAGCATCGGCGCGTTCACGTGCAGTACCAGCGGCACGCCGGCGGGAGGCATGGCGGGTGCCTGGATTTCGACTTCCGGGCTTGCATCCACCGGTGGCGGCAGATCGACGGTCCAGACCGGCAGGCCCAGCCGTCGTGCCGCCGCTGCCATGAGCCGAGCGCTTTCCCCCAGGCCGGAGGCTCGGGTCAGTTCGCCGGCGATAGCGATTCCATCGGGGGGGAGACCCGCCGGAGGCGACGGCCGCGGGGCGAGCCAACCGGTCGCTCGTGCCAGAGCGCGCCTGCGCAGAACCTGCGGAAGGGCGCGCCATAGCGCGTGCGGCAGGGTGTGAACAAGAGACTCGATCTGCGGTGGGACGGCGTGCGTTGGCATGCCGAGGGATGATCGCGGGCAGGCGTTAACAATCGCTTAAAGTCGCACCGAATTCTGTTGGGATGATCGCGATGACCGCAATCCGGATCGCTTCACGGCTTGCGCAAGGGGCGTCGTGGGGGCTACTCCCCGCGCCAGTAAATCCCCCCGGAGGTTCCGCGCGCCATGGCCGTCAAGGATGTGAAAAAGGTCGTTCTCGCCTACTCGGGCGGGTTGGACACCAGCGTGATCCTGCGCTGGCTGCAAACGACCTATGGCTGTGAGGTCGTGACTTTCACCGCCGATCTGGGCCAGGGCGAGGAACTTGGGCCGGCGCGGGCGAAGGCCGAGATGTTCGGCGTGAAGGAAATCTTCGTCGATGACCTGCGTGAGACGTTCGTCCGCGACTTCGTCTTCCCGATG
>JARLIN010000265.1 GCA_031291715.1 Rhodopila sp. | reverse complement strand
CTCGTTTCACGACAAGCACGAACAGACCTACGGGCACGCCAATCGCGAGGAGACGGTGCAACTTGTGAACCTGCGGCTGACGGCGGTGGGCAAGCTGCCGGATTTGAAACTCGCGCAACCGTGCGATCCATCCAGCGCGCGGGTGCGGCGACGGGATGTGTGGTTCGCCACGACCGGCCTCGCGCCGGCGGATGTCCATTGGCGCAATGGCCTGGAGGCCGGAACGGCGATCGCAGGTCCGGCGATTATCGAGGCGTTGGACTCCACCACGGTGGTGCCGCCTGGCTGGACGGCCCGGATCGACGACCTTGGCTATATGCGTCTGGCCCGGGACTGACACGCGGCCGTACTGAACGCTTACGGTTTGTTTACGCTTTCCTGCGAAAACAAGAGCGCCGGCAGGGAATTCCCCCTACCGGCGCATCTGACAGGAGCACACGATGAGAACGCATCGAAGCCACCTGCGGAGGATTGTGGTGATCTTGGTGATCAAAATCAAGATCATTCGCAAGCCGAAGTAGGCGGTGGGCCGGTTCGTGGGCTTTGGTTCGCGGGCCGGTCCTTGCCTGTCAGGGACATAGCGAAGCAGGGTAGGCACCGATTGGCGAAACGCCGTCGGCTGCCTACCTTGTAGCGGATGGAGGATCATGATGGACGCGCTTGATTTGATGCTGAGCCGGGAATCGGCGGTGAAACTGGAAGCACCGGGCCCCTCGGCCGAGGATCTGGACCGGATGTTCGCCAGTGCCGTGCGCGCCCCCGATCATGGGAGGCTGCGGCCTTGGCATTTTGTTGTCATCGGCACGGACCAGCGAGCTGCCTTCGGCCAGGTGATGGCGGACTCGCTGCGGCGGCGCGATCCGTCCGTTTCCGACGCCGAGTTGCAGCGGGAGCAGGACAAGGCGTTCCGGGCGCCAACCATCGTCGTGGTCGCCGCCAAGGTGCGGAAGGGGCACAAGATACCGGAGATCGAGCAGATCGCCTCGGCTTCGGCGGCCGCGCAGACGATCATGCTGGCGGCACCGGCGCTGGGGTATGGCGCGGTGTGGAAGACCGGGGCGCCGGCTTATGATCCGGCGGTGAAGACCGCGCTGGGACTGGCGGCGGACGATGACATCATCGGATTCCTTTACATCGGCACGCAGGCGGGCGGTTCGTCGCCCATCCCACGGCCGGATGCCAAGGATTTCGTGACCACCTGGGCGGGGTAGTTACACCAGCGCGCGTCGGCGCCGTCTCTCTATCCCCGTCATGGCCCTGCGCCCCCGCCATGGCCCTGCGCCCCCCGGTCATGGCCCGGCGCCAGTCCGGGCCACCTGATCCAGAACCGTCCCTGGCAGATGGACGGAACTGGCGCCGGGCGACGACGGAAATCGCCGTGGGCTAATCTTTCCGCCGCCTGGTAATTACTCGCCGCCCAGCGGCTTCATTTTCCGTTCCACCGCCCGACGCAGCAGTGCGGCGGAGCGGTAAACGCCATGCACCATCTTGGAGTAGGGCAGCACCAGGAAGAACGCCAGGATGAAGCCCAGATGGATCGCCATGGCGAGGCCCATGGCGCCCGTCGCGCGCACCGCGAGCAGCACGAGGCCGGTCAGGGCGATCATCGCCAGCAGCATCAGCAGCGCGATGTCGCCTCCGAGCAGGCGACGGACGTTGGGCATCGGGTCGTCCACGAACTTCATCGCGAACAACCCGACCGTGCCGACGAGCAGCAGGATACCGCCGACGGTGCCCAGCAGCACGGGCGCCGAGATGAAGGGATAGGGCGCGGGCCAGCCGAGGAACGCGTGATAGATGAACCCCACGGTGGTCGCGGCGAAGCACAGCATGAAGCCGTAGAACATCGCGTGGTGGAGGTAACGGCGGCGCATCGAGAACGCTTCGGAATTATCGTTGCATCCGTTCCCGCCGCCGCCGAGGTTCTTCAGCGTCAGCACGTCCCACAGGGCAATCGCCATCGCGGTCGGACCGACTTTGTCCCGGGGACCCGCATCGCGCCAGAAGTTGCGGGCGCCCATCCACAGGGCAACCAGCGAGTAGCCGAACGTCGCGATGCCGACGATCTGCATCGCCCAAAGCGGAATGACTTCGTAGAAGGAATCAGGCACCGTGCCGTGGGCACCGAAGAAGTTGCCGGGGGAATTCAGCAGCATGCTCAGGATCAGCACCACCGCGATACCGAGCGCGGCGACCAGGGATACCAGCGTGCCGTTACGCTCGAACACCGTGGCCAGGGGTTTCGGCCAGGCGTATTCGGCGTAGCTCTCTGCCCGGACCTCGGCCAGCGTCCTGGGGACGTTGATGCCCCATTCGTGCGGTGGGCTGTATTGGCAGGCGTAGTAGCAGCCGCGGCAGCCGTGGCAGAGGTTGGCCAGGTAGCTCAGGTCTCCGGCAGAGAATTCGCGGCGCAGCTCCACCGCGGGGAAGACGGCACAGAAGCCCTCGCAGTAGCGGCAGGCGTTGCAGATTTCCATTTCCCGCCGAGCATTCTTGACGGCGTCAGTTTCTTGCACGACGTGCTGCCTCCTGGCCTGCGATACGACCGAATACCGTGCCGATCGTCATTCCGAACCCGGCGAGGTAGCCCTTGCCGAGGATATTGCCTGACATGATTTCACCCGATGCGAACAGGTTGCCCGAGGGCTGGCCGTTGTCCATCAGCACCTGCGCCTTGTCGTTCACCTTCACGCTCAGATAAGTGAAGGTGATGCCGGGCCGCAGCGGATAACCGTAGAACGGCGGCTTATCGACGGCGCGCGCCCAGTTGGTCTTGTTCGGGGTCAGGCCTGCCGTGGCGTTGCCGTCCAGCTTCAGGTTGTCGAACACCTGGCCGGGCTTCACCGCCTTGTTGAAGCCATCGATGGTTTCGCGAACTTTTGTTGGGTCCAGCTTCATCTTCACCGCGAGTTCTTCCAGCGTGTTTGCCTTGATGGCCGGGAACACCGACGGCATGAACAGCGGGAAGGCTTTGGAGTCGCAGATCGAGTAGGCGATCTGGCCGGGCTGCTGGGCGATCAGGCGCCCCCAGATGGCGTAGCGCTTGGGCCAGACGTCCTCGCCTTCATCGTAGAAGCGGTCGCCGTTGCGGTTGACGACCACGCTGAAGGGCACGCTGTCCAAACGGGTTGTGATGCCGCCATCAAACTTCGGCGCGCGGGCGTCCAGCGCCACCGCGTGGCACTGCGTGGGATCGCCGATCGCCGCCACGCCCTGGCTCAGCAGGTTCTTGAGGACTCGGCCTTTGTTATATGGCGTGCCGCGGATGACGAAGTTGTCCACCGCATCGCCCCAGTATTCGCGCATCCAGTCCAGGTTCGCCTGGAACCCGCCGGACGACGCCACCACGCAGCGGGCGTGCACCGTCTCGGGGAAGCCTTTGTAGGTGATGTCGATCGATCGCACGGACCCGTCGTCCATGTTCATCGAGACGACCTCGGTGTCGTACAGGATCTCCACGCCCAGCTTTTCGGCCGTCAGGTAATACGCGTTCACCAGCGCCTTGCCGCCGCCCAGGAAGAAGGCGTTGGTGCGGCCCAGGTTCAGCGTCCCGGTCAGCGATGGCTGGAACCGCACGCCCGCGTCCCTCATCCAGCCGAACAGGCCGGAGGACGCACGGATGGTCATCCGGGCGAGCGACTCGTCGGTCTGGCCGCCGGTGACCCGCAGCAGGTCGTCCCAGTATTCGTCTTCCTTATAGGCGTCCGTCAGCACCTCATTCGGTACATCGTGCATCGCCCGCAGGTTGCGCGTGTGCCGGCTGTTGCCGCCGCGGAACGCCTTGGGGGCGCTTTCCACCAACAGCACGCTCGCACCGGCCTGGCGCGCGGTGATCGCAGCGCACAGGGCTGCGTTGCCGCCGCCCGCGACCAGCACGTCATAGGTCTTCGTCCGATCTGGCATCCGTTCCCTCCGCCGTCGCGTTCTTTCCTACGAACGGTTGCCGGATCGTGCAAGGCGTGCGAATTCCGCGATTGGGTTCGAATGAAGGGGGTCAAGATGGCGGAAGCCACCGAAGGGCGCGCCTGGCACGAGATCGTGCGGGACGTGCTGAAACGCCACAATGTGAGTCTGGTCACTTATGTGCCGGACAACGTGATGCGGCCGCTGATCGAGGCGATTCACGCCGACCCGTTCTTCACCGCCTTCGCCTGTACGCGGGAGGAAGAAGCTGTGGGCATCACCGCTGGCGCCTGGATGGGCGGAACGCGCGGCATCCTGCTGATGCAGACCAGCGGCTTCGCGACGCTGCCGAATGTGCTCGCGTCGCTGTCGGTGCCGTTCCAGATCCCCACGCTGATGATGGTGTCCGAGCGCGGCACCCTGGGCGAGTTCAACATAGGCCAGTCGCTGGTGGCGCGGACGATGCGCCCGGTGCTGGATGCCCTGGCGATCGAGCACCACACGATGACACGGCTGGATGAGGTCGAGTTCATCGTGGACCGCAGCATCACCCAGGCGGTGGCGACGATGGCGCCCGTCTGTTTCATCCTGTCACCGCTGCTGACCGGCGGCAAAGTCTTCGCGAAGTAAGGGGCGGATCATGGCATCTCTAGCGAACCACCCGTCGAACCGGGAGCAGGCCAAGGTGATGAACCGCTACGACATCACCAAGCGGATGATCGGGCTGCTGCACCAGGATGAGGCTGTCATCGGCGGTATCGGCTACACGAATTTCGATCTGTGGGCGGCGTCCGGGTCGCCTTCCGGCCGGCGGCAGCAGAACTTCTACATGCTCGGCAGCATGGGGCTGGCGGTGCCGATCGCGCTGGGGGTGGCGATTGCGCAGCCGGCGCGGAAGGTGTTCGCGCTGGAGGGGGATGGGTCGGTTCTGATGCAGCTTGGGTCGCTGTCTACGGTGGCTGCGCGGGGGCAGAAGAACCTGTGCATCGTGATCATGGATAACGGGGCGTATCAGATCACCGGCGGGCAGAAGACGACGACGGAGCAGGGGACGGATATCGTCGGGATCGCTCGGGCGTCCGGGTTGGCGCAGAGCGCCTGGGCGGCGGATGAGGATGCGTTCGTGGAACTGATCGGACGGTCGTTGAAGGAAGACGGGCCGTGGCTGATCGGGTGCCGGATCGATAACCAGAAGCCGGTGGATACGACGGAGCGGGATCCTTCGCGGATACGGGATAATTTTATGCGGGGGTTGGGGGTGAGGAAGTGATGGCACGTGCCCTCAGGATTTTCTAACTTCAGCGGCGTTGATCGTGCTTGGCGTTGTTTACAAGTTCGAATCAACTGCCGCGTCTGACATGAGAAACGTCCGCATAAACGACCGTTAAATCCGTTGGAAATTGCCGCATTCCGGGCGTGATGCGGTAGGGCAACGCTTGATCGCTTTGCCACTCTGCCTCGGTCGAGCAGGTCACGCGCCCAAACGAGGCACCAAAGTATTGAAACCGCAGATGAACGCAGATGAACGCAGATAATTAAGTCCCGCAACGACCTGTCAGAACTTATCATCGGGCGTGCGTTCGTCGTTTCAAACACCCTCGGTGCCGGTTCCTTGAGAACGTTTATGAAAACGCACTTCCTCTCGAACTCCGCAAGACTGGCGTGACGGTTCGTTCCGTAGCACGACGTGGAGGTTCTGCATGATGGTGTCATTGTCGGCGTTTATACGCGGACATGCTGATTGAAATCGCGGTACTGGTTGAACCGAAAGCGGCCGAGGTGCTGGATTCAATCCACAACGCCCAATGCCTGAACTACCCGAAGGCAACAGGGATGTTGCTTTGCCTGCTACTCGATTTTGGTAATCATCGCCTCAAGATCAGGCGATTCGTGAACGGCCTCTGACGGAGCAAGGTCGATCTGCGTTCATCTGCGTTCATCTGCGGTTCCATTTCTTGTCCCGAAACCGGTGTTTCATTGTCCGACGCTCGGCATTCTGTCTCAGAACGACGATTTCGGGAAAGACGACCTGCACGGCGTAAGTGATACCACGCGGCCGAAGGATTAACCCAAAATCATTGCTTATCCGTCATGGCCCCGCGGGAGTCCGGGCCATCTGATCCAGAGCCCGGCCGTGGCAGATGGCCCGGACTTGTCGCCGGGCCATGACGAGGGTAGAGGGGCAGCGCCAACGCGGGTTGGTATGACATCTTGAAGGATCGTTACAATCATCAGGTGACCAGCGCCGCATATGAAGTAACCGGTGCAACGATCGACAGCCAGCTCGTCAGCCTGCAATCGGCTGGCGTCGATATGCTCATGACCGTCGCCTCGCCCAAATTCGCCGCCCAGTCGATCCGCAAGGTCGCGGAAATGACCTGGAAGCCGATGCATATACTGACCGGCGTCTCAGTCTCGGTGGGTGCCGTGATGATCCCCGCCGGACCGCAGAACGGTGTCGGCATCATCAGCTTGGCCTACGTCAAGGATCCGCCAGCCCCAGCTCATGCGCCGGACCGGCAAGACCCGGGACCTGTTGGGGATGTCGTCGCCGGCGCGTCCGACTGATCACCGTTGCGTGCCCCGCCAAACCGGCGGGGCACACGCCCGGCCGGTTACTCGGCGGCTACGTCCATCCGCATCGCCAGCCGCCGAAGCGACCGGTCGATCCACTGTGCCGTCAGCTTTTCCTGCGTCCCGTTCTGCCCCAGCCGCTCATGCAGCGCCGGGAAATCCACCCGGTCGAGCGCCTGGTCCTGGTTGAAGCAGGAGAACACCACCGTCCGCTCCCCCGTCTCCGGATTGATCTGCGGCTGCAGGCACTGCGCGCAGACCTCCTTCATCATGCATTGCATGGGGGAGTTGATCGACCCGATCGCGCTGTGCCCCGCCTTCAGATACGGCGCCAGAACGCCATGCCGCGCGACCCCGACCGCCTGCATCATCCGGTCCGACCCAATAACGATCATGTGGTCAGCATCCCGCAGCGGCACCGCCTGGTCTCCCAGCGCGCCCGACCCGTAAGCCGCCATCGCCTGTACGATGTTGCCGACAAACGTGCGGTCCTGCGGCCGCTTTGGGTTCGGCGCGAAGCCTGGCGCCTCATCGCAGCACCAGACGATGACGTCGGCGGCACGCTCGATCTCGGGCACCTTGTAGCGGTCGCGCATCGCCTTGTAGCCGGCGAAGTAGATCACCTTCGACCCCGCCGCCCGCGTCGCCGCGCCGATGGAGAACAGCACCGCGTTGCCCAGCCCGCCGCCGACAAGCGCGACCGTGCTCCCCGCATGGATCTCGGTGGGCGAGCCGGTCGGCCCCATCAGGATCACCGGTTCGCCCGGCCTCAGCATGGCGCAGAGATCGGAACTGCCGCCCATCTCCAGCGCGATGACGCTGACCAGCCCTTGCTCCGGGTCGGTCCAGGCGCCGGTCATGGCCAGGCCTTCCATGTTGAGCTGCGTGCGGCCCACACCGGGCTCGTCGTCGTGCGCCGCCAGGACCTCGAAGTTCTGCAACCGGTAGAACTGCCCCGGACGGAACGCGCGGGCGGCCGCCGGCGCCCGGATCACCACCTCGACGATCGTCGGCGTCAGGCGGTGCACCGCATGCACCCTCGCGCTCAGCCCATCCCGCGCCGCCGCGATCACCTCGGCCCCCGAGACCGGCGTGGCCGGAATAGCCGCCAGAGCGCGCGAAACCACGGGATACCCACGCTTGGCCCCGCCCATCGCCTTGACGACGTTGCCGAAGAAGCTGGGATGCAGGTCGCCGAAGAAGCTGATGAACCGGCCGTTCTCGGCCCGGTGCATCAGCACCTGAGCCTGGTCCGGTTTCGCCAACCCGCGCACCGGCTCGACCTTCACCCCGTTCTCGTCCACCGCCTCGAAATACCGGCCATCCAGCCTGATGCGGTGGTCTTCGCGGGCCAGCACCGTGTTCGGCTGGGTGCCGGCAGCCACCAGGATGGCGCGGGCCGGCAACACAACCTCGGTCCCGTCGGCCCGGGTCATCCGCAGTGCCGCCGCATGTCCGTGGCGATCGGTTTCCACCGCGGCGGGGGTCACGCCCTCGGCGAAGCGTACCGCTTCCTCCATCGCCTTCGCGACTTCCTCGTGGTTCAGCGTGTAGGACGGGCTGTCCACCAGCCGGCGGCGATATGCGACAGTCGCACCGCCCCAACTATCCAGCAACGCAGCCAGCGCAGGCGCCCGGCCTTCCGCCGCGGCCGCATCGCGCTCCGCCCGGATCGCGGCGGCGTGCGCCAGGAATTCGCCGGCGATCTCGGTTTCTTCGGGCGTCCAGCGGGCACGGACGGCGGTTTCACCCTTCTCCGCCACCAGCACGTGGTAGCGCAGGGCGAATTTCTCCACTTGGCGAACATAGTAGGCCAGGCTCTCCGTCGCCGTGTCGATCGCGGTCAGGCCGCCGCCGATCACCACCACGGGCAGGCGAAGCTGCAGGTTGGCGATGGACGACTGCTTCGCCGCCCCGGTGAGCTGCAGCGCCATCAGGAAGTCGGACGCCTGCCGCACGCCCCGCGCCAGTCCGTTCGGGATATCGAGCACGGTCGGTTTACCGGCGCCCATGCACAGCGCGATGTGGTCGAAGCCCATCGCCCAGGCATCGTCCATCGACAGCGTGGCGCCGCCGCCGAAGCGGATACCGCCGAAATGGGCGAACCGGGCGCGCCGCCGCTCCAGCAGCAGCCGCACGAGCTTGAGGTAGTTCTTGTTCCAGCGGACGGTAATTCCATACTCGGCCACGCCGCCGAACCCGGCCATGACGCGGTCATCGAGGTTCTCGAACAATGTCTCCACGTCGCGCACCGGGGCGGAGACGTCGAAGCCGAGAGGCTCGATCTTCAGTCCATCCACCGCGACGACCGTGTGGCCGTCGTTCATCAGGTGATGCGCCAGGGTGAACCCAGCCGGCCCCAGTCCGACGATCAGGACCTTCCGGCCGCTGTCCGACCGAGGCAGCGGACGCCTGATATCCAGCGGATTCCACCGCGTCAGCAAGGCGTAGATCTCGAAGCCCCAGGGCAGGGCCAGGACGTCCTTCAGGACGCTTGTTTCCGCCTGCGGAATATCGACCGCTTCCTGCTTCTGGTAGATGCAGGCCTTCATGCAGTCGTTGCAGATGCGGTGCCCAGTGGCGGCCATCATCGGGTTGTCGATGGCGATCGTGGCGAACGCCCCCAGCACGTGGCCGGCGGCGCGCAGCGTATGCATCTCGCTGATCTTCTCGTCCAGCGGGCAACCCGCCAGAGTTACGCCGAACACCGATTTCTGGAACGCGCCCGTCTTGCGGTCCTTCAGGCCCTTGCTGCAGGAATCCTTCCCCTGCGTATGGCACCAGATGCAATAGTTGACCTGGTCCAGCGCCTGCTGGGTGTTCATGCCGTGATCGGTCAGGGCGAACCCCTCACGATGCCGCCAGTCATGCTCCGGCAGCCGCAGCATGGTCACGCCGTCGCGCTCGATCGTTTCCACCGGCACCAGATGCTGGGGATCGACACGATGCGGCACGCGGAACAATGTGCCGCCGCGATGGAAGGCCTGGCCATCCTGGGTCAACGTCGCCCAAGCCGCATAGCGCAGCGCCAAATCCAGCGCTTCGGCATCATTCTCCCAGCCGGCGACATGGGTGGCGAAAGCACGCTCGGTCAAAGCCTCGCCCATCCGCGCTTCGAGGGCCGCCCGCAGCGCGGTGCCGTCGAAGCCGGAGGGATCGGCGTATTTCTTCACCGCCTGGCGCTGCACGAACAGCCGCTTGCAGGCATGGATCGGGTCGAGTGCGGCCGTTTCGCGCGCCAGCGCCCCGGTTTCCGCCTCGATACCGAACAGTTCGGCGACGAACCCGTCCAGATGCGGGCCAAGCGCCACCACGAGGTCCGATTCATCGCGGCTCGCCACATCATCAGGCGCCGCCCGCGCCGTCAGGAGGCGCTGGTGCAGTTCCTCATCCTGTCCGGCCAGAGCATCCAGGAACCGCTTGTCCAGCCGGATCAGCCCGTCGCGGTCGGCCAGATCAGCGAAGGTGAACCCGAAGCCGAGGCGCGGCGCATTAGAAACAGTCACAGGGTTAAACCACTTTCCAGGGAAGAATACAGACAAAGCCGGAGAAAATCGCGCTGCGGATGCCACAGGCGGCCGGGGCAGGCAACCTTCATGTCTTTAGGGTCTGGGGTGAGATAAGAGACAGCCAGGCTTTGTCCAACCCCCGGAAGGGACCGACGGCCCTGGGCGGGGTTGGGTACACGAGTGTCCCGAATCTGAAGTTCGCCAAAGTGGGCGAACCTTAGATTCGAGCCATTAGCTCTTTATTTTCAGTGGCCTGCTTATCCCCGAAGCTTGCCGCATGATGCGACGAACTTCCGGGGCAGGGCACTAGGACGGCGGTGCCTCGAGCGGGACCAGCCATTCCAGTAGCTTGCCGGTGAGTGCTGCCATTGTCAGCGGCTTGGTGATCTGATCGTCCATGCCGCTTTCCAGGCTAGCCTCGCGGCTGCCCTCCATCGCATGGGCGGTCAAGGCGACGATCGGCGTGCGGCGCCGCTGGAAGCTCTCGATCTGGCGGATGGCGCGAGTCGCCTCGTAGCCGTCCATTTCCGGCATCTGGCAGTCCATCAGCACCAGGTCGAATTGGTTTTCACGGTAGATACCGACGGCTTCGAGGCCGTTGCGGGCCGGGGTGACGCGGCAGCCCAGCGTCTCCAGCAGCGCCAGGGTGACCCGCATGTTGGCGGGGTTGTCCTCGACCAGCAGGATCGACACCGCGCTCCGGCCGCCACGTTCCAGCGCGGCACGGAAATCACGGCTGGCGGGGGATACGAACGAGGGTGCGGCCGGTGCTTCCACCGGCGACGGCGCGGCCGGGGGGGCACACGCTGCCGGTTTCGTGGCCGCTGGTGCCGCGGCCGCCTCTGGCTGGCTTTCCAGCAGCACGGTGAACCAGAAGGTCGATCCGACCCCGACGACGCTTCCCACGCCGATATCGCCGCCCATCATCCGGACGAGTTGGCGGGCGATCGACAGGCCGAGGCCGGTGCCGCCATAGCGGCGGGTCGTGGAGCTGTCCGCCTGGGTGAAGGCGTCGAAGATCATGTCCTGCTTGTTCGCCGGAATGCCGATGCCGGGGTCCGATACCTCGAAGCGGATGCGCAGCGCGTTGCCAATCTGATGCTCGACCGCGCCGCGCAGCGTGATGGTGCCTTCCGAGGAGAATTTCAGCGCGTTGCTGACCAGAATGGTCAGGATCTGCAGCAAACGGTGCTTGTCGCCCACCAGCATCAGGTTCAGCGTGTCGGGGACCGACGTCCACAGCGTCAGGCCCTTGGCACGAGCCTGGTCCGCGAACAGCACCCGGACATCGTGGATCAGCGAAGGCAGATGGAACGGCGCCAGTTCCAGTTCCAGCCGGCCGACCTCGATGCGCGACAGGTCCAGGATGTCGTCGATCAGCCGCAGCAGCGACTGGCTGGACTGCGCCGCGGTTTCTACGTAGCGCCGCTGCGACGGCGACATGTCCGTAAGCTGCATCAACTCGATCATGCCGACCACGCCGTTCAGCGGGGTGCGGATTTCGTGGCTTATGTTGGCCAGGAACTGGCTTTTGGCGGCGTTCGAGGTTTCCGCCAGCCGCAACGCCTGCCTTGTTTCAGCCGCGCGGCGTCGCAGGTCTTCCAGCATCGTGTTGAAGGCCGCGCCCAGCCGGCGGATTTCGCGCGGTACGAGGCCGCGGAATTCCGGCACGGACACTTCGTCGTTGCCTTCCAGCACCGCTTCGGCGGTCGTAGCGACGCTGCGCACCGGACGGGCCAGGTAAAGCGCCAGCAGCCAGGCCATCACCGCCGCGCCGCCGAACGACACCAGGGCGATGACCATCGCCATCTCGTTCACCTGATCGGCGCGGCGGAGAAGCTCGGCGATCGGCTGCGGCACCATGACGCCCCAACCGGTTTCCGGCACGACCGCGTAACCCGCTATCATGTTGCCGTTGAACGCCGGGGAGTAGAACTGCCCGACACCGGTTTCACCCCGCATCATCGCCGCCACCACCGGCACGCCGGAGATGTCGTGGGACGCTGCGACCCAGTCCTTCAGCGGATGGGCGATGACCTGTCCCTTGGCGTCCACCATGACCGCATGGCCGTGATCGCCGAAGGCGATCGCCTGTTGCAGGGAGACGAGATAGGCCGTGCTGACGACGCCCAGGCCCAGACGGCCGCCGGGAAGCTGCTTGACGAGGTAGAAGATCGGCCGGCCCGCCGGGTCGTGATGCAGGTTGCTGATCGCGATCTTTCCATGCCCATTGGCGGCCAGGGACCGGAGAGCGGCGAGCAGGGGCGGCGGAAGGTCTCCGATCGGATCGCTGGACAGGCCTGGCATCGCGGCGTCCGTCGTTCCGTCTGGCGCGACGATGCAGATGTGGATCACATTCAACGACATCAGCAGGTCGTTGAGGCCCGTGACCTCATGGCTCAATGCGCCGCTTTCGAATGCCAACCCAAAGACCGCTTCCACGTCCTTCACGTAGCGCGACATGGTGGAGGTCAGGTTGCGGGCGACCAGCAGATGTCGTTCGCGGACGGAATCGAGTTCGTTCTGGAAGGAGGTATTGCTCTCCCAAAGGGCGAGGACTGCGATCGGCGCGCCGGCGATGATCGTGAAAGCGATGAACAGTAGATGATGGAGGCGCAGACCGAATCTGTCCCGGCCGCCAGGTTTGGGCGCCGGGGTTGCCGGCGCAGGCACGATCTCACCGGAACCAGCGCCACCCTGCCGGGCCGCGTCCAGGCCACGGACCGGGGACATCATTCTGTCGCTAACATCAGTCGCATTCGGGGCGCATGCTATCAATCATGGACGGAAAGTAAACCGATCCCAATAAATATGATCGCGGATGATATGGCCGCGATTTGGCGGATCATTGGGGATGAGAGGCTTTCCTTTTGTCCGCCCGCGCCAGTTCGTCGCGAAGCGCCGCCGCGACCTCGAGCACCGCTGTTCGGTGAGACGGGGATATCCTTGCGCAAGCCGATATCGTCCCGCGGCATCTCCCGGGTCCTGACCGCTTTGACGACTTTGTCGATCTCGCCGGCGGGGATCCATACCGGTCAACATACGGCAGATCGGCGCTCAGACGGGTACAGGGGTCAACCCGTATGCGTTTTGTGCCGCGAAGGGACTCGACTCGGCTGTGGGTCTGATTGTATGTTCTTATTATGTTCACAACCCTTGCTATTCCCGATAAACTAGCCCCAAAGCCGGCTCCACGGGCTGCCCCAGTTGTATCGCCGGCAATGGCTCTGCTGCGCGACCGGATCGCGCGGATCGAGCACATCCATCAAAAGGGGGTGGCCGGGCGCTCGGTTGCCTTGGGGATCGAGGCGATCGATGGGGTGCTCCCCACCGGAGGCATCCGCCTGGGCGCACTGCACGAAGCCGCTTCGGCCGGGCCGGACACCGAGCACGCCGCGGCAGCCACCTTGTTCGTCGCCGGCATTCTCGCCCGGCTCGATGGACCGGTTTTGTGGGTGCTGCGGCAGGCGGATTTGTTCGCCCCCGGCCTTGCCGGCGTCGGGCTGCGGCCGGATCGGGTGGTATTCGCCGAAGCCGGCAAGGATGTGCTGTCGGTCATGGAGGAAGGCCTGCGCCATCCCGGCCTGACTGCCGTCGTCGCCGAGCTGACCGGGCGGCTGAGCCTGGTCGCCTCCCGCCGGCTGCAACTGGCGGCGGAGCAGGCGGGGGTTTTGGCGATCCTGATCCGCCGTAGCCAGGCGTTCGACGATCCGGTGCTGGACGAACCGACCGCCGCCGCCACCCGCTGGCGGATCGCCGCGCTGCCGTCGCCGCCAGCCTTGCCGCACGCGCCGGACACACCGGGACTGGGACGCGGCCGCTGGCGGCTGGATTTGACGAGATGCCGCGGCGGATCGCCGGGATCCTGGATAGTGGAGGCGTGCGATGCGACGGGTCGTCTCGGTCTGGTTTCCGACGCTGCCGACCGATCGGCTCGGGCGGCCTGAGGGAAGGGAAGGCCAGGGTTCTTCCCCAAACCCCTTAAGTCATGGTTCCAAGGGCCACGGCCCTTGGCAGGGTTCGGGGCAGCGCCCCGACCTTGCTTCCCCTGTGATCATCGTAGCAAGCCGTGTGCTGACGGCGGTGAATGAGGTGGCGGCCGGGCTGGGGCTCCGGGTAGGGATGAAGCTGGCACAGGCGCAGGCTTTGGTGCCGGGGCTTTCGGTGCATGACGCGGACCCGGCGGGCGACGCCGCGGCGCTGATGCGGCTGGCCGGGTGGTGCTTGCGCTATGCGCCACTGGCCGCGGCCGATCCGCCGGATGGACTGTGGATCGACGTCTCCGGCAGCACGCATCTGCATGGTGGCGAGACGCGGCTGTTGCGCGATCTGGTGCGGCGGTTGACCGGGCAGGGACTGGCCGCTTGTGCCGCCGTCGCCGATACGCCAGCGGTCGCGCATGCGGTGGCTCGGTTTGGCGGCGGGGGCGTGGTGCCGCCGGGCGGGTCTGTCATGGCCGATTTCCCGATCGAGGCATTGCGGTTGCCGGCGGAGGTGCTGGCCAATCTGCGCCTGATGGGGTTCGAGCGGGTGGGACCTCTGGCTGCCGCCGCCCGGGCGCCTCTGGTGCGCCGGTTCGGAGCGTTACTGACTTTGCGGCTGGATCAGGCCGCGGGCAAGGTGTTCGAGCCGATCGTGCCGGTGGTACCGCCTGAGTTGATCCAGGCCAGGCTGGCGTTCGTCGAACCATTGCTGACGGCCGAGGCGTTCTCCACCGTCATCGCGCGTCTTGTCGCCCTGGTCTGCGGCGATATGGAGCGGGCCAGTCTCGGCGCCCGCCAGCTGGATCTGCTGTTCGAGCGTGTGGATGGGTCTGTGCAGGCGATCCGTGTCGGCACGGCCCGTCCGGTACGCGATGCGCGCCACCTGGGGCGCATGCTGGATGAGCGGCTGGAACGGGTCGATCCCGGTTTGGGGGTGGAGGCGATGCGTCTGGTCGTCGCCATCGCTGATCCTCTGGGTTTCGTACAGACCTCGGCGTCTCTGGTCGAGACGGCGATTCCCGACATCGCCCCGCTGGTGGATCGGCTGGCCAACCGGTTGGGGGAGGCGCGGGTCTATCGGATCGCGCCGGTGGAGAGCGACGTCCCGGAACGCTCTGTGCGACGCGTGCCGGCGCTGGCGACGTTTGCCGGAGGCTGGCCGGCCGATCTGCCGCGGCCGGTGCGATTGCTGGATCCGCCGCAGCCGGTGGAGGCGATGGCGCTGCTGCCCGACCATCCGCCGGTTGCCTTCATCTGGCGGCGGGTGCGTCACCGGGTGCGCCACGCCGATGGGCCGGAACGCATCGCTGGGGAGTGGTGGAAGCGCGACCGGGAAATGCTGTCCGTGCGCGACTACTTTCGGGTGGAGGACGAAGACGGCCGCCGCTTCTGGCTGTTCCGTCGCGGCGATGGCAGCGACGTCGAAACCGGCGACATGCGCTGGTTCCTGCATGGGTTTTTCTGATCGAGGACACGATGAGCGAAGACGATAGACTGCGACCCGCGACGATGGATGAGATCGCCGAGAGTATTGCTTTCGCCCTGCGGTATGAAGGGCGGAAGCGGGTGTTCCATGCGGATGAGATGATGGCGCGGATCACTGCCGATCGGCTGGTGCGGCATCTGCGCGGCTCGGGGTTCGTGGTGATGCGGGGGGCGGGGGCTCGGCCGCCAACGGATAAGCCGGGGGCGGGCGATCAGATGTTACCCGATAAGCGCTAGCTAGCGATCATCCAGCGGCGGCGCGGCTGATCGAAAGGACGTGCCGGTCCGTGCCTTCACACCGATCCGGCCGGCAAGGAAATCAAACAAGTTACCCAAACGAATCATTGCGCGAAGCGGCGCCAGCTTCCGAACAAGCGTGCGCCGCCGAGCTCGAATGGACAATAAAGAAGAGCATAATATCAATCACGACGTTTTGATAAGCATTGATCAGGTCCGACCCGAAAGACGCGCGGCCCGACATGGCCCGGGCAGCCATGTGCGTCCACATCGAAGAGGGCATGTCCAATTGATTAACAGCAGAACATGCCTATGTTCTGTGCATGGATGTGGCGGCATCGACATCCTGGCCATGAACTAACCCTATGTAAGGAAGTTTGTCATGAGATTACGGAATTTTTCTTTGGCCTTGATGGCTGCGGGCCTGCTCGCGGCAGCCCCGGTTCTCGCGCAAACATCGGCCCCTGAAAAGCAGAAGACCCAGGACGGTAACAGCCCCACCACGGTCGGACCCGCCAGCGGCGCCTACAAGCAGAAGACCCAGGACGGTAACAGCCCCACCACGGTCGGCCCCGCCAGCGGTGCCTACAAGCAACACACCCAGGACGGTAACAGCCCCACGATGGTTGGTCCTGCCAGCGGCGCCTACACTAAGTAGCATACACGAAGCTCGGGCCATGCCGGCGATGGCCCGAGCGCATAATTAAAAGAAGTAGGCTCCACGCCATCGTTCCAGCCAGGCGCGACATGAACCGGGCTGGAACGGTACTATCCTGGGCGATCCAATGCGCCTTGATATTGAACCGATCTCGAAGAGGGACGGACACATCCTGAGCAAGGCACGTCGAATTCTGGCGGCCCTGCTAATTTTGCTGCTCGTATCTGTCGCGCCGCGGGTCGGCTATGCCGGTGCGGATGTCGATACCCTCGCCCCCGTCGTCGCCAAAGCGAAGCCGGCCGTCGTCCGCATAGTCACCGTGCGGCCGCTGAAGCCCGAGGAAGACAAGACGGGGTCCCAGGTCGCCGCAGCCGTTGGCACAAGCATGGCCACCGGGTCGGGCTTCATCATCGATCCGTCCGGCTTCATCGCCACCAACAAGCACGTGGTCGAGGGCGCGATCTCGGTCTTCGTGGTGACCGCCGACGGGGTGCGCTACCAGGCCACGGTCGTCGGCATGCCGGGCGCGGCGGACATGGCGTTGCTCAAGATCGAGGCGGGACGGCAGAAGCTGCCGTTCGTGCCGTTTGGCGACAGCGACAAAATGCATGTCGGCGATCCCGTCATCGCGATCGGCAGTCCGTTCGGGTTCGACAGCAGCGTGACTGCCGGCATCGTCAGCGCCGTCAATCGCGATATCATGGAAAGCCCGTTCGACGACTATCTCCAGACCGACGCGGCGATCAATCACGGCAACTCCGGCGGCCCGCTGTTCAATCTGGCGGGCGAAGTCATCGGCATGACCAGCGTGATCTTCGCGCCGGGCCCCGGTTCGGTCGGGCTCGGCTTCGCCATCCCATCGAATGAGCTGCATTTCGTGTTCGATCGGTTGATGAAGACCGGGGAAATCCGGGCGGGCATGCTGCCGATCCACACCCAGCAGGTCAGTTGGATGCTGGAGCAGGCGCTGGACACGCCGGGCCTGCGGGGCGCCCTGGTGTCCGCTGTGCAGGACGAGGGCGATACGATGCTGGAGGGCAAGATCGAGCCCGGCGACGTCATCCTGTCGTTCAACGGGCAGGACGTCCTGGATCCGCGCGATCTGGCGCGCAAGGCCGCGCACACGCCGATCGGCAGCGATGCGGTGCTGGAAATCTGCCGTGGGGGCGTGCAGGAGACCGCGCATGTCACGATCCAGGCTTGGCCTGAAGCCAAGCCGGACGTCATCAGCGACAACGCGCAACGGAAGCTGGGCCTGGAACTGACCTCCGGGCACCGGGACGATGGTGAACCGGTCGTGACGGTGGCTTCGGTCGACCCGCTCGGCACCGCCGCCGGCAGCGGCATCCGCAAAGGCGACATCATCGTCCAGATCCAGCGGATTCCGGTCTCCGAACCCGATCAGGCGTTGCGCCTGTTCTGGGTGCAGTCATTCACCAAACACGCCTTCGCCGCCGCCCTCGTGGAGCGCGACAAGAAGCGCACCTGGATACCGATCGGCGTGCCGGATTAGGCCGGCTCTCGCTTGCATGCTTTTTCCGGCGGCGTGAGATAGCTGTCAATCCGCAACCGTCCGTGCCGCAATGCATAAGTCGCCACATCGGAACAATAAAAATGTCCCTCGCCGTACGACCCGCCGCCACTTCGCGACCATGCTGAACACCGGCCGTTTCAGCGGAAAATGCGCCGGCATCAACGGTCCGATGGCCGGCCTCGCCCGCGGCGCAGGGGGAGGCAAATTCCAATCGTGGTGTAATGTCTAATTCCGCATTAACACAAAGGCACTAAGACACAAAGAGGTATCTATATTTGTAGTTCTTCGTGTCTCAGTGCCTTTGTGTTGAATATTCTGTCATCGCCCCCACCGCCGGCGGCGCCAGTTCGGCACACCCAAGGCCGCGCCCCACCCTTGCGGGATGGCGCAAACCGGCCGACGCTGTCTGCCAAACAGGGAGAAGACAAACCATGGAATTTGGCATGTTCCACGAATTCCAGCGCCGGCCGGGCCAGAGCGAAGCCGAAGCTTTCGCCGAATCCTTCGAGCAGGTAGACGTCGCCGAGGCCGCCGGACTTGATGTCATGTGGCTGGCCGAACTGCACAATGCGCCGGAACGCAGTGTGCTGGCGGCGCCGCTGAACATCGCCAGCGCCATCGCCATGCGTACCAAACGCATGAAGATCGGCATCGCGGTGCAGGTTCTGCCGCTGTGTCATCCGCTGCGCGTCGCCGAGGAAGCGAGCACGGTAGACCACATCAGCCACGGCCGTTTGATCTTCGGCGTCGGCCGCAGCGGCTTTCCCCGTACCTATCAGGCGTACGGCATCTCCTACGCCGAAAGCCGGGAACGTTTCGCCGAGGTGCTGGAAATCCTCAAGCGCGCATGGACGCAGGAAACGTTCTCGTTCCATGGCCAGTTCTACCACTTCGACGACATCTGCCTGGTGCCGAAGCCCTACCAGGCGCCATACCCCGAACTGCGGATCGCGGTGAACAGCCCCGACACGTTCCAGCAGACAGGGGAGGCCGGCATGCCGATCTTCGTCGCCACCCGCCTGGGGGATCTCAACGAACTCGGGCCCAACCTGCGTGTCTATCGCGAGGCCTGGGCCGCCGCCGGCCATCCCGGACAGGGCAAGGTCTATCTCCGCGTCCCCGTCTATATCGCCGCGACAGAGCAGCAGGCCCGGGAAGAACCGCACGAGAGCGTGATGTTCTTCTACAAATATCTCGGCGAGCGCATCGAGGCCTCCGCCACCCAGGAAGGAGCCCGCGCCATCGAGAACCGCGCTGAACGCGGCCAGCGCCTGATGACCATCGATTATGAGGAAGTGCTGAAAAGCAAGATCGTCGTCGGCACCCCGGCCATGGTGGCGGACCGTCTGGCGACATTGCAGGAAACGCTTGGCCTGTCCGGAATCCTGGCGGAAATGAACTGTGGCATGCGTATCTCACACGACCGCGTGGTCAACTCGTTGCAGCTGATGTGCCGCGAGGTAATGCCACATTTCCGTGATTAGCCACTGAATCTTCTGCGTTCCCAATGATGTCAACGCTATCCTGCTTCGGAGCCGTTACCATCGCGGACTTACACCGGTCAGCCGGAGAGCCTGCGCCAGATGCTGTCAGTGCCACCTCAGCCGGGACCGGACATCCGTCCCGTGCGCCACTGGAAAACCGCCTCGGCTGCCGAGGCCGCCGGCCTGATTTCGTCCGGCACCACGGTCGGGGTCGGCTGGCTCGGCGACGGTCTCGCCGACGCGTTGGCGGCCTCGTTCGCGGCACGCCAGGAACCGCGAGACCTGACCATCGTCTATGCCGCCACACAGGGAGAGGGGCGTACCCATGGCCTGAACCGGCTGGCGCAGGAAGGGCTGGTGCGCCGCGTGGTGGGCGGTCAATGGCACCCGGTGCCGGCGTTGCAGGCGCTGGCGGTCTCCAACCGGATCGAGGCCTACAGCCTGCCGGTCGGCGTGATCAACCGGTTGTTCCGCGACATCGCCGAGGGCCTGCCGGGCCACCTCAGCCGCAGCGGGCTTGGCACCTTCACCGACCCACGCAACGGCGGCGGCCGGCTGAACCGCCGGACGCGGGAGCAACTGGTGCGCCTGGTCCGCCCGGCTGGGGATGAGGCCTTGCTGTTCCGCGGCTTCCCGATCGATGTGGCCCTGATCGGTGTGGCCTTCATGGAGGGGACGGCAGCGATCGCGATGACACGGGACGCCATGACAATCGCCCGTGCGGTGCGCAGATGCGGCGGGATCGTCATCGCACAGACGGACCGGATCGGCACACTGGAGAAGCTGCCGCCCGGCCAGGCCGTGGCACCGGACACGCTGGTCGATGTGCTGGTGGTGGCGGAGCCACGCGAACGACGGTGGGAGACATTTTCGTCCGCCGCGGCGCCCCGCCCGGCATAGCGCCGCCAGCCTCGCATCCAGATCGACCTGCATCGCCGCGATCGCGATCTGGATCCCACCGGACCCGGATGTTCAAACCGGGACGCTACCGGCCGGCGGCGCGAGAGGCCAGCACGTCGGCGTATTGTTCAAGTGCGCTTCGCCCGGCAGGTGCGATGTCGTAGGTGCCGCGGCTGACCTTTTCGAACCAGCCATAGACATCGGCGCGAAGGATATTGCTCGCCCTTTGCACACCGGTCGCGTCCCGCACCGCTGCTCCTTTCATCGAACCGCTTCTCGCCAAAACGCTGGCGCACGCCAAGGCATCCTCGCGATATGCGGTCACGCGTGCACGCTTCGTGGTGCCACCCAGATTGTGGTCGCCCGTGCGGCGGACGAACTCGCTGAGCAGGCGCGCCCTGAGCTTCGGCCGCTTGCGTGGCTGATAGGGCATAGGGTCCGCATGCACGACCAAGGTCCTGTCGCGCACGGAGAGCAGTCCGACCCCCAACATCCGGCAGAGACGCACCGCATCGGGCACCTGAGCATCCCAGTTGCCGCGCGCCTTGCGTCCGTCGGGGACCGCCACGGCGACATAGACCAGATCCACGGACGGGAGGCGTCGCAGCGCCTGATAGAGCACCGGGAGTCCGAAGACCAGTTTCAGTTCGACCGCGACCATTGCGTCTCCGCTGACCCCGACGACGTCGCACCTGCCGACCTCGCCGCGCACGGTGTAGCCCAGGGTCTCCAAATGCCTTTTGACCGGGCCGTAGAGGTCGCTTTCACGCTGCCGGGAAATGGTCGCTGGCTCGGTTCTTTCCGTCACGGCGCGGTGCAGTCCCTATCGGATTCGCATATCGACGGCTGTGGCACGGGTGGGAGCGCGTCCGCCAATGCGTGCGTTCTCGTAGCAGGGACGGATGCCGATCGGCCAGGGCGGGACTTTGGATCAGATGGCCCGAACGGCGTCGGTCCATGACGAGAGGGGGCGGTCCCGCTGCCATACAAGCTGCCCAACCCGGTTCTACGGCAGGACCTTGCCGGGGTTCATGATGCCGGCGGGGTCGATCGCCGCCTTGATTCGTTGCATCAGCGCCAGTTCCGCGCCACCGCGCCAATCCGGCATCATGTAGGGCTTCAACTTTCCGATCCCGTGTTCGGCGGAGAAGCTGCCGTCGAATTCGCGGACGACTTCGTTCACCGCATCCATGATGGCGTGGTCCTGCAACAGGAACCATGCCGCGTCCGAACCGACGGGTTGCTCGAGATTGAAATGAATATTGCCGTCGCCCATGTGGCCGAACGGAACGACGCGGACGCCGGGCAGCAGCGTCTCGCACGCGGCGGTGGCTTTGCGGATGAAGGCGGGGACTTTCGAGACCGGGACCGAAACGTCGTTCTTGACACTGGCGCCTTCGCGTTTTTGGCCTTCCGAATGTTCCTCGCGCAGGCGCCAGATGGCGGCGCGCTGGGCATCGGACTCCGCGATGGCGGCGTCCTGGACGATGTCGTCGCCGAGTGCCTGTTCCAGGATTTGTTCCAGCATGTCCCGCAGACCGGCGCCGGGACGAGGCGAGGCGAGTTCGACCAGGACGTAGAACTGCGCAGGGGATTCCAGAGGCAGCACCGCGCCGGGGATGTGCTTCAGCACGAAGCTTGTGCCCAGACCTGACATCAGCTCGAACGCGCTGATCGAAGCCGCGTCGTGTGCCTGGAAGCGGGTGAAGAGGGTCAGTGCGGCCTCGGGCGATTCCACGCCGCAGAGGGCGACAGCGATTTCCTTTGGCTGGGGCGCGAGTTTCAGCACGGCAGCCGTGATGATACCCAGTGTACCCTCGGAACCGACAAACAACTGCCGCAGACAATAGCCGGTGTTGTCCTTGCGCAGGCGGCGCAGGCCGTTCCAGATCGTGCCGTCGGGAAGGACGACTTCGAGGCCCAGAACCAGATCCCGGGCGTTGCCGTAGCGGACGGTGTTGTTGCCGCCGGCGTTCACCGCCAGCACGCCGCCGATCTGCGCGGTGCCTTCGGAGGAGATCGACAGCGGCAGCAAACAGCCTTGTTCCGCGGCGGCAAGCTGGGCGGCTTTGAGGGTGACGCCGGCCTCGATCGTCAGGGTCATGTCGGCGGGATCGAGGTCACGGATGCGGTTCAGGCGGACGGTGGACAGGATGAGTTCGGACCCATCCTCATTGGGCACGGCGCCGCCGACCATGGAGGTGTTGCCGCCTTGCGGCACGATTGGGGTGCGGGATTCGGCGCACAGCTTCACGACAGCGGCGAGTTCTTCCGTGGTGCCGGGGCGGACGACCGCGCTGGTGCGGCCTTTGTAAAGGTGGCGCCAGTCCTCGGAATAGGGGGCAGTGTCGGTGCTGTCCGTCAGGATGCCCCGGTCGCCGACGATGGCGCGGATGGCGTCGAGCAGGTTGGTAACGGGCAGCGCGGTATCGGGCATGGACGGTTCCTCTCTGGGCGTCCTTTAGCGTGGCCCGCGGCCTGCCGCTACTGCGGGTACGCGGCCCCAGGGATGTCGGCGGGAGAGAGGCATGATGGTGCTCTCCCTCGCCGTCATGGCCTGGACCCCCCGCGCCAAGGGATAGCCCGAAACCTCAGCCGGGAATGCGGACCGGCATCGAACGAATGCCGCGGATGAAGTTGGAGTAGATGCGTTGCGCGTCGCCAACAACCTCGATCTTTGGGAAGCGCGCAAGTATTTCCTGCCAGAGGATCTTCAGTTGCAGTTCCGCCAGGCGGTTGCCGACGCAGCGATGGATGCCGAATCCGAACGACAGATGCTGACGCGGCCGGGCGCGGTCGACGATGAAGCTGTCGGGGTTCTCGATGGCGTCCGGGTCGCGGTTGCCGGAGATGTACCACATCACGACCTTGTCGCCGGCCTTGATCTGCTTGCCGCACAGCTCGGTGTCCCGAGAGGCTGTGCGCCGCATATGGATGACGGGGGTCTGGTAGCGGATGATCTCGGACACCGCGCTGTCCACCAGCCCCGGGTTGGCTTGCAGCTTGCGGTATTCCTCCGGAAACTGGTTCAGTGCCAGCAGGCCGCCGCTCATGGAATTGCGGGTCGTGTCGTTGCCGCCGACGATCAGCAGGGCGAGGTTGCCCATGAACTCCTTCAGCGGCATGTCGCGGGTCGATGCACCGTGCGCCAGCATCGATAACAGATCGAACTTCGGCGGCTGGTCGCGGCGTTCGTTAAACAGGCGGCCGATATATTCGGCCATCTTCTTCAGCTCCTCGAACCGTTCCGCCTCGGAATGAACGGGCGCGTCCGGCGCGTTGACGTTGCAGATCGCGACGTCGGACCAGTAGGTGAGTTTCGCCCGCTCCTCGAACGGAAAGTCAAACAGCGTCGCCAGCATCATGGTTGTCAGCTTGATCGAGACGTGTTCGACCCAGTCGAACGTTTCGTTCCGAGGCAGCGCATCCAATACCATGCGGGTACGTTCGCGGATCAGCGATTCCATGTTCGCCAGGTTCATCGGGGCGACGATCGGGCTGGCGACCTTGCGCTGCTCGTCATGGCGCGGCGGGTCCA
This sequence comes from Rhodopila sp., assembly GCA_031291715.1. GTDB lineage: Bacteria > Pseudomonadota > Alphaproteobacteria > Acetobacterales > Acetobacteraceae > Rhodopila. The sequence goes on along the minus strand of JARLIN010000265.1, from coordinate 5,754 downwards.
TGCGGATGAAGCTGGGCCGCTGCATGTCCTTCGGCTGGTCCTCGATCTGGATGCCGCCGATCTCGTTCGAGAAGACTTCGTGGTGCACCTCGCAGTGCATGATGTCCTTGTATTTGGACACCGCCCAATAGGGGCCATAGGGACTGTCGGGGACGTAGTGCACCGGATCCTCGCGCCGCAGACGCTCGAAGTAGGGATGCCAGGCGTCGTCCTGGTACAGCTGGGGGTCGGAGACGTCGAATTTTTCCAGCGGCATGATGTAGGCTGGGCTGGTTGGGTCGATATTTACTGGCGCGTTCATTGTTTGCCTCCCTGTATTCAGGAGGGCAGCACGGAGAGGATGGCACGTCAACGGAAACGTGGGCGGGCTGCGCCGTTAGCAGCAGCCGCGGAAGCGTCCCTTGCCGACAGCGTAACGGGCGGCCTGCCGTTCCCGGAAGAACGCCTCGTAGGTCATGATTTCCTTGTCGGGATGCACTGCCTGACGGTGGGCCACGTAGGTTTTGTAGTCCGGCACACCGACCATGAGTCGCGCCGTCTGGGTCACCATTTCACAGACCAGCTTCAACCTAGTCATCGCCCACTCCTACCGCCGCGCCACCGACTTCCACCGCCGTTATGCGCGGATCGCCCAGCGCACGCCGGCAGGCGATCACCCCGTAGACCACCATGGTGACGACAATCACGGCGAACAGGGCGGCGAGGCTGGCGTCAACATAGTCATTGAATACGACCCGTCTCATCTCGCCCAGGCTCTTGGCGGGTGCCAGTACCTTGCCGTCGGCCAGCGCATTGCCGAACCGGGCGGCGTGACTCAGGAAGCCGATCGCCGGGTCGCTATCGAACACCTTCTCCACGCCGGCCGTCACGGTGCAGAGGACCAGCCAGACGGTCGGCACGACCGTTACCCAGGCGTATTGCTGCCGCTTCATCTTGAACAGCACGACGGTGCACAGGATGAGGGCGATCGCCGCGAGCATCTGGTTCGCAGTGCCGAACAGAGGCCACAGGGTCCAGATGCCGCCGAGAGGGTCGATGACGCCCTGGTAGAGAAAGTAGCCCCACAGCAGGCAGGACAGTGCGGACCCGACCAGGTTGTTGGTCCAGGATTCCGTGGCCCTGAACGCGGGGATGGCATTGCCCACCAGGTCTTGGATCATAAAGCGGCAGACGCGGGTGCCGGCATCGACGGTGGTCAGGATGAACAGCGCCTCGAACAGGATGGCGAAGTGGTACCACAGGCCCATCAGCCACTTGCCGCCCAACATACCAGACAGAATGGTGGCCATTCCCACCGCCAAGGTCGGCGCGCCGCCCGTGCGCGACAGGATGCTGGTCTCACCCACATCGTGTGCGATCTGGGTCAGCATGTCGGGGGTCACGGCGAACCCCCAGTCGGAGATCACCTGCGCGGCATGCGCGATGTCGGCGCCGATCAGCCCGCCGGCGCTGTTCATGGCGAAATACACGCCCGGATGAATCACCGAGGCGCTGATGATGGCGATGATGGCGACGAAGGATTCCGTCAGCATGGCGCCATAGCCGATGAAGCAGAGTTGGCCTTCGTTCTCGATCATCTTCGGCGTCGTGCCGGAGGCGATCAGCGCGTGCCAGCCGGAAACCGCCCCGCAGGCGATGGTGATGAACAGGAACGGAAACACGCCGCCGGCCCAGACCGGACCGCTGCCGTCGATGAACCGGGTGATCGGGGCCATCTGCAGATAGGGGCGCACCACCATGATGCCGATCGCCAGCAGGGTAATGGTGCCGATCTTGAGGAAGGTGGAGAGGTAGTCGCGCGGGGCCAGCAGCAGCCAGACCGGCAGTACGGAGGCGACGAAGCCGTAGCCGATGACCATCAGCGCCAGGGTGTCGGCCGGCAGGTTGAATATCGGCGCTAGCACCGGATTCAGCGAGACGTACTGGCCTCCGATCAGGGCGGCGAGCAACAGGACCACGCCGATCGCGGACATCTCGGCGATGCGGCCGGGACGGATGAAACGGCTGTAGATGCCCATCAGCAGCGCGATCGGGATGGTGCAGAATACGGTGAAGGTGCCCCACGGACTGCCCTTCAGGGCCATCACCACGACCAGTGCGAGGACGGAGAGGACGATGGTGCAGATGAGCAGGATGCCGATACCGGCGATGCTGCCGGCGACGGGGCCCAGTTCGCCGCGGATCATGTCGCCAAGCGAGCGCCCGTCACGCCGCGTCGAGAGGAACAATACGGTGAAGTCCTGCACTGCGCCCGCGAAAACGACGCCGGCAAGGATCCATAACGTGCCGGGCAGGTAGCCCATCTGGGCGGCCAGCACCGGCCCCACCAGCGGACCTGCGCCGGCGATCGCCGCAAAATGGTGGCCGAACAGGACGTAACGGTTGGTCGGCACGTAGTCGAGGCCGTCATTGTGGCGATACGCCGGGGTCTGGCGGTTGCGATCGACACGGAAAACCCGGTTGGCGATGAAGAGGCCATAGAACCGATAAGCGATGAAATAGATGCAGACCGCGGCGACCACGAGCCATGCGGCATTCACCGGCTCGCCGCGGGCAAGAGCGACGATGCCGAACGACACCGCTCCCACCAGCGTGACGACGGCCCAGGCCAGCCGGTCTCGTATCGTCATCGTTGCCTCCACGACAAGCTCTTAGCTCCACGCATCTGTTTGACACCTATGACGGGCGATGGTTTGCGCATTGATTTCAATCAATGAAACCGGCACGGTATGGTGCACCGAGGACCGGATGCGTCCTGGCGGACCGATATGTTCATGGTCTGCCGCGCTCTTGCGGGCCAGTGTAGCACGGGCGGCATGGCTTTCCTTGACGGAAACATGCGGCGGGCACTGGAAAGATGGCTGTTTCTTGTGCACATTGGCGAGATGGACGAGTTCACGGATGCGACTGAACACCTGAAGCGCGCTGCCGTCGCGGCGCGGGCGGCGGGACATGTGCTGGCGCGGAGCAGCCGGGAGGCGCGCGATGGCGCACTGCAGGCGATGGCCGGCGCGCTGCGGGACGGAATGAGGCCAATTCTCACCGCCAACGAGGCCGATGTGGCGGCATACCGCGGCACCGCGGCGTTCCTCGATCGGCTGACGCTGACCGAGGCGCGGGTCGAGGCGATGGCGCGGGGTCTGGAGGAGGTGGCGGCTCTGCCCGATCCGTTGAACCGGGTGCTGGCCGACTGGACCCGGCCGAACGGGCTGCGCATTCAGCGGATCGCAACGCCGATCGGCGTGATCGGCATGATCTACGAGAGCCGGCCGAATGTCGGTGCGGATGCCTCCGCGCTGTGCCTGAAATCGGGGAACGCGGTGATCCTGCGCGGTGGTTCGGACAGCGCCCGGAGCGCGGCCGCGATCAACCGGGCACTCGGCCGTGGCCTGACGGCGGCTGGGCTGCCGGAGGCTTGCGTCCAGGTTGCCCCGAACGCCGACCGTTCGTACGTGGCGGCAATGCTGGCCGGGGCCGGGTTGCTGGACCTGATCATTCCGCGCGGCGGCAAGTCGCTGGTGGAGCGGGTGCAGCGGGAGGCTCGGGTGCCGGTCCTGGCGCATGCGGAAGGGCTGAACCACACCTACGTGCATGAGGCGGCCGATCCGGCGATGGCGCGGGCGATCCTGGCGAACGCGAAAATGCGGCGTACGGGGGTTTGCGGAGCGACGGAGACGCTGCTGATCGACCGAGGGGTGGCCGGATCGCTGCTGCCGGTGCTGGTCGAGGATCTGAAGGCGCTGGGGTGTTCGTTCCGGGCGGATGCGGCGGCGCGGGCGGTCGTGCCTTGGTTGCCGGCGGCCTCGGACAAGGACTTCGATACCGAATGGCTGGATTCGGTGCTGTCGGTTGCGGTAGTGGATGGCGTGGATGCGGCATTGGCGCATATCGCCGCGCATGGCAGCGAGCATACCGATGCGATCGTGACCGAGGACGCGGCGGTGGCCGAGCGGTTCCTGCGCGGCGTGGATAGCGCGGTGGCACTGTGGAATGCCTCCACCCAATTCTGCGACGGCGGGGAGTTCGGGTTTGGCGCGGAAATCGGCATCGCGACGGGGCATATCCACGCGCGCGGGCCGGTGGGGTTGGAGCAGCTGACGACATATCGCTATCTCGTGCTCGGCACGGGCCAGGTGCGTCCCTGAACGGTCTCGGACCGATCCCCAGGTTCGGCGACCGGCGGCGGATGCGCGTCGGTCTGCTGGGGGGATCGTTCAATCCCGCCCACGAAGGCCATCGCCATGTGGCCGAGCTGGCTCGGCGGCGCCTGCGGCTGGATCAGGTCTGGCTGCTGGTATCGCCGGGGAATCCGCTGAAGCCGCACGCCGGGATGGCGCCGTTCGTCGACCGCCTGGCGGGGGCTGGGCGGATTGGGGACGGTCGGCGGGTGCTGGCCAGCGGGATCGAGGCTGCGTTTCGGACCCGGTATACCGTTGATACCATGCGGGTCTTGATGCGGCGGTTCCCTCGGGTCCAGTTCGTCTGGATCATGGGTGCGGATATCCTGGAGCAGCTTCCCCGGTGGCGCCGATGGCCGGATATCGTGCGGCGATTGGCGTTCGTGGTGCTGCCTCGGCCGCGTTATTCCAATCGGGCGCTTGCAGGACAGGCGGCGCATCGGCTACGGGCGGGGCGCCGGCCGGCGAGGGAAGCCCCTTTGCTGCCGGGTGCCGCGCCAGGGTGGGCGTTCCTGCCCGGACGGCAGACTGCCGTGTCCGCCACCGCTATCCGACAAGCCGCAGAAGGAACTGTGCTATAACAAAAACGCCGAAGATCGCCGCCTCTCCCGCCAGGCATAAGCCGGCACCGCGCAAGACGGCCACCAAGCCGAAGCTGCCGGAGGCGGGCGTGGTTCCCGGTAGCCCGCGGAAAAAAACGATCGCGGCAGGGCCGAAGAAAGCGTCGGCTCCACGTGCGAAGCGGGTCAAGACAGAGGCGTCGGAGCTGGATCGGCTGCAGGCGGTAATCGTCGGCAGCCTGGAGGACGACAAGGCCGAGAATGTCGTCACATTGGACCTGGCCGGTAAGGCGATGTTCTGCGACCGGATGGTGATCGCGACGGGTCTGGCCGATCGGCAGATCACCGCGATGGCGCAGCATCTGAGCGAGAAGCTGAAAGAGGCTGGGCTGAAGCGGGTGCAGGTGGAGGGGGCCGGCGGCTCGGACTGGGTGCTGATCGATGCGGGGGATATCGTGGTGCATCTGTTCAAGCCGGAGGCTCGGACGATGTACGCGCTGGAGAAGATGTGGGGGGAGGATCTGGACGAGGCGGTTTAGCGGAAGCCTCGGAAACGGCATGAGCGTGATTCGGTCCGATTTTATTTCTCCTCGCGGATCGAACGCTCTCTCTCCGGCGCGTTTCGATGGCCGGCAATTCCGTTGTTATGGCGTATTCTTGGACCGGCCCTCATAAGGCGGTGTGTAATCCAGCTTGCGCGAAGACTGACACGCCAGCCGCTGTCCCATCGTCGTCATGGCCGGACTTGATCCGGCCATCCGTGCCGGACCAATTCATTGATGCATAACCATTTACCGATGTGCAACGAGTGCCCGGATGACGTCCCGGCATGACGTGGAGGAAACCGGCGGAGAGTCGGTGTCAACTTGGCCTGGTATCGCAAAAGCCAACGATTTGCGGTTCCTCGCCGTTGGGCGTGGGTAGCAACGAGTCCCTCGTTGGACCTATGGACCGGTGGAAAGATCCATAGGTCCGCACGAAGACCTTTAAGCGAGCAAAGTCAGATCGTTGTGGTG
>JARLIN010000264.1 GCA_031291715.1 Rhodopila sp. | reverse complement strand
GCGAACACGAAGGGGTAAGCGGCCGATTATACCAACCGCCCTTGATGTTGACCCATGAAAATGGGTCAACGGCGGTCGGCATGAGTCTTGGTTTGGCGCGCGGCCGCCCCGCCAACCCCGCGCGCGATACCACCCGCCGCTATCGCCGGAAGAGTCGGCGACAACGGCGGTTGGTATTACTCCGGATAGATCATCTTCCGGGTCACGCCGCCATCCACCACGAACTCCGCGCCGGTGATGAAGCCGCTTTCCGGTCCCACCAGGAAAGCGGCCAGTGCCGCGATGTCGTCCGGCCGCCCCACCCTGCCGGCGGGATGGAACGTGTGCTCTTCCGCCGTGGGCTCCGGTCCCTTCGTCAGGATCCAGCCCGGGCTGATGCAGTTCACCCGCACGTCCGGCCCCAGGCTGATCGCCAACGCATGCGTCAGCGCCACCAATCCACCTTTCGACGCGGCGTAGGACTCCGTATCCGGCTCCGACATGCGCGCGCGGGTAGATGCGATGGTCACTACCGCGCCCTTGGCGGCACGCAACAGCGCCTCTGTCGCTCGGACCAGCAAGAAGGTGCTCGTCAGGTTGGTCGTCAGCACCGACGACCATTCCGCCAGGGAAAGATCGCCGATCGGCTTACGGATCATGAAGCCGGCGTTGCAGATCAGCGCATCCAGCCGCTGTTCCACCGCCGCCACCGATCGGACAAGCGCGGAAACCGAAACCTCATCCCCAACGTCGCAAACGACGTAACGTCCGCCGGCGGGCGCCGCGCCGGCGGGATCGCGGTCAGCCACGACCACCCGCCAGCCATCACCGGCGAGGCGCGCCGCGATCCCGGCACCGATGCCTTTGGCACCACCGCTGACGAGGGCGACGCGGGGATGTTGTTCGTTCATGGTTTCACTCCGGTCATTCCACCGAAGTTAAAAGGCCGCGAAGCCGATTTGTTCAACCCGGTCCGCGGCCTTTCGCTGGTCAGCTCCTCGCCGCGTCGAGCGCCTGTGACAGATCGCCGAGAATGTCGTCGATGTGCTCAAGCCCAACCGATAGCCGCACATAGCCAGGCGTGGTGCCCGTGGCGGCCTGCTCTGACTCGCTGAGCTGGGAGTGTGTGGTGCTGGCCGGATGGATCGCCAGGCTGCGCGCGTCGCCGATATTGGCAACGTGGTAAAACAGCTTGAGCGCGTTGATGAATTTCCGCCCGGCATCCGCACCGCCCGCCAGCTCGAACCCGACCAGCCCGCCCTGACCATGCGGCATATATTTCGCCGTCCGTTCGGCGCCGAGACCGGTGTGGTGCGCCGGATGGATGACCCGGCTCACCCCCTTGCGCTCCGCAAGGTAGTTGGCAACCGCCAGCGCATTGCGGCTGTGTTCGCGCATGCGCAGCGGCAACGTCTCCACACCCTGGATGAACTGGAACGCGTTGAACGGTGACATCGCGGCGCCAAGGTCGCGCAGCAGGGTAACGCGCATCTTCAGGATATAGGCAATGGGACCGAGCGGCTTGACGGCCTGGGACCAGACGGCGCCGTGGTAGGAGGGGTCCGGCGTATTCAGCGCCGGCTGGCGTTCGGGGTACGCTTCCCAGTCGAAATTGCCACCATCGATGACGATGCCGCCGATCGAGGTGCCGTGGCCGCCGATATACTTGGTCGTGGAATACATCACCACGGCCGCGCCATGATCGAACGGGCGCACCAGCAGCGGCGCCGCGGTGTTGTCCATGATCAGCGGGATACCGAAGGACCGGCCGATCGCCGCAACCTCCGCGATCGGGAACGGGATCAGCTTCGGGTTCGGCAGCGTCTCGGCATAGTAGGCGCGGGTGCGGTTGTCGGTGGCGCGGGCGAACGCCTCCGGGTCACTCGGATCGACGAAGCGGGTCTCGATCCCCTGGTCCTTCAGCGTGTTGGCAAACAGGTTCCAGGTGCCGCCGTACAGGTCGGTGGAGCTGACGATGTTGTCGCCCGCTTTCGCCAGGTTCTGCACCGAGAAGGCCGACGCCGCCTGTCCCGACGCCAGCGCAAGCGCCGCCACACCGCCCTCGATCGCCGCGAGCCGCTGTTCCAGCGCGTCGTTCGTCGGGTTCATGATGCGGGTGTAGATGTTCCCCAACTCCTTCAGGCCGAACAGGTTCGCCGCGTGTTCAGCGCTGTCGAACTGAAAGGAGGTGGTCTGGTAGATCGGCACCGCAACGGAATTGGTCGCGCTGTCCCGCCGCCAGCCGGCATGCAAGGCGAGGGTTTCGGGGTGTTTGCTGGTCATGGCGTCTGGTTCCCTGGTTCGGATCGGCCTGCACTATAGTCAAGGAGGTCGCGCGGTAAATGTCTGAGCGGAAATCAGAAAACCATTGCCCAGCAGCCGGTTGCAGCAGAGACTCTCAATTGGCTTCGGGCGGTGCCGGAGAAAATCCGTCCAGGCCCGTTCGCGCGCCGGGCGCATGAAATTCTCGCCATCCGATGTTCGTTGCACTGTCATGATGCACCATGCTAGGAGCCTGCCTCCGCGCATGGCTGGAGGCCCGGGGCTTGCTTTTCAGTTCGCTCGTGTTTATTTTCGGGTTCCTGCCCGCAACTTTGATCGGCTTCTATATCGCGGCGCGGACGGGGCGCCAGGTTGCGGCCATCTGGCTGATAGGCGCATCTCTCCTGTTTTATGGATGGTGGAATCCAGCCGCCGTCATCCTGCTCCTGGTTTCGATCTGCGCCAATTACGGCGTCGCCATACTGATCCTGCGGACCGAACCGCATCCGCGGCTCCAATCCTGGATTACCGCCGGAGGTGTGTGCTTCAATCTCGGAGCATTGTTCTATTACAAGTATCTATTCTCGGTGCTTGGTTTCCTGCATTATTTCTTTCCCTTCGTGCACGATATAGACCCGATCGTTCTTCCGCTCGGGATCTCGTTTTTCTCCTTCACGCAGATCGGCTATCTGGTCGATTGCAAGGCCGGGGTGACGCGGGATCGCGATTTCCTGAACTATATGCTGTTCGTTACGTTCTTCCCGCATCTCATCGCCGGCCCGATTCTGCACAACCGCGACATCATGCCGCAATTCGCCGACCGGACGACGTATCGGGTATCGCTGGAGAATTTGGGCGTTGGACTGTCGATCTTCGTGATCGGCCTGGTGAAAAAGGTTGTCTGCGCCGATCCTCTTTCCAGTTGGGTCGCCGCCGGATACGCCCATACGGACGGCATGGAATGGATGGCGGCGTGGAATGTCGCGCTCTGCTATTCATTGCAATTATATTTCGATTTCTCGGGCTATTCAGACATGGCGATCGGATTGGCGCGGACCATGAATATCCGATTTCCAAGGAATTTCGAGTCCCCTTACAAGGCACAGAACGTCATCGAATACTGGCAACGCTGGCACATCACCCTGACCAGGTTCCTGACCAGCTATGTCTATACACCGATCGCGATGTCGATCATGCGCTGGCGCATCAGCCATCGCTTAGGTGTCAACCGCTTGGCGCAGCAGACCTTGACGGGCTTCCTCGCCATGGTCGCGACCCCGCTGGTGGTAACGATGACGCTCGCCGGAATCTGGCACGGAAGCGGATTGACGTTCGTGATTTTTGGAGTGCTGCACGCGCTTTATTTGTGCGTGAACCACGCCATCAGGGTCTTTCATCCCAAGCCGCGGTCCCGGCGCTTGCTCTCCACGATGGGACGCTGCCTGTTGACCTACCTCTGCGTCCTGGTTGCCAGCGTCGTTTTCCGCGCACCGTCGGTTTCGGCAGCGATGAACGTGCTGACCGGCATGATCGGTCTGCATGGTTTCGCGGACGCCTTCGCAACGCACGCCGGTCTCGAGCACGGCCTCCATCTCGCTTTGCTCTATGTTGTCGTCTGGCTCCTTCCGAACACCCAGCAGATTATGCATCGCTATTCTCCGGTCCTGGGGGAGATCGAAGCGCCCCTCACGGTGCGTTTGACCTGGGACCGGAATGTCACGTCCGCTGTCGCAATCGGTATCGGCGCCTCGATCGGTATCCTGGCCCTGGGCGGAACGACCGAGTTCCTCTATTTCCAGTTCTGATGGCCGAATGACCCTCTCCCCCCGATCTTACCTGCTGTGCTCAAGCTTGGTGGCATGCCTCTTGATCGCCGCGGCGTGGCTCTACACGAGCCTAATGCCCATGCATTTCCTCGAGGGGGGCTACCCGGTCTGGGCCGCGAAGCAAAACATCCTTCGTACCTGCGACTTTGGTTCCGTCCTCGTGCTGGGCGACTCACGTCCCGAAGCCGCGATCGTACCGTCACGCCTCGGACTGCCGGCCGCCAATATCGCGTCCGGCGCCGCGACACCGATAGAGAATTACTTCTTTGCGCGCCGCGCCGTGAGTTGCCCAAGCGCGCCGCGCTATGTGATTTATTCGCAGAGTCTATCCTCATTTGTTTCTGCCAACCAATTCCTGTGGAAAAATGCTGCCCGGTATGGCTTCATCGCGTTCCGGGATCTGCGGGACATCGCCCGGGCCGCAGCCGAGCAGCACGATCCCGCCTTTGGCGGCACGGACACTCACGACGGTCTCAGCGGCATTGCGCGCGATCTGGTCTACAGCAGCGGGTTCCCGTCGATCTTCACCGCAAGCCTGGTGAAGGCCCGCGGCTTCGGCCGTTACGACGCCAACATAGCGCTCTTCGAGCACACGTCCGTAACGCGAGGCGCCGTCACGTACACCGATACGCCCATCAGGACCGACGTCGGTATAGATGCCCAGGTGAGCAGTTTTGTTCCGTCGCCGGTTCAGGCATACTATTTCGACAAAGCGCTGGATCTATTCGCGGCGGCCGGAGTCAGGGTCTTGTATGTCGCGATACCGGTAAGCGAGTCGACGGTGAGGGCCATGAAGCCTAAGGTCGCGGCCGACTTCAGCCAGTTCCTGGCACAGCATACGAAGAAATTTTCGAACCTCGTCGTCGCTAATCCCACCACGGCCGCCTGGCCGGATGATCTGTTCGTGGACGGCAGCCACATGAACGAACGGGGGGCAGCGATCCTTTCCGAACGATTAGCCCCGTGCCTGAGCCAATGGGAGAAATCGCCTGACCGTCCGGTGCCCTGCGACCTCGCCTGGAGATAACCCGCTGCATTATTCCTGCTGCCGTTCGCGCAGCACGGTCCGTCCACGGCGCAGCGCGGTGGCGATTGTTTCCGCCGGCATCGCGCCGGAGAACAGGCTGTAGCCGTCCAGGAAGAACGACGGCACGCCGGAGACGCCCGCTTCACGCGCGGCCCGATCCGCCGCCCGCATCTCCTTGTCGGCGAGGTCGCCGGCCAGGAAGTCCACGACGGCCTGACGGGGCAGACCCGCTTCGGCGGCGCAATCGGCCAGGACCGCGTGGTCGCCGATATCGCGGCCTTCGATAAAATAGGCCTTGAAGACCGCCTCCATCGCCGCGTCCTGGACGTTGTTTTGGCCAGCGAACCAGATCACGCGGTGGGCGTCGATCGTGTTCGGCGTGCGGGTCATCAGGTCGGTGCGAAAGGCCAGACCTACGCCCGCGGCCGCTTCGGTGATCCGCTGGTCGAGGGCGGCCGCCTTCTCGGCGCTGCCGAACTTCCAGGCGCGGTAGGCAGCACGGTCGCGGCCCTCCTTCGGCATGTCGGGATTGAGCTGGAACGGGTTCCAGTGGACCTGAAAGGTCCGTCCTTCACCGGCCAGCGTGGCCAACGCGCGTTCCAGTTGGCGCTTGCCGATATAGCACCAGGGGCAAATCGCGTCGGATACGATGTCGATCCGCGTGCCAACCGAGGCGGCCTCACGCAGGCGGGTTTCCGTCGCCTGGATGTCACAACCGTCCGGGCCGCACACCATTTCTGATTGGCTGTCGATGTCCATGGCCGATCTCCGTTTTTCGTTACATGGGTCGCTGAAGCCATTTTGTCACGGGTGGGTGGTCTTGGTTTTCCCGCGCGGGAAGCCTAACGTCACCCCTGTTGCTGAACCGGTCCAGCATAAGGAGCCTTCACCATGGCATTCCCCCCCAAATCGATGGCTGATTTTGGCGAGTTCGGCAAATTATTCGCCGACATGAAACTGCCGGCCATGCCGGACATGGAGGCGTTCGTCTCCGCCAGCCGGCGCAACATGGAGACGTTGACCGCCGCCAACCGCGTCGCCCTGGAAGGCGCCCAGGCGGTCGCCCGCCGCCACATGGAGATCGTGCAGCAGAACATGGCGGAACTCACCGAGGCGGTGCGCGCGATGTCGTCGGTCGAGGCGCCGCAGGCCAAGGCCGCCAAACAGGCGGAACTGCTGAAGCACGCGTATGAGCGGGCCGTTTCCAACATGAAGGAAATCGGCGACCTGATACAGCATTCCAACGAGGAAGCCGTGAATCTGCTGAACGCGCGCTTCGCCGAAGCGATGGATGAGGTCAAGGCGCTGGCGGATAAGTCCAAAAAGTAGGACGGCCTTAAGCGCCGGGCGATGACTGAACCGCCCGTTTGCCGGCGTCCCTCCGGTTTGGCAGTCTTGGTGCCAGGAGGGACCCTACATGCTCGATAATCCGCCGCTGCTGACGATTCACCGCGGCTTCCGCCGCCCTGACAAAACGTTGATCGAGGCGTTCCGTGGCGCCCAGACCTCGCATCTGGCGGATGCGATGGATGGGCGCGGGGCGCTGGACTACCGGATCAAGCCATTGGACCCGTCGAATGCATCGTTCGTCGGGCCGGCGCTGACCGCGTTCGCGTATCCGGCGGATATCGTGGCGATGTTCGGTGCGCTGTCGGAAGCGGAACCGGGCGACGTGATCGTGGTCGCGAATGACGGTTACACCCGCACGGCGGTGTTGGGCGATATCGCGGCAGGCATGATGAAGAACAAGGGCGTCGCGGCCTTCGTCACCGACGGGCTGGCACGCGACAAGGCGGGCATCGTGGCGACGGGGTTGCCGGTGTTCTGCCAAGGTATCCAGCCGAACTCCCCCGCGATGAACGGGCCGGGCGTGGTGGGCGCGGCGGTGACGCTAGGGGATGTGCACGTGGAGCCCGGCGACGTCATCGTCGGCGACGCGGATGGTGTGGTGGTCGTGCCGTCGGGTCGGCTGCGACAAGTACTGGACCGGCTCGCGCAGGTGCAGGCCGCAGAAGCACGGACGATCGCACTGGTGGAACAGGGCGCGACAATGGCCGCCGGGGCGATGCGGATAATTGAGAAGGCGGTGATCTTCGAATAGCTGCCGGCGTTCGCAATGACGCCGACCAAGCCGGGTCGAGGCAGGGAAAACCACCGTCGCCCTGCCTTCGCCTATTGCCCCGCGCGGGATTGACAGCGCAGCGGGATGGCGCGCGCTTCAGGTGGATGAAGCGACGCCGTCCGTCTCGCAGTCCCGCACTGGGGACACTCATCCGCAGACCGGGCTGGCAGCGGCCTGATTCTTGGTCGATCAGGGTCTGCGCTTCCTGGGTCGGCGGGTTCATGCTGGGTTTGGCCGGCGCGGGCGGGCGTGTGATCCGGGTTGGAGCGATTCAACACAGAAGTCACCACGGACGCAGAGAGCGCCGAGATGCGTTCTTGCCTCGCCGTTGAGGACCGGGATGCTGGCGTTTGGGGGGCCGATGCATGGCGTGGTGTTGAGGCTCCAGCCGCGGGACCTGGTCGAAGGCAGCCCAAATCCTCTCCCCATCATCGGCGGACTCTGCGTTGACAGCGGGCGTCGAACCGGCGTCAGCCGGGCCGATTCACGCCCCTGATCGACCCCAACCTGGCGAAGTTGGCACCGGGAAAACGCGGCAGATGGCCCGGACGATCGCCGGGCCATGACGGTGGGGGCGGGCCCCGTCCGCCCCGGCGCCCAGGGCAGGCCTGGGTGATCTGAGACATTAAGTCACATAAATGCGTCTGCCCCGCCGCCGCGGCGGAGGTCTAAAGATGGATTCTCTATATTGCTTTCAAGCTAACACTCACCTAAGGTGCATCCCCTATGCATCTTAGGTGTAGCCATGAAGCTCGCCATGAAACTCTTCTTCCTGCCCGGCAACCTTGCCGCCGATCTCCTGGGCGCGACGAAGGATGACGATAGAACGATGATTCGTATGCTGATCGACATGCTTTTCTGGAATGCCGTGGTCGTTGTCGGCGCCCTGGTGATCTTCCTATGAGCGCGCCGTATTCCGAGGTCACGGAGGCGACGATCAAGACGCTGGTCGATGGCTTTTACGCGCGCGTCCGGCGCGACCCAGCGCTCGGGCCGATTTTCGCCGACGCCATCGCGGAGGACGCATGGCCCGCGCATCTGGAAAAGATGTACGCATTTTGGTCCTCGGTGATACTGACCAGCGGCCGGTATAAGGGCAACCCGGTCAGCACCCATCGTCAGGTCGCGGGTATCATGCCGCCACTGTTCGGCAACTGGCTCGACCTGTTCGAGGCAACCGCCGCCGAACTGTTCGTCCCAACGATCGCGGACCGGTTCGTGCAGGCCGCCCGGCGCATCGCCGAAAGCCTGAAGCTCGCGCTTTTCTTCCGTGCGGATCAGCCCTGGCCGGATGATCTGCGCCGCCGCCCGAGGGTGTCCCATCCATGCGCCTGACCACGTTCAGCGACTACACGTTGCGCACGCTGATCTACCTCGCGTTGCGTCCGGACTCTTTGTGCACGATCGATGAGGTCGCTGGGGCGTTTGGTATCTCCGCCAACCATTTGACGAAGGTGGTGCATCAGGCGGCGCTGGCCGGAGAGATCCAAACCATCCGTGGCCAGCATGGCGGGCTGCGGCTTGCCCAGGCGCCGGAAACAATCACCATCGGGGCCGTTCTGCGCCGGACCGAACCGGACTGGGACATCGCGCCCTGTTTTGGCTCCGGTGCCGCCTGCGCCATCCAGCCGGCCTGTGTGTTGGAGGGCGCGCTTGGGGATGCGCTCGCGGCTTTCCTTTCGGTGCTGGATGGCAAGACGCTCGCGGATCTCGTCCGGCCGAAGCGGCAGCTATCAGAGTTGCTGCACATGAAGCCCGCGGCTTAGGAGGAGACTTCACTTCCATGAGGAAGCAGAGAGTCTCTCGGAGTCTTCGTCTCCAGCCTGATTTGAACAGGGCGCCGTGACCACCGCCCCAGATGGAGAGAAGATGTCGAACTGGGATGAAATCCGGTCCTGGCGCAAAGAGCAGCGAGCCGCCTTGATTGATCGGCGCCTGGCCATCCCGCATGAAGACAGGATGCGCTGGAGCGAACGGATCACCGCGCGCATTCTGTGCCATCTCAAGGCGAAACCACCGTCACTGCTCGGCTTTTACTGGCCATTCAAGGGCGAGTATGACCCGCGACCGATCGCCCGACGGCTGCACGCGCAAGGAATGGGCCTCGCACTCCCGGTCGTCGTGCAGAAAGCGGCACCACTCGTCTTTCGTGCCTGGCAGCCGGGCACGCGGCTGGTGCCCGGCGTGTGGAGCATTCCTGTGCCGGCGGATGGCGAGACTGTCCTGCCGGACGCCTTGTTGGTGCCATTGGTCGGCTTCGACCGACAAGCATTTCGACTAGGCTATGGCGGCGGGTTCTATGACCGGACCCTGGCGGCCATGTCGCGCCGGCCACTCACGGTCGGGATCGGTTTCGGGCTGGCGTCGCTCGACACAATTCATCCTCAACCGCACGACATATCGATGGATGTTGTCATTACGGAAGAGCCGCCAATGCGACAAGGCGCATGAGCCGGTCGGTATCGCCAGACGCCGGACGACGTTGCGATGCATATCGCGCGGCATTCGCCATTTCTCTGCCAAGAGAACAAGCTGCAAGCGGTTCTGTTCGCAGGCCCTCTGATGTTTCTCCCTCGGTCCGCCAGATGAGGCAATCATGAACTTCGACCTCGATCGTTTCGCTATCACACTCCTGAATGCCATGCCTGACGCCGTCGTCTATTCCGATGCTGCGGGCCGGATCGGATTTTGGAATAAGGGCGCTGAACGCATCTTCGGCTTCGAGAATGCGGAAACTGTAGGCCAGTCCCTCGATATCATCATTCCCGAGAAGCTACGCAGCCGCCATTGGGAAGGATACGAAAAGACGATGCGGACCGGCACAACCCGGTATGGCACCGGGGATCTTCTCTCCGTACCAGCGATACGCAAGGATGGTTCGCGCATTTCCATCGAATTCACGATCGTGCCGTTTCACGATGACGCCGGCCGAATGCTTGGGATCGCAGCCATCATGCGGGACGTCACCAAACGCTTCGAGGAGATGAGGGCGCTGCAAAGGCGTGCCGCTGGCTTGCCGGAAACTGAACGGGCCGGTTAGCTTTTTGGCGGGCGGCATCAGGAACGGCAAGCTTGAGCCGGATGCGCGTGGCCGGCGAGTGAAAGGCAAAGATCGGGTCAGATTCCTTTCGGCGTTCAAGCCTTACCGAGCACCTGTTCAGCCAGGCTGTTATCGATGCATTCCTCGAACGGCACAGCCCGCTTTAGCACGCCGCCGGATCGCATGGCGGCGGCCAGTCGGTCGAACCCTTCCCGCCGCGTAACGGGATCAGGCCCATAGAGCTCCAGCGCGCGATACCGGTCGATCGCGGCCACATAGATCGCCGGCGGAACGTCGGGAAAGTAGTCAGCCAGGACACGCTGGATCTCAGCCCCCGGCGTCGCCCTGATCCACTGCAAGGTCCGATACATCGCCCGCACCATCCCCAGCAGTTCGTCCCGCTTCCGTTCCAACACCGGCCGCCGCGTCACCAATGTGGTGTAGGCTGTCAGCCCCCGGTTGGCCGCCGCGTACCAAAGATGTCCGGCACCCGAGGCCAGCAGATCCTCCGCATACGGCTGAAACAGCTGCACCGCATCCAGCCGCCCGTCCCGCAGCGCCTGGGCGTTCTCCGCCATCGTCCCCTCGGTCAATCGCGTTACCGTCCCAGGGTCCGCGCCATCCCGACGGATATCGTCCTGCAGGCAAAGCCACGGCGTCGGCACCTCCGACACCGAGCCCAGACGCACGCGGGTCAGGTCCGCGGGGCGGAAATCCGGCCGCGGCTCACGCCCGATCACGAAGAACGGGTCCCGCGCCACCACATCGCAGAAGCACACCACGTCCGACGCCGGATCGGCATCATGGGTCAGCAGCACCCGCAGCGGCCCGCCCCACATCACCTCGACCTCGCCGGCGCGTAGAGCGGCCGCCGTGCGGCTGGGATCGGATGAGAGTCGGAAGTCTATCGCTACCCCCTCCTTCGCATAAGCGCCGGTCGCCTGCGCCGCATAGAACGGCGTGTAGAACAGCGCTCGGAAGTTCTCCGACAGGGTGATCATCCCGGGTCCCCTTGGCTTGCATGAACAGTGACGATGCGCCAGGGAATGACGGGATAAAAGGGGGGAAACATCATGCGCGTGGTGCTGATTGGCGTCTCACACTGGCATACGCCGTTCTTTCTCGATCCGTGCCTGGACATGCCGGACGTCACAATCGCCGGTGTCAGCGACCCAGACCTGACCCGCGCCGAACCCACCGCGGCAAAGGCCGGCTGCAAGGCCTTCGCCGACTATCGGGAGATGTGTGCCGCGCTGAAACCCGACTTCGCCTTCGCCCTGGCCCGTCATTGCGACATGGCCGAACTGGCGCGCTTCCTGATCGACCAGCGCATCCCCTTCGCCATGGAGAAGCCCTGCGCAATCAACGCCGCCGAGGCCGCTGACATCGCCGCCCGAGCCACGGCGGCGAACCTGTTCGCGGCCGTACCCTATGTGATCCGCTATAGCCCGCTAATCGAAACGATTCAGTCGATGAACGAGCCAGTCCAGTATGCCATGTTCAAGTTCATCGGCGGCATGGTCGATCGTTACCACCAGCAGCGGGTCGAGTGGGTCATCGATCGCAAAACCTCCGGCGGCGGACCGTTACTGAACCTCGGCGTCCACTTCATGGACCTGTGCCGCGTGCTGCTGCCGGGCGCCGACCTGACGGTGACGGGCGCGATGATGTCCAACCGCAACGCCCACCTGAACATCGAGGATCATGCCGTGGTGCTGATGCAAGGCGGCGGCGCGAGCTGCATGGTGGAGACCGGGTATCTCTATCCCGCCCCGAACTCGGTGTTCGACCTGCACTACTCCATCCGCACGGAAAGACATTACTTCACCGCACGGGACGACAGCACGCTGGAGATCGTGACCAACGACCGTCAGCGCAGCACGCGCGCCATGAAACTGACCAACGTGCATTTCTACCCGACCTTCGTGCGCGACACGCTGCGGCGGCTGCGCGACGGGCGGAAACCGATCGCCGATCTGGCCGACAATGCGGCGGCCGTGGCGTTGGTTGAGGCGGCCTACGCGATGTCGCCACTGGTGTAGGGGCAACGGTGCTCCATTGCCGCAACTGCGGGTTCGCAGCGCCGGACATATGTGGCTGAGGGATGTCGGACTCCGCCCGTGCGTCGTGACCGGGCTCGGCCCGGCCACGACGCGGTGGCATGAGATCGCGGATCCTGCCTGGGACGTGCCCCTAGAACAACGAGTACCCGCCATCGATCACGAAGGTGTCGCCCGTGTGATACCGCGACGCCGAACTCATCAGATACACCGCGATGCCACCGAAATCGTCGCCGTCGCCCCATCGGCGCATCGGCACACGTGGCAGGACCTTGTTCTTGAAACCGTCCGTATGAACCGCATTGGCGGTCATATTGGTCTCGATCCATCCCGGCAGGATCGAATGCGCCCGCACGCCATATCGTGCGAACTCCACCGCCATCGCCTTCACCATGGAGATCACGCCGCCCTTCGTCGCCGCGTAATGCTCACTGCGCGGCGCCGCCTCGATCGCCGCGAGCGATGCGGTGCCGACCAGTACGCCGCCACCGCCCCGCTCCACCATGTGCTTCGCCGCGGTCCGGAAGGTGTAGAACGCGCCATCCAGGTTGATCCGGGTGACGCGGTGCCACTCGGCGCTCGTCATCTCCAGGAACGTGTGCCCGCCGCGACCCGAGACGCCGGCATTGGCGAAACACCCATCGACCCGTCCGAACGTTTCCAGGGTGCGCGCGAAAGCGGCTTCGACCGCGGCTTCCTCCCCGACATCGCATTCCAGCGCCAGGATCTTCCGGCCTGTCACCTCCAGCTTCGTGACCGCGGCCGCGTTCTTGGCCGCGTTGGTGCCCCAGATGGCGATATCCGCGCCGGCCTGAGCCATCGCCAGGGCCATCCCCAGGCCGATGCCGCTGTTGCCGGCGGTGACGAGTGCCACCTTGTCGGTCAAATCGAATGGGCTGTACGCCACGGTGTCGTCTCCTTCTTGTGTCTCCGAAACCGTCTCTATCAGCAGGCGGGGCATAGCGGAAAGTTGGCATCCGAAGAGATCGCGGCTACGCTCACGCCCAAAGGAGATCGTCCATGATCCTCACCGCTGACAGCATCGTCGCGCGCAACACAACCCGCCGTAAGACTGCCAACGGCTGGCACACGACCTTCATCGGCAAGAACCGCAACACGCTGAAGGAAGGTGAGGCGGCGCCGCCAGCCGACGGCCTCTATCCGATGGCCTTCCTGGTGGAGAAAGAGGCCGCCGCGGTGGTGCATCCGCATTTCCATCAGGCGGATCAGTATCAGGTCGTCGTCCAGGGCTCCGGCCGTCTGGGCATCCATGACATCGCCAGCGTCGCCGTCCATTACACCGACGCCTACTCCGCCTACGGCCCGATCGTCGCGGCGGATGAGGGCGTTTCCTGGTTCACCCTGCGCAACGCCTGGGACCCCGGCGCGCGCTATATGCCGGAGCATCGGCGCCAGCTGCGTGAAGCCCGCGCCAAATACCAGCATCGCGAAGCGACCTGCGGCCCGCTGCCGCCGCTCACCGAGCAGGAACTTGTCGCTCTGACCGCCCCCACCAGTGGCGCCGTCATCGCCGAAACCGCCGATGGCCTTGGCACCTGGCGCTACACGGTCCCCGCAAATGGCTCGGTCACCGGGCCTGACCCATCAACCGGAGGCGGCCAGTTCTGGCTTGTCTCCAGCGGATCGGCATCGGTCGCCGGCGGTGCGCTGCTCCCGGTCCAGTCCTGCATTTTCGTGGCACCGGAGGACGCGGCCGCGATCCTGCTCGCCGGTCTGGGCGGTGCCGACCTGATCTGTATGCAGTTCCCCAGGCGCGCGCGGGACCATTAGCGGCGCGCACGCAGAACACGAAGCCAAACGGCGCCTTAGCGGCTGATTCAGGACAGGAGTGGCAATGGCGTTTGTCAAATGGCTGGCCGTACTGCCGTTCCTCGGCATCCTGGTGGGTGTACCACTGCTCAACCGGGTCCAGCCCCTGATCATGGGCATGCCGCTGATCCTCGCCTGGATCGTGCTGTGGGTTCTTCTAACGGCGGCCATCATGGCGATCATCTACCGCTGTGACCCCGCCAACCGCGATACACCGGAACCCCGCCAATGAGTGCCGCGCTGATCATTATCTTCGCCACCATCGCCGGGGTGCTGTGCCTCGGCCTCCTCGCCCGCCGTGGCAAGGATATGAATCTGGAGCAGTGGACCGTGGGCGGCCGCGGCTTCGGCACGATCCTTGTGTTCGTGCTGATGGCCGGCGAGATCTACACGACGTTCACCTTCCTGGGCGGCAGCGGCTTTGCCTACGGGCACGGCGCACCGACCTTCTACATCCTGTCCTATGGCTGCCTGGCCTACCTCCTGTCCTATTTTCTGCTGCCGCCGATCTGGCGCTATGCCGAAAAGAACCGGCTGATCTCGCAGCCCGACTTCTTCGCCCACAAGTACGACAGCCCGGCCCTGGGCGTGCTGGTCGCCCTGGTCGGCATCGTTGCGCTGATCCCGTACCTGGTGCTGCAACTGAAAGGCCTGGGAATCATCGTCGATGCCGCCGCGTACGGAGCGATCTCCCCCACTTTGGCGATCTGGATCGGTGCCGCTGTCATCACCGCCTATGTCATGGTCTCCGGCGTCCGCGGCTCCGCCTGGACCGCGGTGGTGAAGGACATACTGATCCTGGCCGTGGTTCTGTTTCTCGGCATTTACCTGCCGATCCATTATTACGGCGGCTACGGCTCGATGTTCTCGGCGATCGACGCGGCCAAACCCGGCTTCCTCACCTTGCCGGCGAAAGGCGAAAGCATCGCCTGGTTCGACTCAACCGTGCTGCTCACCGCATTCGGCTTCTACATGTGGCCGCATTCGTTCGGTTCGCTGTTCACCGCGAAGGAGGAGCGGACGTTCCGACGCAACGCGGTGATGATGCCGCTGTATCAATTGATCCTGCTGTTCGTGTTTTTCGTCGGCTTCGCCGCGATCCTGCAGGTGCCCGGCCTGAAAGGCGCGGAGATCGACCTATCGCTGCTGCGCCTGTCGGTGCAAAGCTTCGATCCGTGGTTCGTAGGCGTCATCGGGGCGGCTGGCGTGCTGACCGCCCTGGTGCCGGGCTCGATGATTTTGATTGCCGCCGCCACGCTGCTGGCGAACAACATCTTCCGCATCGCTCAACCGCATGCCAGCGACGCCACCGTGTCGCGCCTGGCGAAACTTCTTGTGCCGGTCGTCGCGGTGGTTTCCGTGGTGTTCACACTTCAGGGCGGGACGACGATCGTGGCGCTGCTGCTGATGGGCTACAGCTTCGTCACCCAGCTTTTTCCGACCCTGGTGGCCAGCCTGCTGCCGCACAATCCGGTGACGCGGGAAGGCGCCTTCGCCGGCATCTGCGTCGGCATCGCCACGGTCGCCGCCACCACTTTGACCCATACGAGTGTCGCTACGATGTTCCCCGCCCTGCCCGGGGCGTTGCAAGACCTCAATATCGGCATCGTGGCCTTGATCCTCAACGTGGTCGCCCTGGGTATCGTCAGCGCCGTGACCCGCCGGCGCCCTGCCTACGCCTGATGGGATGAAGACGCTTCTGATCGTCTTTCACTCCCTGACCGGCGGGACGCGCCAGATGGCCGAGGCGGCGGCTGAGGGCGCGTCGGACGAGCCGGAGGCGATTGTCCGGCTGCTGGCCGCGCCGGACGCCGGGCCGGCAGATGT
>JARLIN010000263.1 GCA_031291715.1 Rhodopila sp. | reverse complement strand
TGAACCAATCGAGGTTGGCGAACATCTTCTTCGCGTCCCACATCGTCGCTTCGATGCGGTCAGCGATCTCGAACAGCTTCATTGAGCCGGCGTGCTGCGAGAGGCGGCGCGCGACTTCCTTGATCACCTTGTTGCGCGGATCGGCGATCGTGTAGACCGCGTGGCCGAAGCCGATCACCACCTGCTTCGCTTCGATCCGCTTGCGGATATCGGCTTCCGCTTCATCCGGAGAGCTATACCGGTTCTGGATCTCGAAGGAGACCTCGTTGGCGCCACCATGTTTCGGCCCGCGCAGCGCGCCGATGCCCGCGGTGATCGCCGAGTACATGTCCGCACCCGTGCCGGCAACGACCCGGCAGGTGAAGGTCGATGCGTTGAACTCGTGCTCCGCATAGAGGATCAACGAGGTATGCATCGCACGCTCAAACATCTCCGACGGCTTCTTGCCGTGCAGCAGATGCAGGAAGTGGCCGCCGATGGAATCGTCATCGGTTTCCACGTCGATGCGCTTGCCGTTGTGGGCGTAGTGGAACCAATACAGCAGCATCGATCCCAGTGACGCCATCAGCCGATCGGCGATGTCGCGGGCGCCGGGCGGGTTCTGGTCTTCCTTCTCCGGCAGCATGCAGCCCAGTGCGGAGACGCCGGTCCGCATCACATCCATCGGATGCGATGCGGCGGGCAACGCTTCCAGCACCTGCTTCACCGATGCCGGCAAACCGCGCAGTGCCTTCAGCTTCGCCTTGTAGCCCGCGAGTTCCGCGCGCGTCGGCAAAGCGCCATGTACTAATAGATATGCGATCTCCTCGAATTCACAGGTGTCCGCGACGTCGAGGATGTCGTAGCCGCGATAGTGCAGATCGTTGCCGGAGCGTCCGACCGTGCACAGCGCGGTATTGCCCGCGGTGACGCCGGACAAGCCGACGCCCTTCTTCGCGCGGTTCGGAAGAGTCGTTGTCTCGTTCATGCGTTCCTCCTTCAGAGAATGCCGGGCTTGCCGACGACCAGCGAGCCGGCAGGCAAAGCGATGTTCAAGCGGTGCAACTCGCCGGCAGGCAGACGCGGCAGTTCCTGCACGGCTTCCAGGAACCGGTTCGATTCCCGCGTGGAGATGATCCCGTCCGTCAGGATCTCGAACTTCCGGATGTAGTCTTCGCGGCCGAACGGCTTCGCGCCGAGCGGATGAGCGTTCGCCACGGCCATCTCGTCTTCCAGCTTCGTGCCGTCGCGCAGGAAGATTTCCACGCGGCCGCCAAAGGACAGCTCGTTCGGATCGGTCGCGCGATAGCGGCGCGTCCATTCCGGATCTTCCGTCGTTTCGATCTTGTGCCACAGCCGCACGGTATCGGCGCGCGCCGCACGCTTCGGAGCGTAGCTGTCGACATGATGCCAGGTGCCATCCTGCAGGGCGACGGCGAAGATGTACATGATCGAGTGGTCCAGCGTCTCGCGGCTCGCCTTCGGGTCCATCTTCTGCGGATCGTTGGCGCCGGTGCCGATCACGTAGTGTGTGTGATGGCTGGTATGGATCACGATTTTCTCGATGTCGTCGAAGTCCTCGATCTGCTCGCGCATGCGGAACGCGAGATCGATCAGCGCCTGCGACTGGTACTCGGCGCTGTGCTCCTTGGTATAGCTGTCCATGATGGCGCGCTTCGCTTCGCCGGGCGCCGGTAGCGGCACCACGTAATGCGCCTGCGGGCCGTTCAGCATCCAGGCAATGACGCTGTCCTCACCTTCGTAGATCGGGCTGGGCGCGCCTTCGCCGCGCATCACGCGGTCCACCGCCTCGATGGCCAGCATGCCGGAGTGCGCGGGCGCGTACGCCTTCCAGGAACTGATCTCGCCCTTGCGCGACTGGCGCGTGGTGAAGCTGACATGCACCGCCTGCTGGACGGCCTGGTAGATGACGTCCTGCTTCAAACCGAGAAGCGTGCCGATGCCGGCGGCCTGCGCCGGGCAAAGATGCGCGATATGGTCGATCTTGTGTTCGTGCAGACAGATCGCACGCACCAGGTCGATCTGGATTTCATATCCGGTGGCGATGCCGCGAATCAGATCCCTGCCGGATTTCTCCATTGTTTGCGCGACGGCCAGGATCGGCGGGATGTTGTCGCCGGGATGCGAGTAGTCGGCCGCGAGGAACGTGTCGTGCATGTCCAGCTCGCGCACCGCGGTGCCGTTTGCCCATGCGGCCCATTCCGGGGCGACGCGCTTCGTCGAAGGAACGCCGAACACCGTGGCGCCGTTCTTGATGGGACGGGCCAGGGCCATGTCGCGGGCAGACACGATGGGCCGGCGATTGACCGACGCGATCGCCACCGAGGCATTGTCGATTATGCGGTTCACGATCATCGCCGCAACATCCTTGGCCACCGCGACCTTGTCGGCGGCCACGCCGGCGATCTTCCAGGCGAGTTGGTCTTCGCGCTTCAGGCCCGCCTTCGATGGGCTGACCCTGACGTCATGTTCGATCATTACCGTCCTCCATCATGCGCCGCGCGGCGTATCGAACCGGCCGGACGCGTTGCGGCCCGGAAATCCAGGCCATCCAACGTGCTTCGTAGTGTCGCGTCAGCGGAACGGCAAGGTAGGAGGATCTCTTGATGGTTTGTTGTTTCGCCGCTCTCCGTCTTCGAACAGGCAGTTGCGGGAACCATGCTGCTCTGCCCAGATGATGGCGGTGATCTCGGAGATTACGGGCGGTGCCGGCGGGCGAGGTAATCGGGGTCTTGATGGCCATCGTGTCGAGTTGCCTCGGCGGTTCGGCCGCGGCGGTGACGCGTTACCTCGTAGGAACTGCGGATCCAGTGACCTTGGCCATCCTGCGTTGGGGCATCGGCTTCCTTTGCGTCCTGCCGGTGACCCTCGCTTTGCGCGCTCGATGGCCGTCGCGGCGGGATGTGCCCAGCGTCATCACGCTGGGTCTCTGCTTCTTCGGGCTGTTCTTCATCCTCTACAACACCGCGCTTGGTTTTACGACGGCGGCCCGTGCGAGCCTCGCTCTGTCCACGCTGCCGCTTCAGACCATGATCGCGGGCGCCGTCCTCGGGATCGAGCCACTGACCGCGCGCAAAGTGACCGGCGTCTGTGTCGCGATGCTGGGTGTATTCGCGGCCCTCGCCTCCGGCGTCATGGCGGCGCCCGTGGGCGCCTGGCGCGGGGAGTTGATCATGACGGGCGCGGTGCTGTGCATGGCACTCTACAATGTCCTGTCCCGCCCCTTCATCCAACGGTCCAGTCCGCTCGGCTTTCTCGCCGCCGGCATGGGCGCGGGTGCGGCCGCGTTGATCCTGTTCGGCGTTGCGTCCGGACGGGTCGCTGTGCTGGCGAACTTTGGGCGGGCGCAGTGGATCGCAGGTGTGTACCTTGGCATCGGCGGCGGGGCGCTGGCATTCATCCTATGGATCCTGGCTTTGCAGCGCACGACGCCGACACGCGTCGCCACCACCATGACCGTCAATCCCATCGCCGCCAGCCTTCTTGCGGCCGCGCTCGTGGGCGAGCCCATAACGCTGAACCTGGTGTTTGGTCTGGTGGCGGTATTCGCCGGCATCTGGATCGCCACGACGAATGGACGCGCATCCGCACGACGGGCGGACGCACATCCGCATAACGATTAGGCGCGCATCCGCATGACGAATAGGCGTTCTTCCGGATGAAGAATAAAAATGCGTCCCAAAGACAAATCGGCGGGTGACCGTCACACAGGACCCTGGCATGCTGACCGGGGTTAGCGAAGGAGGGTCTGCTTGTCTCGCATCATTACCGTTGCGGCCGCTCAACTTGGGCCGATCCAGAAAGCTGAGCCTCGGTCCGTCGCCGTCGCGCGCATGATCCGGCTGCTCGAGCGGGCGCACAAACGTGGCGTTGAGCTTGTCGTCTTTCCGGAACTGGCGTTGACGACATTCTTCCCGCGTCACTACCACGAGAATATCGCCGAGGCAGATTCGTGGTTCGAAACGGCAATGCCGTCGAACGAGACAGCGCCTTTGTTTGATGCCGCGCGCCGGTACGGGATCGGGTTTCATCTCGGCTATGCGGAGATCGCGCACGAGGCGGATGAGACCGGTGTTGTGCGCAAGCGGCGGTTCAATACGTCCATTCTGGTCGGGCCGGAGGGTGATGTCCTGCTGAAGTATCGCAAGGTGCATCTGCCGGGGCATGCCGAGTACGATCCCAGGCGCGTCGTACAGCATCTGGAGAAGCGTTACTTCGAGGTGGGCAATCTCGGCTTTCCGGTGATCCGCGCTCCGATGGGCGGCGTGGATGGGATCAACATGGGGATGATGATCTGCAACGATCGCCGGTGGCCGGAGGCATGGCGCGTGCTGGGGCTGCAAAGCGTCGAATTGGTGGCGCTGGGCTATAATACGCCGAGCCTGAATATGGAGGCCGGGGGGTTTGAGGCGCATCATCTGCGGGTGTTCCACTCGCATCTGTCGATCCAGGCAGGGTTCTATCAGAACGCCTGTTTCGCGGTGGCGACGGCGAAGGCGGGGACCGAGGACGGATGCGAGTTGTTCGGGCACTCGATCATCGTCAATCCTCAGGGCGAGATCATTGCCATGGCGGGAAGCTGGGACGATGAACTGATCACCGCTGACTGTGATCTGGATATGTGCACACTGGGGCGGACGACGATCTTCGCGTTCGAGAAGCACCGGCGGCCGGAGGCGTATGCGCGGATCACCGAACAGGTTGGGGCGGTGGCGCCGACGATTTGGCAGAAACCGGGGTCGCGTTAGGGGTTCGTTAATCCTTTCGATTCATGGTGCGTGGGGGCCTTCCAGGGCCACCTCGCGGCAAAATGCTGCTTTTCTTTGAGGAGACCACAGCATGAGCAGCATTGGCGCCGTGAGCAGCGGCATGACACACGCCATGATGGTGAAGCCCCCGCCGGGACCGCCGCCGGCATCTCCGCCGGCGGTCAAGAGCGGGACGGATAGCGACGGCGACAGTGACGGAACCGGGGCGGCATCGAGCCGTTCATCGGGTGGGCATGGCACAGCCCGTGCGGCCGCCCTAATGACCTGACTTTCCTCCGACCGCCGCCACCGCCAATCCTGCCGCTGCCTGAGCCGGCTCGATCACCGGCAGCCCCACCGCATCCCGAACCACCCCGCGGTGGTGCGCCATCCCGGTGCAGCCCAGGATCACCGTCTCCGCCCCCATCGCCGCCAGTTCCCGCCCTGCCGCGATCAGCGACGCCCGCGCAGCCTCCGGGTCGAGCAGGGTCTCCATCGACACGTTCAGCGCCACCTCTCCCGCCAGCCGGTCCTCCAGCCCCATCGCCCGCAGCGCCGCGCGATGCCGAGCCTTGGATGACTCCACGAGCGCGATCACTCCGAACCGCTCCGCCCGCGCCACGGCTGTCGCGACCGCCGACCGGAAAATCCCGAAAACCGGCCGGGACGTGGCCGTCCGCACCGCCTCGATCCCCGGATCGGAGGCACAGGCGACGACATATGCATCCGCGTCAGACCGCTCCACCAGCCGGCACATCGGCTCCACCACCGAATGCCAATCCCGCCACGAGTAGATCGCCGGCGGACCATCCTTCAGCGTCACCACGTCCAGGACCGGCCCATCAGCGAAGCGAAACGGCGCGACCGCCGCGTCGATCCCGGCCGTGCAAGCCTCCGAGCAGTTGGGATTGATCACCAGAATACGTGCCATGCATGCACTCTTTCGCCTCTGGCACCCATGATCAAGAGAACCGATATGGTATTGCGGTGCAGCACGGCTTAATCTGTGGCGCAGATACGAACATCGTTCGGCGGCAAAGGCCCGCTCGCCCGCCGCCGTGACGACCGGAAGGACCAAGATATGACCTCGACTCGCTGGCAGCCGAACCGGTCTGTCGCTCCGAACGCTTGGCCTCACCCGCCCATGCTCATCGCTATCGGCCGCGGCCTGCTGGGCCGCTGCCCGGCCTGTGGCGAGTCGCATTTGTTCAATGGCTTTCTCCGCGTCGTCGCCAAATGCACCAACTGCGGCGCGCCCCTCGGCCTGGCCCGGGCGGACGACGCGCCGCCTTATTTCACGATCCTGGTGACCGGACACATCATCGTGCCGTTGTTGTATGTCGTGGATCGCATGGGCGAACCACCCATCTGGCTCATGTCCGCCATCTTCGTCCCCCTCACCTTCTTCCTGGCGCTCGGCCTGCTGCGTCCGATCAAGGGCGCCACCGTGGGGCTGATGCTGACGCTGAACATGCTCAAGAACGACCTAGCCGACCGATGACCGGAACCGCCGCCACCGCCTCCCGCCTGGATCGCGTGATCCTGGATGGAGAGTCGCCCAACAACCTGTCCCCATTCATCGAGGCGGACCGGGAACAGGCGGTCGCGGATCTGGCGGCGGCCAACCATTTCGCCCCCCTGATCGGCATCGCCGAGCCGGGTCCCTATGCGTTGCATCTGTCGATCCAGGAAGGCCGGCTGGTGTTCGACATCCGGAACGTCGCCGGTGCCCCGCTATCCGCGATCGGCCTGGCGCTGGGACCGTTCCGCCGGCTGGTGAAAGACTACCAGATGCTGGTGGACAGCCACATCAAGGCAGTGGAGGAAGGGCGCGAGCAACGCATCCAGGCCATCGACATGGGTCGCCGCGGCTTGCATAACGAGGGAGCGGAACTGATGACTCAGCGGCTGGCGGGGAAGATCGATATCGACTTCGACACCGCGCGCCGGCTGTTCACCTTGGTCTGCGTACTACATCAACGGGTTTCTGCACGATGAAGATTGACGGTGTCGCCTACCGTAGCGTCTGGCTTGACGCCAATGACCGCTGGTCGGTCCACATCCTGGACCAAACGAAGCTGCCCTGGTCGCTGGAGGTCTTGCGCCTCACGAGCCGTGAGGAGGCCGCTCACGCGATCAAGTCGATGCAAACAAGGGGCGCGCCGCTGATCGGGGCTGTCGCCGCCTACGGTCTTTGCCTCGCGCTGCGCGCGGATACTTCCACCGAGGCGATGGAGCGGGACGCGGAACTGCTCAACGCCACGCGGCCGACCGCGGTCAACCTGCGCTGGGCGCTGGACAGGATGCTGACCAGGCTGCGCAACACGCCGCCTGCCCAACGCGTCGCCGTCGCCTACCAAGAAGCCGCGCTGATCGCTGATGAGGATGCCGCTCAGAACGAGGCCATCGGCCGCCACGGGCTACCGCTGATCGAGGCGGCGGTGCGCCCCGGACGGCCAGTGAACGTGCTGACCCATTGTAACGCCGGGTGGCTGGCGACCGTCGATTGGGGCACGGCGCTGTCGCCGATCTACGCCGCGTTCAATGCGGGCATCGATCTGCATGTCTGGGTGGATGAAACCCGCCCGCGCAATCAGGGGGCCGCGCTGACGGCGTGGGAGCTGGGCAAGCACGGCGTCCCGCACACCGTCGTCGCGGACAATGCCGGCGGGCATTTCATGCAGCACGGCATGGTTGATCTGGTGATTGTCGGCGCAGACCGGGTGTCCCGCACCGGAGACGCCGCCAACAAGATCGGCACCTACCTGAAGGCGCTCGCGGCACACGACAACAACGTGCCGTTCTGGGTCGCCCTGCCGTCCTCGACGATCGACTGGTCGCTGTCTGACGGCGTGACGGAGATTCCGATCGAGGAACGCTCTGCCGCCGAGGTGACCGACATGACCGGACGGATGGCGGATGGCACGATCGCCACGATGCGCATCGTGGCCGCCGATAGCCCCGCCGCCAATCCGGCCTTCGACGTTACGCCGGCCCGGCTCGTCACCGGGCTGATCACCGAGCGTGGCCGCTGCACGGCGTCGGCCGAGGGGCTACTGGGGCTGTTCCCCGAACGGCGCTGAACCAAACGCGATCCACGCCTGAGCCGTAGAACGGGAGACCGAAGCTAAGCGTCGGCTGACCTTCTCCACGCTTACGCCCGCGGAGATGCGCCGGGCCACGACGGAAGCGATCCGTAGCGCCGGCGTCAATCAGCCTGTCCCGGGCCGTCCTATTTCTTGATTACCTTCGCCGCCGACTTCGATTCCACCGGCTGCGGGTGGAGAAAAGTCGAGGGCACCGCAGCAGCCTTCTTCGCTGCCTTCGGCTTCTTCGCTTCCCGACCTCTGCCGCCCCGATCTTTGGCCAATGCCTTTCTCCTGTTTGTTCTGGTTACAATATGTCAGCCACTCGCTGCTTACGGAGTATGCTTCTCGGCGGAGTTCGTCATCGCATGGCCGCCGGCGGAGATGTCCTCGCCGACGCCGGCAGTGGTGTGGCAGGCGCCCAGCAGGGGTGTCATGCCGATCAGGGCCAGCAACGTCAGGGCGATTGAGAAAGTCTTGCGCATGTTGATACTCCCTTGGTGTTTCATACGTGTTTTCAAGACGGTCGAGCGCCGGGTCGGGCGTCCGAGTTGTTGTGACATCGCAGGGCAGGACGGACATTATCTTGCCAAGCCAATGGAGGTCGGATGGGCCGCGGACAGCCAACATCGATTCAGCGTCTCGGTTAGCCACCGCGCATCAAGGCGTTTGGCCAGCATGAATGAAGGCGATTTGCCCTAGCGTCGCCTGCTGGTCCATCGATCCGATATCGCTACGTGTCATCCCGATTACCAGGGGTTATCGCGCCTTGCGTCCGCGATTTTATCGGGATGCCGCAAACTTGACCGTCGTTCGGGCGCCAATCAATGGGCGTTACGCCGCCGGCCCCTGTGCCTTTGTTCGGATTCCAGTCGTAGCATTCCCCATCGAAAGCCGATACGAGAGGCGCGATGCGCTGGTTGCCAATGCTGCCATTGTTTTTACTCGCTGCCTGCATGGGGAGACCGATGCCCGACGCCCACGTCCCGCCCTTCGCCAAAGTCCCATACGAACCATTCTCCCGGGAGGCGGCGGTGGCCATTGCCCTGCGCGAATGGCGGCTGTTCGGACAGAACGTCGCCGACCCGGAAGCCGACGCAACCCGGGTGACCAAGCCCGAGCGCGAGCAAGGCCTGTGGCAGCGCGTCGGCGAATACTGGTGGCTCGGCCTGAACGCAGGCTCAGCGGAGAGCGCCTGGACCGGAAAACATGACGGCCATGGCGCGGTGTTCCCCCCCGACGTGGACGGCGATTATGCCTGGTCGGCGGCATTCATTTCTTACGTAATGCGCATCGCGGGCGCCGGCCCGCGTTTCCCCTACTCCGCCGATCACGCCGACTATATCAACGCCGCTCGGCGCGTTTCGCTGGGGCAGTCGAAAGCCTGGCTGGTCGCCGCCGAAAGGGTGCAGGATTACGCGCCCCGGCCAGGGGATCTGGTGTGCTTCGGCCGCGGCACGGCGAAGGGGTTGCGTTATGAAGACCTGCCGACACCAGGTCTGTTCACGTCGCATTGCGATATCGTCGTCGATACGACGGCCCCCGGACGGATCGCCGTGATTGGCGGCAACGTGGAAGATTCGGTGACCATGAACTACGTGCCGGTCACCGAGGAGGGCAAACTGGCGGCGCCGGACGGGGCGGTGCTGGACACCCGCTTCCCCTGGATGACCGTGCTTCGACTGCTGGTCGATGAGAACAGCACTATCGCGTCCGGCAGCTGATGCCATCCTTGGGAATGGCACTGTTGCAATTCAGAAATAGCTCCGGTCCATGGCCGCCGAGTCGAAGGTCGGTCGGTGAAACCCACCCGCGCTTGGGCTGGCACTCCCCCGTCATGGCCCGGACAGACCCATGGCGGGAGAAGGAGCGCCGCGCTTCACTGCGACCTGGCATAGAAGCTCAAAGATCAGCTCAACGGCCGCTGTCCCAGCATCGCCATCGTGCCGGACCAATTCATTGATGAATAGCCACTTACTGAGGTGCAACGGATGCCCGGATCAAGTCCGGGCAGGACGCGGAGGGAAGCGGCGAAGAGTCGTCGTCAACATGACCTGGTATAATACCACCGACCCGAAGTATCGACTCTTCAGTCGAATGACGGGCCGCTGGCATAAATTCGGCGCAGAACTACCGGCTTAGCTCGCGCGTCATGTCGTCGATCCCGTTTACCGTCAGCGGATACATCCGGCCTTCCATCAAGTCGTTGACCATGCTGATCGAACGCACATGCCCCCAGCTTTGCTTCGGTGTCGGGTTCAGCCAGGCCGATCGGCGGTAGTGCGAGGAAAGCCGGTCCAGCCAAACCGTTCCGGCCTCTTCGTTGTAGTGCTCGACAGATCCGCCCTGCATGGTGATCTCGTACGGGCTCATGGCCGCGTCGCCGACGATGATCAGTTTGTAGTCCGGGCCATATGTGCGCAGGACCTGCCATGTCGGGATCGTTTCCTCGAACCGGCGGCGGTTGTTTTTCCACACCTTCTCGTAGGGAAAATTGTGGAAATAATAGTATTCCAGATGCTTGAACTCCGTCCTCGCGGCGGAGAACAACTCCTCCGTCAGCTTGACGTGATCATCCATCGATCCGCCGACATCCAGGAACAGCAGCACCTTCACGGTGTTGTGCCGCTCCGGCACCATCTTCAGGTCCAGGCTGCCGGCGTTGTTCGCGGTAGAGCGGATCGTATCCGGAAGGTCCAGCTCGGTCGCCGCCCCCTGCCTGGCGAACCGCCGCAGGCGCCGCAGCGCCAGCTTCATCCCACGGGTACCAAGCTCCACGGTATCGTCCAGATCCTTGTAGTCCCGACGATCCCAGACTTTCACGGCCCGACGGTGGCGCGATTCATCCTGTCCGATCCGCACGCCTTCCGGATTGTAGCCATAGGCCCCAAACGGAGATGTTCCCGCGGTGCCGATCCATTTCGATCCGCCCTGATGCCTGCCTTTCTGTTCCGCCAGCAGCTCTTTCAGCCGGTTCATGATCGCATCGAACCCGCCCAGAGCCTGGATCTTTTCTATTTCTTCCGGCGTCAGCAGCTTCTCGGCGAGCTTGCGCAGCCATTCCTCCGGCAGATCTTCGATTTTAACGCCTTCGGGCGGTTCCAAACCCTTGAAGCATTGCGCGAACACCCGGTCGAACTTGTCCAGGTGCCGCTCGTCCTTCACCAGCGTCGCGCGCGCCAGATAGTAGAAGTCCTCGATACTGTATTCCGCGACGCCCGCCTTCATCGCCGCCATCAGGGTCAGGTATTCCGTGATGGAGGCCGGCAGTCCGGCGGAGCGCAGCCCCAGGACCAAATGGGAGAACATCAGGCGCCCCGGCGCGCCAGGAAGGCCAGACGCTCAAACAGATGGACGTCCTGCTCGTTTTTCAGCAGCGCGCCGTACAGCGGCGGAATGACCAGGTGCTTCTCGTTCGTCCGCAAAGCGTCCACCGGCATGTCTTCCACCATCAGCAGCTTCAGCCAGTCCAGCAATTCCGAGGTCGCCGGCTTCTTCTTCAGCCCCGGCACGTCGCGGACCTGGAAGAAGACGTTCAAAGCCTCCCGCGCCAGGTCCTTCCGGATGTCCGGATAGTGCGCCTGCACGATCCGCTCCATGGTCTCACGATCCGGGAAGCGGATATAGTGGAAGAAGCATCGGCGCAGGAACGCGTCCGGCAGTTCCTTCTCGTTGTTCGACGTGATGATCACCACCGGCCGGTGTCTGGCGGCGACGGTCTTGCGGGTCTCGTAAACGAAGAACTGCATCCGATCGAGTTCCAGCAGCAGGTCGTTCGGGAACTCGATGTCCGCCTTGTCCACTTCGTCGATCAGCACAACGACCTGCTCATCAGCCTCGAACGCGTCCCACAATTTGCCGCGCACGATGTAGTTGCCGATGTCGTGCACCCGCGGATCGCCCAACTGCCCGTCGCGCAGACGGGACACCGCGTCATACTCGTACAGCCCCTGCTGCGCCTTGGTGGTGGACTTGATGTGCCATTCGATCAGCGGCCGGCCGAGCGCGGCGGCGACTTCGTGTGCGAGGACGGTCTTGCCGGTGCCGGGCTCACCCTTCACCAGCAACGGCCGCTGCAGCGTGACGGCGGCGTTCACCGCCACCTCCAGGTCGCGCGTCGCGATGTATTTTTCTGTACTCTTGAACCCGGCCACCAGCGGCTCCTTCAAAAAACGTTCCATAGTGTCGAGGGAATGGGTCTACGCCGCAATCCCCTCCACCGGCGGCAACGGCGCCCGGCCGCGGATCATGTCGGACGCCTTCTCGGCGATCATCATCGTCGAACTGTGGGTGTTCGCCGACGGCATGTTCGGCATGATCGATGTATCCACCACGCGGATACCTTGCAGCCCGTGAATACGCAGTTCGTCATCGACCACGGACGTTTTGTCCATCGCCGGCCCCATCCGCGCCGTCCCGATCAGGTGATACGCCGTCGAACCGTACTGGCGCGCATAATCCAGCCACTCCTCATCGGTGTGGACGTCGGGACCCGGCAGTTCGTCCTGATCGAAGAATGGTGCCAGGGCATTCGTGTGCAGCAACTTCCGCGCCCAGTGCATGCCCTTCACCAGGACGCGCTGGTCCATCGTATCCTTCAGGTAGTTCGGCTGGATGATCGGATCGGTGAACGGATCGGTGCCGCGGGCGCGTACGTAGCCGACACTTTCGGGCCGGTGCTGCCACACGCCGCAGGTCATTCCTGGATAGTCGTCGAGCAGCCCGACAAAGCCCTGCTTGTAGCTGGCGGGACTGAACACGCCTTGCAGATCGGGCTGCCGCATCGTGTCCTCGGATTTCCAGAACCAGTGCACGATAGACGGCGCGACCGCCAGGATGCTCGGCTTGCCCATGACCCAGCGCGCGACCTGCCCCATCAGGCCGAAGCCGTGCGACATCTCGTTCATCGTGCGGACATTCTTCACACGGGCGACGATGCGCGTCGAATAGTGGTCGCGGAAATTTTCCCCCACCGGCAGATCGGCGACCACATTCACGCCAAGGTCGTTCAGCAGCCAGGCGGGCCCGACCCCAGACATCTGCAGCAGCTTGGCGGTGTTGGCGGTGCCGGAAGAAACGATCACCTCCTTGCGTGCGAATACCTCCCGCACGGTGGAACGATCCCGGTCGTTCACATAACGTACGCCTTTCGCCCGCGTGCCGTCGAACAAGATCCGCGCGGCGCGGGCATCCGTCCGCACATCAAGCCGCCCGGTCGCCCGCGCGGGAGTCAGGAACACCCGCGCCGCCGAACGCCGGTATCCTCTTTGGATCAGGCGCTGGAAATAGCCGACGCCCAATTGGTTGTCGCCGCTGTTGTAGTCCGCGCAACGTGGTATCCCGAGTTCCTGCGCGCCCTCGATGAATGCCTCCATCGCCGGATGAATCCAGTCGTTGTCGGTGACGGGCAGATTGCCCCCGCGTCCGTGGATCCGGTCGTCGGCGATGCCAATCCGCCGCTCACCGCGCTTGAAGTAAGGAAGAATATCGACATAGCCCCAGCCGCGGTTACCGCGCTGCGCCCAATGATCGAAATCTTCCCGCTGGCCCCGGTTGTAGATCATGCCATTGATGGAGCTGGACCCGCCAAGCGTCCGCCCCTGCGTGGTGGGAATGCGGCGGCCGTTCGTACCC
>JARLIN010000262.1 GCA_031291715.1 Rhodopila sp. | reverse complement strand
GTCGAGGAGTTGCCACACGGCGCGACCGGCAAACTCGCCAAGCAGGTGTTGCGGCAATGGCTGGCTGAGGGACGGTTGGGCGTCCCCTCGGTCGTGTCCGCTACGGCGCAATAGACCGAGGCAGCAGATAACCAATCCAGAGAATGTTTGTTTCCGGTTGCTACCGCTGCTTCAGTCAGTTCCCAGCCGACCATTCTCCGTCGTATTGCCCCCCAAAAACGGCCAGATTCTGGGCGGTTTTCTGCGCCGGGCTTGGGGTTCGTATCCCGGAACAATGCGGGGAATCTCTCTCTGAACGGCGCATTCTCTCCGGAGCTTGGGAGTTGGCCGATTTAGTCTACAAGATTTTTGCCTGCTTTTTCAATCAGTTAACCGAAACGCTCTTCCGGTAAGTTCGCATCTCGTTCGCCCGCCGCTGCGAGTGGACGTTGCTTGCAACGCTCGCCTCGACCTCAAGCCTGCGCTGAAGCTCCACGGAGAGACCCGTCAGCCAAACGTTTTGCCGTCGGCTCAGTTCTAAGGCAGTCGGTGGCAAGCGAATTTTCTCACAACCTCGATGGCAAGCGGACGGAGAGACGTTGTCGCATCGATGTCTGGTCTGCGCCTATGCATGAACCCGCTCCGCGGCATTGGCGCTGTGGGTGAGTTATACCCATCCCCCGAATTCCGGCCGGCTCCAGAACCGGCCATCAGACCCGAAGCACATACGAAGCTGACCGGTCGGGTTTCATCCAACAACCGGCAGACCGGGATCGATCCCAGTCATTACGATGGGAATGTCCTAGAGACGCCGGGCAAGGCTCAGGATCCGGCGCTTGTCGCGTACTGGAGGCTTCGCCAGAGGGACCTCTTACCTCGCGAAAGCCTATCGGCCCGTAATAGCTACCGCGCGTCACCGGTCCCGCCACAATCTGCAGCGTGGGCTAGCTAGGGCCCACGACGGAGGTGCTAATAAAGGGGCGGCCCAGCGGGCCGCCTCAACAGCCGATGCCCTCCGGCGCTACCATCGTTACTGCCGTTGCGCTGCACATCGCGCTCGGCACACCTATGTGATCTCTTCTAGGCCTGACACCTTTGTTCCTCTGCTGAGTTGTCGCTTGAAGGCCGAAATCCTGGCGCCCAAATAAGTTTACGGGTCCAATCCGGGGAGGAAGCCTCGCCCGTGTTGGCGCCAACAGGGGACGTCGCGCTGGCCCGCGCAGCCGGGTCCGGTGCCGCGTAATATCGACGCGGGGTTAACTTCGCCGGGCATTCATGGCGTGCCATCGCGATGCCGCCCAAACAAATGCAAACAGGGTGGCGTCCATGTCTGAATTCACTCAATCGGCCTCCGCCGGGCTACCGGCGCTTACACCAGAGGAGCATCGCAGGCAGCTCCTGCGCGCCATAATCGCCAGCACCATCGGGACCACCATCGAGTGGTACGATTTCCTGTTGTACAGCGTCGTGACCGGCCTCGTTTTCGGCAAGCTTTTCTTCCCCCACTCCGATCCGCTGGTCGGCGTGTTGGAAGCTTTCGCTGTCTATACGGTGGGCTTCATCGCCCGCCCGATCGGCGCGGTCATCTTCGGCCATTACGGCGACCGGCTGGGGCGCAAGGTGGCGCTGATCGCCACGCTCATGATCACCGGCCTCGCCACTGCCGCGGTCGGGCTCGTGCCCACTTATGACCAGATCGGCATCTGGGGCGCGGTTGTCCTGACCATCATCCGCTTCATCCAGGGCATTGGCGTGGGCGGCGAGTGGGGCGGTTCAGTATTGCTGTCGATGGAATGGGCGCGCACCACCAAGCACCGTGGCTTCATCACCTCTTGGCCTCAGCTCGGTGGCCCGGCCGGCCTCCTGCTGGCCAACGTCGCCGTATTCGTCTTCAGTTGGATCTCCGGCGACAGGTTCCTGGTGTGGGGCTGGCGCGTCCCGTTCCTGCTAAGCTTGGTGATGGTGGCGATCGGGCTCTATATCCGCCTGGGCATCCTCGAAACGCCCGCGTTCCAGCGCATCCTGAACGAGAATCGCGTGGAACGCGCACCCGTCAGAGAAGTCATGAAGCGGCAATGGCGGGAGGTGGTGCTATCTGCCCTCCTGCGTATGGCGGAACAGGCACCGGCCTATATTTATCTTGCCTTCGTCTATGCGTACGGCACGCAGGTACTGCACCTCCCACGCGACTTCCTGCTTTCCTCACTGATCATCGCCGGCCTGGTATCCTTCATTACCATCCCACTCGCAGGGCATCTGGCCGATTTGTACGGGCGGAAACGAGTCTACATCATCGGGTCGGTTCTCACAGGCATCTATGGCTTCATCTACTTCGCGCTGCTGAACACTGTGATTCCCTTCTGGGTCACGGTTGGTATCGTGCTCTCGTTCGTGCCGCACGATCTGATCTACGGTCCACAGGCAGCACTGATCGCGGAATCCTTTACGCCGCGGCTGCGCTACAGCGGCAGCTCGGTCGGGTATCAGCTCTCCTCCGTCATCTCTGGCGGCCCGGCACCGCTGATCGCAACGGCGCTGCTGGCATGGACGGGATCGGGCTATGCTATCGCGGTGTATATCGCATTCTGCGCGATGGTTAGCATCGTCGCCACGGCGCTAATGCCAGACTACACCAACCGCGACATCTCCCAAGAGCATGACGCACCGACCGCAGTCATGCCGACCGACCCCGGCCTCGCTCCGGAAGGCTGAATCGCAGCTTCGGAGCTTCACCCTTTCCTCTTTCCCTAACCGGGGAGAGGAAGGCGGTGGGGTAATCGGTCGGCCAAGGCGCCGATTCACCGCTACAGTTAGGGCTCACGGCTTCCGCATCCGTGCGGCGATCGGCATAAACGCGCATATCAACCTGGGTGGGATCCGCCAACACAGCGGCGCGCTCGCCAACCTCCCGGTGGCGATGATCTAGCAGGTGCATGTGTGCCCGTTGATAAGCATGGGAGGAAACATGAGCCGGTAGCGCCGCTGAATAATACTCGCCAGTCGCGGCTGCAATGCTAAGTCCTCGACGAATATCAGCACTCGCTCGTCGCGTCGGTGAATATCAAGTATTCCAAAGGACGCGATCAGCCGGGCGGAGGCGCCTATAAATTGAGCGTCGTCCTGCTCGTCACCGCCTCCCGGGTG
Source organism: Rhodopila sp. (assembly GCA_031291715.1). Lineage (GTDB taxonomy): Bacteria > Pseudomonadota > Alphaproteobacteria > Acetobacterales > Acetobacteraceae > Rhodopila. Next base: position 3,746 of record JARLIN010000262.1, on the reverse strand, counting down.
AAGCCTGACTGCTCCGAAGCGCTGCAACGCTTCCAATACCGTCGCCGGGCTTTCTGGACGACCTCAAAGCCTTCAGCGCTCGCTACGAGGCCGCATACGATCCGGAAGCCTTGAAGGGTCTGAAGCGCGATTTGGAGCGCCCACTCGGGGGGGGCGGCCACCGCTGCTGTTACGTCGGATGAACAAGGGCTAGTTCTACACCCCCGACGAGGTCAGCCGCATCATCGCCCAGGTGCTCGGTATCCACGACGCCGCCACCACGGCCCAGACGACGGTGTATGACCCGACCTGCGGATCAGGCTCCCTGTTGCTGGAACTGGCGGATGAGGCGCGCAGCCCGGTCACGCTGTATGGGCAGGAGAAGGACTCGGCGACCGCCGGCCTCGCCCGTATGAACATGAGGTGGTCCCGCACAGTTGGACAGTTTGGCGGCGTGGGATAAGCTCGGTTCGGGTTGTCGTCAGGCCGCCAATTTCTCCACCCCGTTTGCCCTGTATGCCTCGTCGGGGGCGACACCCGGCCTTGATCTGGATCAATGCGCTACCTGGGCTTGCGGCGCACGCTAACGTCGTTAGAGAAAGGTCGTAAGCCCTGTGCGATAGCGGGGCAGATGGACGCATCACCATGGTTCCGTCACAGACGTGCTTGCTCTCCCGAATTGCAGTTGCGGCCCTTGCCCTCACTCTTGCACTGCCGGTGGCCGGCGCACTAGCTCAGCGACGTGACGGTGGTTGGCATGGGGGTGGTTGGCATGGTGGCGGTTGGGGCTGGCATGGCGGCGGTTGGGGCTGGCGCGGTGGAGGTTGGGGTGGCGGAGGTTGGGGGTGGGGAGGCCTGTCCCTTGGGCTTGCTGTTCCGCCGCTTTATTATTCGCCGCCGCCCTATTACTATCCGCCGCCTGCTGCATATTACCCGCCACCCGTGTACTACCCATATCCGTCGGGTTATCCATACGGATATCCGCCTGGCTACTACGGCTCCGGCGGAACAACATTCAGTCCGCAACCATATCCCCAGCCAAGTTACAGCGGTAGGCTTGATCCCAACAACTGCGGCACACCCGATGCACCGAAGCCGTGCCGTTGGTGACAAGACAACGGTATTCGAAGGCAAAGGCATCAAATGGAGAAGCCTTTGCCTGGTCGAACAAGGCTACCGATGAGGCGTTCACCAAGGGTGCCGAAAGAATTCGCCGCGGTCCCCGCGTGACGCATCAGGGTGGAGTGTGTCCACCCCCCTCACCCGCCGCGCCTCGATTGCCCGCGCCGGAAACCCTTTGCCGCGAACGTGGCCTGCCATGTCGCGGGTGCCGACGAAGACCAGTTCCTCGCGCAGCATCATTGCCCTCCCCCTGCGCTCGGTCGATCGTGGCTAAAGCAATTCCACATGGAACGGAATCGCCTGTGGTCGTAAATTGCTCGTCAAAATCGCAACCAGGCGGGCGCCGCATCGCGAAATCCGCTGAAACCGACCAATCTCGAGTGGTCGGCCGTCGGGCCGACTTGGCTTGACGTCACGAGATCGCTGAAGCGGGAGGGACATCATGGGACAAGGTTCCGGCATTCGCGAAGTCGGCTGGGTTGATATCGCCGGTGGTGGCCAGGTGGTTCTCGACGGCGACCATGCCTATATCGGCCATATGAACGCGCCGCATGGGACGTCCGTTCTCGATGTATCCGATCCGGCAAATCCGCGGATCGTTGCGACGATCGACATACCGCCAGGGCTACATTCGCATAAGGTGCGGGTGGCGAACGATCTCATGCTGTGTAATCGCGAGTGCACACGTGGCGAGATGCCCGCGGACGATTTTGTCGGCCTGCGGATCTTCGACGTCAGTCATCCGGCCAATCCCCGCGATATATGTCATTGGGAATGCGCCGGAATGGGCGTGCACCGCTTCACCTTCGATGGCCGCTACGCTTACATCTCCGCTGAGCTGGAAGGCTATGTCGGGACAATCGTCATGATACTCGACCTGGCAAATCCGACCAAGCCCGAGGAAGTCGGCCGTTGGTGGATGGAAGGGCAATGGACCGCTGGAGGCGAAACGCCGACCTGGGAGGGGCGAAACCACCGATGCCACCATCCGATCCGCCGCGGTGACCGCCTGTACGTCAGCTACTGGTATGGCGGCGGCGTCATTCTCGACGTCAGCGACATGACCAAGCCGCGGATGATCTCCAACATCGACTGGAGTCCGCCATTCGGCTGGCCCACGCACAGCCTGGTGCCAATCGATGTGCCGATCGCTGGCCACCGCTGGATGCTGGTTGCGGATGAACATGTTCAACCACTCGATCCCGATCTCTCGCCGGAACTGCCGGCCATGCTCTGGATGGTGAACATCACCGACGAGACGCGGCCGATCCCAGTCAGTTGCTTCCAGTTGCCAGAATTGGTTGGGATCAAGACACCGCTGATGACGGCGTGTCATCAGCCGGTCGAAACGATCACCGGCAACGAGGTCCCAGCGGCTTGGTTCGCCAGCGGGCTGCGGGTGATCGACATCTCCAATCCTCTATCGCTGAAACAAACCGCCTGGTGGATGCCGGATGTGCCGTCGGGGGCGCAGCGCGTCTGCAGCAACGACGTTTATGTTGACGGTCGCGGCTTGATCTATCTGATCGATCGCAACAGAGGCTTGTCGATCCTGGAGCGGATCTAATGGATGGAGTGACGAAATGGACATGATTGCCCCATTCGCGTTGACCATCTGCGGGATCGACGAACTCCTTGACCATCGCGAAACCGGCGTAAGCCACGTGCTGTCGATTCTCGACCCTGGCTATCCTGAGCCCGAGGCATTCGGACGCTTCCGCGCGCACAGGCGACTAGAGCTGCGCTTTCACGATGTAATCGAGCACGGTACGGCGATGGCTGCCCCACAGCGCGAGGATGTGGCATGCCTGTTGGACTTTGGCCGTGATTTGGCAAAAGAGCCACCGGAAGCGACCCATCTGCTCGTCCACTGCCATGCCGGCATCTCGCGATCCACGGCGGCGATGGCTTTAATCATTGCGCAATTGGTTCCTGACTTGCCTGCTAGCGAAATCATGCGCGAAGTGGTCCGCCTTCGTCCGCCGGCGTGGCCGAACCTCCGAATCATCGAACTCGGCGATGCGCTGCTGGCTCGGAACGGCGAAATTGTCGCCGCTGCTGCGGAGGTATACCGACGGCAGATCAACAGCCAGCCCCATATGGCAGGTCTCATGACGCTGGGCGGACGGGGGCGAGAGATCTTGGCAGCCGGGGGGCGCTGACGCAGCTGCGTCGCCGCGACAGGAGTGAGTGGCCGCCGGACGCGTGAGGCGCCAACGTTCGCAAAGCGAGCCTCACGGCAGCACCAGCGCCCGGCGATGCGCCTGCACGACCATCGTCACGAATGGGGTCTGAAGCTGCCGCAGGATCCGTTCACACGCGCCGTGCTCAGCCAGGCCGATATCCTCCAGAGGCGCAACGACACGATCAATCGCATTCGCCTCCTGCGTCATCGTAACAATCCGCAGGTCATTTCCACACGTCTGCTCGGTGGCCGTTCGCGCCCGACGATGATTTCGACCGTACCATCCTCCATGACTTCAAGTTCGACCTAGACGTTGGTTTTAGAGCATGATCGTTCTGAGTTGACTCCTGCGTGAGGTGGATTCCGGCGCGGCCGAAAATCTGATTCAAGATGCCGGCTGGGTCGGAGGCCAGCATTTATGGGTGCTCCTTACACATTGGATTTGCGCGAACGCGTTGTT
>JARLIN010000261.1 GCA_031291715.1 Rhodopila sp. | reverse complement strand
CGTCCATATGGGGGGGGGGGGCCCGAGGGGGGGCCTTTGGCCGGCCCCCCGGGCCCCCCCGCGGCGGCCCCCGCCCCCCCCGGGGCCATGACGAACATTGGACGAAGATCGAGAGTCGGCGCCAACGCGGGTTGCTATTACCCCGCCGTCAGCTTCCGGATCAGCGCCTGTGCCTCCGGCGCGCCCCAGTCGGCCGCGCCCTCCAGCCGGGCGACCACCTGGCCCTTGGTGTCGATGATGGCGGTCGTGGGAAGACCCCGGACATTGAATGCTCGCGCCAGCGCGCCTTTAGGGTCCAGCAGCACAGGCAGCGCGGTAATGTCGTGCGCCTGATACCAGGCCTGGACCGTATCGGCGCCGCCCCGGTCGGACGACAGCGGCAGCACGGCGATGTCCAGCGGGGCGAGCGCCTTGGACAGCGTGTCCAGCGAAGGCATCTCGGCCACGCAGGGGGCGCACCAGGTGGCCCACATGTTCACCACCATGCCGCGGCCTTTGAACTCCGCCAGGCGATGGGTGGAGCCGTCCTTGGCCATGAATACCCCGTCCGGCACGTCGGCCGGCGGAGAGAGTTTCTCCAGGCCTTCGGCCAGCGGCGCCAGGGTTTCCGCATGCGGTTTGCGCGGCAGGGCGCCCCCGGCTAGGGTGCCGGCCGCCGCCGCCAAGACCATTCGGCGGTGCATCATCATCAAGCTGGAACCTTTCCTGTGACCGATACGCCTGATCGCCTGAACAAGCCGGCCAACATGCAGTGGGGTGGCCGCTTCGCCGCCGGACCGTCAGCGATCATGCAGGACATAAATGCCTCCATCGGGTTCGACCGCAAGCTGTGGCGGCAGGATATTCGCGGCTCCCGCGCTCATGCGGCGATGCTGGCCAAGATCGGGCTACTCACCGCGGAGGACGAGACTGCCATCGCCACCGGCCTGGAGGCGATCGCACAGGAAATTGAGGCCGGACGCTTCGCCTTCGATGTCGCGCTGGAAGACATCCACATGAACATCGAGGCCCGGCTGACCGACCGCATCGGCGAGGCCGGCAAGCGCCTGCACACGGCGCGCAGCCGCAACGACCAGGTGGCGACGGATTTTCGCCTCTGGGTGCGCGATGCCATCGACGGACTGTCGGCGCAGATGTCAGACGTGATGCTGGCACTGGCGCAACGGGCCGCGGAGCATGCGGCCGATCCGATGCCCGGGTTCACCCATTTGCAGACGGCTCAGCCGGTGACCTTCGGTCACCACATGCTGGCGTATGTCGAGATGCTCGACCGCGACCGCGGCCGCCTCGCGGATTGCCGTCGCCGCCTGAACGCCTGCCCGCTGGGGTCGGCTGCGCTGGCGGGGACGTCGTTCCCGATCGACCGACATATGACCGCGGCGGCTTTGGGGTTCGACCGGCCGACGGCGAACAGCCTGGACGCGGTGTCGGACCGGGATTTCGCGCTGGAGTTCCTCTCGGCGGCGGCGATCTCCGCCGTGCACCTGTCCCGGCTGGCGGAGGAGATCGTCATCTGGTGCAGCGCGCCGTATCGCTTCATCCGGCTGTCGGACGCGTTCACCACGGGCAGCTCCATCATGCCGCAGAAGCGCAACCCTGACGCGGCGGAGCTGGTGCGGGCGAAGACCGGGCGGGTGACCGGCGCCCTGGTGGCACTGCTGACGGTGATGAAGGGGCTGCCGCTGGCGTACGCCAAGGACATGCAGGAGGACAAGGAACCGGTGTTCGACGCGGCCGAGGCCTGGGCGTTGTCGCTGGCGGCCACGGCGGGGATGGTGCGGGACATGGTGCCGGATGTGGCCCGGATGCGGGCGTTCGCGGGCTCGGGGTTCGCCACGGCGACGGACCTGGCGGACTGGCTGGTGCGGGTGCTGAGGCTGCCGTTCCGGAGTGCTCACCACGTGACCGGGCGGCTGGTCGCGCTGGCGGAGGCGCGCGGGGTGGACCTGGCGGAGTTGTCGCTGGCCGAGATGCAGGGTGTCGAACCAGGGATTACGGCGGACGTGTTCTCGGTCCTGACGGTGGAGGCTTCGGTGGCGTCCCGAACCAGTTACGGCGGGACGGCACCCGCAAATGTTGCCGAACAGGCGGCGAACTGGCTGGCGGTGCTGGCATGAGGGCGGCTCTCGCTCTGGCCGTGGCCCTGGGGCTGCTGGTGGCGTGCGGGAAAAAGGGGGCACCGGATCCGCCGGGGCCAGCGAATGAGATCACGTACCCGAGGAGCTATCCGACGCATTGAGGCTCGCCCCCGAGACGGCCGCTGCGCGCCGTCTCGTTCCATGTGCCATGGTCGCGCCAGGCCTATAACAATGCCCGACGTGTGCTGCCGGGTTGGCCGCCTTTCCGGACCCGGACGGCATCCGCCGGCGAATTCGCCAGGCTTCGGACATCGCATGTGACGGTCGAGCCTGGCATGCTGCCGCTTTCCTTGCCTTGGGCGCCGGACGATGCTCCAAATCGCACCCGGTTTGGACTACGCACCGCACAAAAAGACCGAAGGAAACGCCACATGCCAGGACCCGCCTCGCGCTGGGAGTCGTCAGCGCCGACCCGCTACCCCGACCCGGACGTGATGGCGCTGGACCCTCGGTTCCAGAAGATCTTCATCGGCAACGCCGGCATCCATCGGATCGCCACCGGCTTCGCCTTCACCGAGGGCCCCGTCTGGTTCGGCGACGGGCGGTATCTGCTGTTCTCCGACATTCCCAACGACCAGATCCTGCGCTGGGACGAAACCACCGGCGGGATCAGCGTGTTCCGCAACCCCTCGCACTATGCCAACGGCAACACACGCGATCGGCAGGGACGGTTGATCACCTGCGAGCATGACACCCAGCGCCTGACCCGCACCGAGTATGACGGCACCGTCGTCGTGCTGGCGGATCAGTGGGAGGGCAAGAAGCTGACCGGCCCGAACGACGTGGTCGTGAAATCCGACGGCACGATCTGGTTCAGCGACAACGGCGCCGGCACGCGGGGGAATTACCTGGGGCACACGGCGCCGCAGGAGCATCCGTTCCGGGTGTATCGTCTGGACCCCAGGACCGGGACGATGACGATCGCTGTCGGCGACATGGCCCGGCCGAACGGTCTGTGCTTCTCACCGGACGAGAAGCGGCTTTACGTGGTCGATACGCCGGGCGACCGGCCGAAAAGCACGTGGGTTTACGATATCGTCGATAACGGGACCCGGGCGGTGAACGGGCGGGTGTTCTTCGACGGCAAAGGCTGGGCGGATGGAATCCGTTGCGATACCGAGGGGAACGTGTGGTGCGGGTTCTCCGGCGGTGAGGGCGAGGACGGGGTCGCGGTGTTCGCCCCTGACGGCACGCTGATCGGGCGCATTCTGCTGCCGGAACGCTGCGCGAATGTGTGCTTCGGCGGGAAGAAGCGGAACCGGCTGTTCATGGCGGCGAGCCAGTCGGTTTACGCGTTATACGTCGAGGCGCAGGGGGCGATCGGGGGTTAGAGCATGATCGTTCTGAGTTGACTCCTGCGTGAGGTGGATTCCGGCGCGGCCGAAAATCTGATTCAAGATGCCGGCTGGGTCGGAGGCCAGCATTTATGGGTGCTCCTTACACATTGGATTTGCGCGAACGCGTTGTT
>JARLIN010000260.1 GCA_031291715.1 Rhodopila sp. | reverse complement strand
TGCGCCAGCACGGCGATCCAATTCGCGTCGTCGCCCTCATCTGACCTGTCATAGGGCGCGAATTGGGTCACATAGCCACGCATCCGGTTGCGATCGAGCAACTCGACGCTGCCTGCGCGTTTCGCATTGGCCTGGACTTCGAGAAGAAGGAAGCGTGGCGACGTCGCGCGCCGATAGATTTGATAGTGGATCGCTTCCAGAACGTCCTCAGGGATGCCGCTGTTCGCCTTGATAACGAATACCGGGTTTGGATGGTTGAACTTGGTGCGAAGCTTTTCGATCAGGTAGGCGAGCTTGGAGGCCTCCTTGGCGTGGATCGCGTGGCGTCGTTCTTCACTAGCATCGAATGTGAGTGTGCCCGCGCGCAACGAGGAGTACATCTGGGTGTGCCAAGCGGTGCCATAATGCAGGTCCCGCACCATCTTCGAGTTCTGTGGGACAAGGTTGTCGAACTCATATATTTGCGCGAAATCACCCCGCAACGTCGCGAGCAGGCTCTCCGGCCGTATCGACGCCCAGCGGAACAGCATGCCGTCTTCGAATCCAAGGCGGCGCAGCACAAAACCGAACTCACAATTGTCGCCGAACCCCTCGAGCCGCGCCAGGTCCGATTTCGCGATCGTCTGCGTTCGATTGGGCTCCAATACCATCGCCGCGCCCATGCTCATAACAAAACCCCTTCGTGTGATTTGCGGAAAGCCGCTGGGCGGCCCATTTGCAATATGCGTGCTCAAGCTTATGCCGCTGCTGATTCCAGCGGCGTGCCATAGCCGTGCGGATGGGCTTCCCGCCACGCCCATGCCGTCCGGACGATATCGTCGAGCACTGTATAATGCGGGTTCCATCCGGTCTCGGCCTGGATAAGATCGGAGGCAGCGACAAGCACGGCCGGATCACCGGCTCGACGGCTGGCGATCCGAACAGGAACCTTGCGTCCGCCGATCCGCTCCACCGAGCGAATAACCTCCAGGACCGAATTTCCCCGCCCGGTACCCAGATTGTAGGTTACACTTCGTCCGTCGAGAGCCCCCAGCGCGCGGATATGCGCGTCGGCGAGATCGGCGACATGGATGTAGTCGCGGATACAGGTGCCGTCCGGGGTCGGATAGTCGGACCCGAAGACCGCGATCTCCGGCCGCCGACCAAGCGCGGCATCAATGACGAGCGGTATCAGATGCGTCTCGGGATCGTGGTCCTCACCAGCTCGACCCAGGGCATCGGCGCCCGCGGCATTGAAATAGCGCAGGCGAGCGCTGCGCAGACCGCAACACGCGTCTGCCCATCGTAATGCCTTCTCGATCATGAGCTTGCTCTCGCCGTAGGGCGATCCGGGATCGATGACCGTTTCTTCCCGGATTGGCTCGTCGCCCGCAGTGCCGTACAGATTCGCGGTTGAGGACAGGACAAACCGTCCGATCCCATGCTGGACGCAGGCCTCGATCAGGCGGATGCCGTTCGTTGCATTTTCCAGCAAATAGCGGAACGGCTGCTTCATGCTCTCGCCGACGAGCGAGAGTGCAGCGAAGTGCAGCACCCCATCCCACGGACCGTCGCCCAGCACCTCGCCGACGCGGTGAGCGTCCGCGAGATCACCTTCGATCAGCCGGGCCGCTTCCGGCACGGCTGCGCGGTGCCCCTGGGACAGGTTGTCGAATACGACAACTTCATGGCCCCGGTCGAGAAGAGCGAGCACGACATGACTGCCAACGAAGCCGGCGCCGCCGGTGACAAGGTATCGTCTTTTCACGCCAGACATCAGTGTGTCACCCCATGCAGGTTGAACGTCGGAAATTGCTCGCCGCCTATGATCGATCCCGTCATGCCGTTCTCCATCGGTTATTCCTCGCGCATGCCGTGACGCATGCCGTCGAGGATCGGAGAGATCAGGAAGTTCAGTGCGCTCCGTTCGCCGCCTATGATCAGCAGGTCGGCTGGCATGCCGGGATAAACCAGGACGCCCGGGAAGGGCTTGAGTGCGTCGGGATCGAGCTCCGCGCGCACCAGGAAGATGGGATTCCCCTGCGCGTCCTGCTGCCGGTCGGCCGCCACGTACACCAGGCGCCCCTCAACGGTCGGGACACGATGCGCCTTATAGGCCGACAGCCTGAAATTCACCCGTTGTCCGACGTGGACGTGCTCGATATCGGTAGGGGCCACTGGTGCTTCCACCAGAAGCCGTTCGTCAGCCGGCACGATATCCATCACCGGCTGTCCCGCGGTAATGCTGCTGCCAGGCGTAAAGAATTTGATATCAGTCACCGTGCCGGTTTCCGGCGCGAGGACGTCGCGCTTGCTTAGCAGATCCTCGGCGGACCGCAGGCGCTGTGCCGCGTCGGCTATAGAGCCTTGCGCCTCCTGCAGATCCTTGGAGTCGTCGGACCTGCGTGTCTCGGCATAGTTCGTCAGCTCCAGTTTCGTCTGCTCGATCGCGTGGCCGGCCTCGGCATACCGCCCGGCGGCATCGGCAAGTGCGCCCTCGAGTTCAGCGATTGCGCGCTGCAGATCAAGCGATCGGCTTATCGTCTCCAGACCCTTCTTGCGCAGAAATTCGACCGTACGCGCCTCATCCTTTGTGAGTGAAATCCGCTTGTTAAGCGCTACGATTTGCACCTGGAGCGCAACCACCTGGGCTTGCAATTGCTCGATCTTACGGCCACTGACGCGCGCGTTGCCATCGAAGGTATCCCAGCGCGACGCAAAGAGGTTCTGCTCGGCCTGCATCAGCGCGGCGACTGTGCTGTCCTTCGCGGCCGCGGCAAGCAAGTCGTCTGGCATGACAAGCTGTCGCTGGTCCTGGATCTCCGCTTCCAGACGGGTTGCCTTTGCGACCGCGCCCCAATACTGCGCCCTGACCTGATTCCTGGCAGTGCGGAGCTGCACATCGTCCAGGACAAGCAGCGTTTGGCCAGCGGTTACGTGGTCACCCTCTTTGACGAGCAGCTTGTTCAATATGCCACTGTCGAGCAGGGTGACGGTCTTGCGCTTGCCGGCGACGACGAACAAACCCTGCGCGGAAACCGCACTGTCGAGTGGGGTGAGCGAGGCCCAGAGCCCGAGACCACCGAAGCCAAGGGCGACCGTCAAGACACTGGCGACCGCGATCCGGCGCAACGAAGGAACGGTCCAGGCATCCTGTCCAGGATGTAGGTCGAGTGCCTGCATGATAACGAGTGCTCCTAACTTTCAGGCCACGACCGGGTGTTTCGTCACCTCGGTCACAGGCTCGCCATTCACGCGTGGCACGAACTCTTCAACCCGCCCGTCGCGCAGGCTCAGCGTGTAGTCCATGCGCGCCAGCAGCTTCGGCCGATGCGTCGCGACCACGATTACCACGCCGGCAGCCCTGGCGGCCTCGATGGCGCCCAGCAACGCTTCCTCGCCCGCCTGGTCGAGGCTGGCATCCGGTTCGTCTAGCACGAGCAGGCGAGGGCCATCGTAGAGCGCACGTGCAAGGGCGACCCGCTGGCGTTGGCCACCGGATAGCAACGCAACCGCCCGGGTGATGCGGGTGTCATACCCCTGTCGCAGGCGCCCGATGATATCGTGGACATTCGCGGCCTGGGCGGCAGCGATGACCGCCTCGGCTGGAGCCGCGTCGAAGCGTGCGACGTTTTCCGAGATGGTGCCGTCGAGCAAATGGATGCCCTGAGGTAGGTACCCGATCCGCCCGCGATCGCCTGTGAAAACCGGGATGCCATCCAATCGTACGGCGCCCCTTGTCGTCGGCAGGACGCCAACCAGGATGCGCATCAAGGTCGATTTGCCCGCACCATTTGGACCGATCAGGGCCGTTGCGGTTCCAGGCTGCAACGCCAGACTGATGTCTTGCAGCAACGGCCGCCCGGTGTCCGGCGCATCGAAACCGGCCCCATCCAAAACCAGCCCTGATTCCGCCGCGGTGATCGCCGAACCGGCGTCGGCGGCTTCGTAGACAGCGGCCAGCAACGTGCTGATGCGGCGCCATGCGGCATAGGCTTCGATCCAGCGGCGCCAGCTCGAAACCAGCGAGTCGAATGGACCAAGGACTTTGGCCAGAAGCAGGTTCGCGCCCATCAGGCTGCCCGCGGAGGCCTGACGCGAGATAATCAGCACGGCGCCCATTGCCATGACGCCGGACTGCAGCCCCAGGCGCGTGATCTTGGCAATCACGCCGACGTGCTGCGCGCGCTCTCCGGCATGCCGCATCCGTTCCAGCGCCGACGCGTGCCGCCCCGCCCATCGCCGGGTCAACGCGGCAAACATGCCAAGGCCCTCGATCAGGTCCGCCTCACTGAGGCCGACGGCGAGTTGGTGACCAGCCCGCGCCCGCTGTTCGGCAGCCGCCATAACCGCCGGGCGGACCAGAAGGTCGTTGACGATCCCGACAATGGCCAGAAGGGAAATTCCCACCATCCCAAGCCATCCGAACGCCGGGTGCAGCATGAACATCACGGTCAACAGAAGCGGCGAACAGAGCGCATCGAGCGGCGTCGAAACGGCCCCTGAGGACAGGAACGAACGGATCTCGTTCAGGTCGCGCAATGCCTCGGCGCCTGCGGCGCTATCGCCCTCCATGCCGCGCCGGACAGCCGCCTCCAGAACCGGCACGCTGAGCGCCCGCCCGACACGGTCGGCGATGGCGACCAGGGTCGCCGAACGCAGGTAGTCAAGAGCGCCGTAGATCACGAGCCCGACGCCACAGGCGACAGAGAGCATGGCGACGGTGTCCATGTTCCGGCTGAGCAGCACCCGATCAAAGAGTTGCATGTCGTAGATCGGTACCACAAGGACGGCGATATCGACGAAAACCGTCAGGAACAAGGCGAGTCCGAGACCCAGCCGGAGCACATTGCGGGCACGCAGTAGCGCCGGGGCTTCGCGGCGGCTCACGAGGTCGCCGCCTTGCCGGAGGCGCGGACCAGACGGATCTGCGGGCCGCCGATCGCGCGCATCACAGATTCGCGCGTGTCGAAATGCTCGATTGCCCCATGCTGCAAGACAAGAAGCTTGTCCACCGATCGAACCACCGATGGCCGATGCGTCGATATCAGAACACCCGTTCCTTCGGCACGGAGCCGGGTCAGCAGACCGTCCAGCATCGCCTCACCGTCGTTGTCGAGGAAAGCATTGGGTTCATCGAGGATGAGCAGGCGAGGCGACCCATACAGGGCGCGAGCAAGCGCCACCCGCTGCCTCTGTCCGGCTGAGAGCACAAGCCCGCTGCCTGCGATGCGCGTGGCATAGCCATATGGCAGCGCGGCGATCGCGGCATGAACCCCGGCACGCCGGGCGGCTGCGATGACGGCATCCAGGTCGGGTTCACCACCGCGGGCGATGTTCTCGGCAACCGTGCCGTCCGTAAGGACGGCCGACTGCGGCACATAGCCGACATGGCGCGCGAAGTCTTCGCGGTTCCATAAATACGTGTTGTGGCCGTCAAGGAACACGCCTCCGCTGGTGGGCTCGGCCGCGCCGAGCAAAAGCTTCATCAGCGTGGATTTGCCGGACGCGGAAGGTCCGATAATGCCGATTATCTCCCCCGGCGCGACCTGAAACGAAATCCCGCGCAGTATGGGACGGTCCGCACCGGGCGGCATGAAAACCAGGCGCTCTACGACCAAGTGTCCTTCGGGCCGCGGCAGTGGGTAGGTGTAGCGCGCGGGGACTCCTTCCCGCAGCACCATCCGAACTCGCCGCCACGCCGAAGCGGCGTCCGCCCACTGACGGAGCGTCCCGGCGAAATGCTCAAACGGCATCAACATCCGAGCCAGGATCATGTTTACCGCTACGAGCGAACCTGAGGAGGCATAGCCATTCAGGACCAGCACAAGGCCGGTTGCAACCATGGCACCCGTCATCGCGCTTCGCAGCGCATGCGTCATGGCGGCGACCGACCGGCTGCGCAGCAGGCCGCGCGTGCCGGCGGACAGTGCTTCGTTCTGGGCGCGCTCCCAACGTCGCGCGAGGGTGGGTAGCATCCCCATCGCGATCACCGCCTCCGCGCCGCGCGTCGCCCCGGCGACATCGCGAAAGCCGTTCACGCTGGCCTCGTTCGCCTCCATCATCGGGCGCCGGGTCACGGCGTTACCCAGCAGGCTCAGTCCGGCGAGTATGACGACAAAAGCAGCTGCGAGGAGCGCGTAACCCCAACCCATCGCGAGAAGGACCAGCAACAGGACCGGACACCAGAGCAGATCGAATGGTGCGGTCAGCGTCGGGCTTGCTATGAATTGCCGCAGGGTCTCGGCATCCCGGATCGCCTGCATGGGGTTGCTGGCACGCATTCCGGCAATCGAAACGGCCCGCAGCAGGGCCGGCGATATGCTGCGTGCGAAACGGTCCCCGAGCGCAGTCATGGCGGCAACGCGCAAGTGGTCGAGGATGACATACAACGTTACGCTGATCGCGAGACCAACCGAAAGCCCCACAAGCGTGCGCATGTTGTGGGTGGTCATCACCCGGTTGAACACCTCCATATTGTAGATCGGCACCGCGAGCGCACCGACGTTGCATGCGAAACTGATCGCCGCCACACCCAGCCCACCCCAGATCGCCTGCCGCCGCAACGTCGCAATGGCTGCCGACCCGGGGTCGCTTTCAACTGTCTCGACCGTCCCTCGCTGTTCTGCGCTGGCCATGCGCTGGCTCCTATCGGACAATCAGCCGCCAAGCGATCGCACGAGACCTGCGACGGACACGATCAGCGCCGTCGCCGCCACGCCGAGGGCCCACAAGGCCGCGCGTGGAATCCGTATGGCAGAACCGGGAGATTTCGTTTCCGTCGGTGACAGCCTGGACAGATGCTCATCCAGCCGGACGACGAATCGCTCGACGGCTGCAAGTTGTGCCACCGTGCCCGCCTGCAGTTCGGCCATTCGCGCGACAGCCGTTGCCGTCGGGTCCGAGTCCGTGTCCGGCCTGGCAGTCAGCGCTGCTTGAAGGTTGCGATGGATCAGCCGCTGGGAGTTCAGCAGCATGTCCACCCCCCGCATAAGTTTCGTCACCTGGTCCGCGAGTCCGTCGGCGGCCGGCGGCGCACCGATCGGCATTGCCTCCCCATCGCCGGCTCGGGCGAAAACGCGCAATTCCGCGGCTCTGTCGCGAATCTCGGTTGGAATTGCGATTTCGTAGGCGTGGCGGCCATCGCCAATCCCGTTGCTCGCCAGATCGGCGCGCGGCAGGTCCGCCACGGTATTGGCGACGACCGCGTCGCCGAGGCGAAGCTCGATCGCAGCACGCAATTCCGGATTAGCCGGCGCCCAGGCCCAACCGAGGAGCCGATCCGCTGTGAACGCTTCGACATAACCGACGACTTGCGGCAGCGCGGGCGCCACGGCGCGGATGCTGGTTACAGTGCTCATGCCGCCAGCCTCGGTTTGACCGCGGTCGCCACAACTTCGTCCACCATCTTATGCGGCACCTTGTTTTCGTCGAGAAACAGACGGGCGTCGCGATAATGCTGATAGTAGGCCCGGTTGAATTTCTCGAACAGCGCCTGGTCCCAGTAGTCCTCCAATCGGAAGGCCTGGCCGCCGAACACGTTGAAGCTTGGAATTTGGAACGTATCGACAAACTCCGCCGTACGGCTGTCGTATGTGAAATAGATAGAGGGAATGCGGTTCGCCAGGCTGATCAGGTTCCCATGCAACCGATACCCAAGCACCAGATCTCGTTCGCGGACGAACTGCTCGAACTCACTCACCGAATCAGCGTAGAATAGCCGCGACCTATACATCTTCTCCAGCGGGTCGGCCTCACCTTGCAGCCATCCCTCGTTGCGAAGCTGGCCGATCGCGGCCTCGCGCATCTCCGGTGAGCCCCAGAGAATCTTCTTCTCCTCCACCTCGCCTTGCGCCATCACGTGCAGGTCGAAGCGACCGGCCAGGTCAAGAATCGTTTCGCGCTGCAAGGCGAGATACCGGCGGATGTCCTGGGCGTAATCATGGCCAACCTCGCGCCGCAGCGTGAAGCCGACGCGCCGCACCTGCTCCAGCGGCGGAAGATCGATCCGCAGCGTCGGGTCATTTTTGCGGAAGATCGTCGGGCACCCGATGATCCGGGCGTTGCGAATGCCGAGCGACCATAGCACGTCAGCCGTATAGGCACCCCGGACGCCAAACGACACGCACCGCTCGGCGATGCAATCGAGAACGCGCCGAGCGTCATGCGTCAGTTCCAGTTTGCCCTTGGCCGGCGCTTGCGCCCCGATCCCGAAGGCGATCACCGGGATGCGCAGCCGGCTGAGTACCGACGACGCGTTTTCCCAGTCCATCTCCGGGTGCAGGTAATTCGAACCGCGCAGCACCGCGAAGCTGTACTCGCTGTTATACCGGTCGATGTCGGCATCCGACGGATTGCGGATGTTCAGCCCGTTCAAGCTGGTGAAGCGCAGCAGCTTTAACGAGCTGTCATAGACAAAGGCGTCGCCGATGTTGTGGTAGTGGTCCGGCGCCTGGGCGAAGCTGAGATGGCTGTACCAGCGGACACAGTCATGGTCATAAACTTCGCCGGATGGGCTGATCACCAGGATCTTGGTCATGAACGTCTCCTTCTGGTCAGGCGGCTTTGCGGCGGGGTGAACGAGCCACCCGTTTCGCAGGCGCGTGACGGCCAGTAATAACCTCGCGGTAAACGGCCAGATGCCGATCGGCGAATCCGACAAGGTCGAGCGGTTTCGGTGCATTGTCGTGGAGCCGCTTCCACAGGCCGGCATCGGTCAACGCATCGGTCAGCCGGTCAGCGAGATCCTCTGGACTGCCGGCTCGGAAATGCAGACCATCGACGCCGTGCCTGACCTTCTCCGCCATGCCGCCAATGTCACCCACGATTGGCGGCCGCCCATGGAAGAAGGCCTCCTGAATCACCACGGGGCTGTTCTCCCACCAGATCGATGGCATGATGAGCCAGTCAACCTGTTCCATCAGCCGCGGAAGTTCCTCGGAACGGTAGCTGCCGAAGAAGCGAGCGCGGCGCCCGGCCCGCTCGATGAGCCGGTCGAACCGCTCCCGGAACGCTGGCGGCTGGTTCTCCAGATTGCCGCCGAAGATGTAAAGCGTGGCGTCGTTGCCCCAAACATCGTCGTCGATCGATGCGACCGCCTCCAGGAGGACATGAAGCCCCTTGAACTCGGATAACTGGCCGAAGAAGCCGAAGCGTGCGCGCCTGCCTTTCGCGGCGAGCTTACGCGGTGCCGCGACGGTCTGAGGTGCCAGGCCGTTTTCGATCATCGTGAAACGGTCACGGGGCAGGCCCCAGGCCGCATAGCGGTCGATCAGAAAATGGCTCGGCGAAACGAAGGCATCAGCTGTCAGCAGATGATCCTTCAGGAACGCCTCTCGCTGGAAGATCAGGCCTGGACCATGGTTGGGAAAGCACCCGGCACACTCGGCCGGCGATGCCTGGCGGCAAAGTGCATTCCGCGAAGTCTTCACCATCTGACCATGATTGAGGCAGATCGAGAGATACTCATGAAAGGTAATCACGATCGCCGCTTCCGGCAGGACACGACGGACCTGCACGACGGCTTCCACACCAAGGCCGATGACGTGGTGGAAGTGCACGACGTCTGGCTGGACATGTCGAAGGTAGTCCGAGAAGGCGCTCTGCAGATCGCCGAGTCCACCGTTCGAAAGCCAGAACGGGTCCCATGCTTCGGTGTGCAGGAACGTTTCCCGCTCGCCTTGGCGCAGGCTCATCAGGGGGGTGTCCGCGTGGCGGGGCAAGGCCGCTGGCGACCGCGCGAGATAAAATGCATCGACCCCATCCGTCTCGCCGAGGGCGCGGAACAGGTTATGGGACGCCACCTCGGCACCGCCGATGGAAAATGCGGGATGTCCGTGGGAGATGATCAATACGCGCATGGTTTCAATCCTCGGCCGAGAGGCGGGCACGCAGGCACCAGCCGTCAACAAGCTGCCCGACACGCGCCGTGTTTTCATGTGCCTCTGTCAGTGGCGCGTCAGCTGCGTAAACTTGTGCCGCCGGCGTCCAGATCGACTTCACGCCGTTTTGCCGCAGCAACAGCGCCAAGACGGCTTCCTGCGCGGATGCGGTCGCCGTAATGCTTGTCGGTGTGCCATGGCCGCGGATGGCCTCCCGGGGCATCAGGCAGCACGCCGGACTGGCCGTAACGGTGGCCTCCGGCTCCGTGACGCCGATGATGCTGACAGGCATCCCCGCAAGCCGCCGCCGGATGCGAACATAGGGCGCGCTATCGAGTGGTTCCATCCGATCGGTGCCGCCAAACCGGATCGACTCGTCCTCATAAACCACGGTCGGTGATACGCATGTCATCCCGTCGCTGTTGTCCAGGGCGGTATGCAACGCACGTCGCCACCCACGTGACCGCCCGACCGTGCCGGGGGCGAGCAAAAGCAGACGCTTGGTCTCGGCCACGGACACCACCGCCGTGAGCGCGACAGCCGCGCTGACTGTTCCCGCGACCCGAAGAAGAGCCGGGGAAACGCCGTAGAACGCGGCAAGGGTACGGAGAGACTCCACTGCGGTGTCGGTCCAGTTCTCGCCGTAAACGAACACCACGCCCTCTCCGCGGATAAGCGGGTCCCGCAGGAACTGGGACAACAAAGCGCGGGGCGGCATCGCATCCACAAGCGGCACCACGATGGCCGTGGCCCACGCGCTGGGTATGGGCGACACCACAGCCGGCTCGGGTTTAACGCCCGCTGCTGCCACGCGAAGGAAGAATGGGGCCAGGTGACCCTCGATAATCGTCATGCCTGACGGCTTATGCAGGTCCACACCCGCCAGCAGCCGGGTTCGTATCGCCGGGTTTTCCGCCGCGTGGATCGTCAGCGGCACAAATCCACATCGTCCGTCGCGAAAAGAGACGTCGAGGTAGAATGATTCGCCATGGGTGGCCGCATCTAAGGTGTCAGCATGGATCGCGAATCCATGCCGATGCTGAGTGGTTTCAGCCCGTGGCAGAGCAGAGTCGTTGCGGAAAGCGTCTGTCACGTCCTCGCGCACGATCCGGGTCCAACTGCTGTCCAGTCGGGCCGACGCGCCGCGCGTGCCGCGTAGATGGACCTCAGCTACAACAGCTGCGGGGTCGTAAATCCACCCGGTCAGGTAAGTCCCGGCCCCGGTCGTGGCGGCGGCAAGGTCGACCGCGAGCCGGACTGGATGTCCGCCGTCGTAAAGCGTAAACCGCCCATCGAACCGCGGGCGCAGGCTGGCCTGCAAGAGAGCTCTGGTCGTCGCGTCGCATTGAAAACCCGGCAACACGGCGCGAAGATGGCCGACGGTTTCCTCCTCGGACAGGAGGCGTCGATCCGCGATCATCGGGCGCCATCGCAGACCCCTCCTGTCAAGGAGGACGACGGCCTCGACCTGCGCCAAACCGCGGGCCGCGGGCGCCGGCAGCACGACGACCTGGCCGGTGGCGGTACCTCGCATATCCGGCCGCGAGAACAGAGCCAGATGGGGTGTGTAGCGCTCGATCGAAGAGCCAATGACAATGACATCGCAGTCAGGTCCTGGCGCCGCTCCCCACCCCTGGAGAATGACGCAGTGATCATCCACGGCCCCAACGATCTCCACGCAGCCATCAGGCGAGGAGGCGCGTTCCAGGAACGCATGCATTAAGCTACGGATGTCGGCATTTCCGCGCGTCGCCGCCGGCGCGAAGGTTTTCGTCAGGAAGCGGGTCACCAAGATGGCGTCTCCGCCGGCCAGGCGCGCAAGCTCCACACCAAAGGCTTGCGCATCCAGGAAACGGGTCGGAAGGCGGCCCAATACGCCTGCCGAATCACCGCGTCCGGTCAGGAGCAGCGTTTCACCTGCTCGCACACACGCGCCGATCGGCAGTTGCAGGGCGGCAACGAAATGATGCGCGTTGGCACCGGCTGCGGCGAACGGCCAGGCGACGCTGTGGAAGCGCCCCTTCGGCGCACCTGGCTTTTGATGAGCGACAGTGCCATCCGCAGCCGATTTTTCGTGCCGCCAGCCGATGATCATCAACGCCTCGGGCGTGATCTGCCAGGCGGCGGAGATCTCACCAAGCTGCGACGTATCGACCGGCCGTTCGATAACGGCGGACGTGACCGCGTTCATGCTGCGCTCCATCGCGGCGCGGCCGCCGCCGATATCAGGCTGTTGTAAAGGGCAAGGTGTTCGTCCGCGGCATCCTGGATCGTGCGGGTCGGCCTGATCCCATCTGCCAGGCGCTCCCACAGGCCGGGCTGCTCAATGGCCCGCCGCATCGTCTGGGCAAGCGATCTGGCATCGCCCCTGCCGAAATGCAGGCCATCGATGTCGTCGCGGACCGATTCCGCCATTCCGCCTATATCGCTGCAGATCACTGGCCGGCCGTGGGCAAACGCCTCCTGGATGACGAGTGGCGCATTCTCCCACCAGACCGATGGCACGATCACCCAGTCCACGTCGGCGATCAGCCTGGCCTGTTCACTCCGTGCGTAGGCCCCGCGATGGGTCGCATCCGGTGCGGCGTCAAGCGCTCGCGTAAACGCGTCCAGCGTTTCCTGCACCTGATGAGCCGAACTTCCATGCAGCCTCAACTGATGCGCGACGCCCGCTTTGCTGAGATGCGCCGACGCATCGAGTGCGACCGTTGCGCCTTTGAAGCGGTTGATGTGCCCGAAAAACCCGAACCGATCGCGGCGGCCATCCAGGGCCTGTCGTGCAGCCGCGCGAGGGCGGGGCGGCAGGCCGTTGCGGATCACTTCGATCCGGTCCGGCGCGATGCCCCATTCGATGAAACGATCGCGCAAGAAATCGCTGGGCGAGATGAACCTGTCTACGGCACGCAACGCGCCCCGGATCTGCAGTTCCCGCAGTCGGAAGTCGGTTGCCGAACGATCGGGGAAACAACGATGACAGGCATCGATGGAGGCAGCAGAGCAAGGCAGGCCGGCAGTCGTCTGCATCTGGCCGTCGTTGGCACAGATCGCATAGAAGTCGTGCAAGGTCATGACGACTTGCGTGCCCGGCAGCACGCGCTTGATCATCGGCACCAGTTCCACGCCGAGTTGCAGGGTATGGTGCACATGCACCACATCAGGCCGAAGCTTGCGCAGCAACGAAGCGAACTCGGGTATGACGCCGTGCAGGTCAGTCTGCGACAGGTAGAAACTATCGAACCCGGCGGTCCACAATAACAGTTCGTCGGGCGCGGCGCCGACGGCCTGAAAGGCTGTTCCCGGCGAGAAAGACCGCTGTCCCGCCGAGGTGCCGGCAAGATAGGCGCCCGTGATCCCAGCCCGCGACCGGAGTTCGCGAAACAGGTCGAGCGAGAAGATCTCCGTGCCGCCGGCCTGGAGATCGGGATGCGAATGGCAAAGGAAGAGTATCCGCAACGGATTGATGCCTTATTCGAAAATGCAGACGTCCTGGAACACCGCGCCCGGGCGACCGCTCCAGCAGCCATAGACGGCGGGCCGGCGCCGGCGGCGGCCGAATCGAAGGAATTTCTCCAGGAGGAAATTCTCGTCGAATGCCACGGCCGCCATCGGCGCGGCGAGGTCGGCGTGGAATTCCGGTCCTTCCGCATCAGGATCGAACGCCAGCCGGCCCTGCCCGGCCCGAAGCGCGTCCCGCACGGGCGGATTGACCAGAAAAGCTGTCGCGAAGCAGCGACCGCCGGGCGCGAGAAGACGCGCGATCTCCCGTGCGTAGTTCAACAAGACACCGCCATCGATGTGCGTCAGCACGGATACGAGGCAGATGAAGTCGAATGAGTTATCCGGAAACGGTAACCGAATGTCGGCTGCGTTCATCAGGCCGGTCTGGTTGTACAGCGGGTGATGGAGATCGAGGTGTTGGAAGCAGAAGTTCGGGTAGGCGGCGGAGATCGTCCGATCGCACCAGGCGATCCCGTCCCGAACAATGTCTATTCCGGTGTAATGGCCTTCTTCTGACAGGAATTGCGTTAAAGGCACAGCCATCCGTCCGATCCCGCAGCCGATGTCGAGCACACGCTCATGTGGCCGCAGATCCGCGAGGCGCACAAAATGGCCGAGAAACTCAGCCCCGATCGCCCGATAATCACCGTCCCCGCAAAATGTCAGTTCGGCCGGAGGGGCCGGCAGGAACCTGTTACGGCGCAATTGCGCCTCCAGCCAATGGAGGTGCTCCGCGTCCATCACCGTCGCATTCATGCCCGTCTCCGTCGAGCCGGCGTCGGCTCGGCCATCAGCGCTGTGATGGCCCGGTCCCACCGTGCGTGATGCAGCAGGCGATTATAGAGAGCGGCGTGTGTGCGCATGTATCCGGTATGCAAGCCGATCGAGCGGCGCTCGAAGTGGAACAACTCGGCTTCGGGGACATAGGTGATTAAGGACCCGGCTGCGTGAACGCGCAGGCAGAGATCCGAATCCTCATAGTCTCCGATGATATAGTCTTCGCAGACGCCACCAATCTGCTCAAACAATTTCCGCCGGATGGCAAGCGCCGCACCGGTGACCCCCGGCACATCACGGCGGCGCTGAGCATCGAGCCAGCGCCGGGGCATGCCCTTGTGATAGTGCCGATTGAACCAGATGCCATCCTCATCTCGCTCGAAATGAAGGCCGGCATGTTGGATAGACCCGTCCTCGAACAGAAGCTTGGGTCCGGTGGCACCCACCAAGGGTCGGGCGAAGGGCTCCATAAGCGTGCGCAGCCAACCGGGCTCGGTCGGAATGACGTCGGAGTTCAGCAGCAGCAGGACCGGGGCACGCGCCTCACGCGCACCCACGTTGTTAGCGGCGGCATACCCGAGGTTCTGCGGCATCACGACAAGCGTCGTCGGAAAACCGGTCAGACGATGCAGCCCGCGAAGCAAGTGCTCGACTTCGTTCCGCTGCTCCGGGCTATCAAGGATATAGATGACCTCCGACCGCCGGCAATCGGGGTCTTCGGCGAGGGCGCCAAGCTGGAATCGAAGGAAGCCCAGGTTGCGGTAGAGCGGGATCAGGATGGATGCCACCGGCTTGGCCACACGCTTGCCGATGTGAGTCACCTCGGCGGGGTCTCTCACCTGCATTGCGGCTCGGTGCAGACGCGCCGCGGCAGGCGCGATGCAACGCTGCATCATCGACGGGGTGACATAGCCAGGCGGTATGCAACCAAGCACGGTGTCCCGCGCCGCCGCCGGCCCCATTGACCGCGGGCCGGGCGTGAGATCGATGCGCGAACCCGACCGGAGCCGAAGCGCAAGGCGTGGCTGCACGGTGTGGCCGCCCGGCAGTTCCGGAACGTAAGCGACGAAGCCTTGTTTCGCGTCCGTACCACGATGCGCGGCTGTCGCGAAGCGCTTCGCGATGTCCGGGCGAGGCAGGCGGACGATCGACTCGGATGTCAGTGCGACGTGACCCGCATCCGTTGCCAGATCCATCGTGTCGATCATGCGAAGCGGGTCGCGCAGCCATCCGGCGATGAACATCCCGCCATCGCCGTCCGGTATCGCAAGCTCAACCTCGCCGCCGATCGGCTGCGCGGGATCATCGATTTTCAACGCGGCCGCCGGGTACAGGACGTCCATTTCACGGAGGAGTTGAGCCGCCCGGCCGGTTCGGGGGCCACGTCCGATGGCCTGGCGGCAGGCCGCCCGGGCGACGGAACCGGGGGTGCGACCATTCTCCCGCAGGGACAAGATATGCGGGACGATCGGCGGTTCATCGACGGTCCAGACAACCGGATCGGACCCGCACGCAAGAATAAGATCGCCGGACGTGACCTGCGGAACGACTTGCAGGTGCCCGGTTTCCAAAACCACTGTCGTGCTGTGCGCGACATTCCCTCGCCTGATAACACAGAGCGTGGAGCCACGCGGAACATCGAGACCGCTGAGGAGGACCTGACCTGTCAGGACGTGCGCTTCAACCGTCGCGATTCCGGCGTTTCTTGTGCAATCAAGCGCAAGCCTCACGCATAGCTGCGCGAAGGCTGGCGATCGCCCGAGCCGGAATGCGGCGCTGCAAAAATTAAGGAGAAATTCAAGAAGACGCCACCGTGCGGTCGCATCAAGGCCAGCGGCGATGGCGAGCGGATCGGTATCCAGTTCGGACAAGTACAGCGGAAGGTGCTCACCACTGCCATTCTCCACCAACAGCGGCGGGTCGCCCTGCTGGTCGGCCGGCAGTCGCACGGCTGCGATCTGCAGGGCGTTTGGCTCGGTCTCGATGGTGACCATACCGTACGGCGCCGGAAGAGCCCGGCCTCGGAAGGAGATACCAGGTGCACCACCCTGACGATCCGGGCCGGACACTATGATTAATGCCACTCCTGGCGCGAGCAGGACTCCTCGAGGCGGAGTCGCGGTGGCCGCGATCACACGAAGCATCATAGAAGGGGAATATCCTGATTGCAGCCGATGCAGCGATCGCCGCCCATCCTTTTAGAGATGGGCGGCTAATCTTGGATTAGTGGACGTGAAAATACTGGGCCGGATCGTTGTGAATGTCCTCGGCTTTGATGTTAAGAAGCGTGATCGTCTCGTGCCCGAGCGTGATCACCGCGTTGCCGTTGTCGTCAGTCACATGCCCGAGAAGATCGTGTGGGGTCGAGATGTTAAGGCCGTTGATGTTCTTGGCGATGAGAATGCTGTCACCGCTGTGGAAGTCGACCACAACGTTCTTGCCGCCGCCGCTGCCAAAGACGAACATATTGTCGCCCGCGCCGCCGATCATCGTGTCGTCGCCCTTACCGGCGTAGAGCGTGTTGTTGCCGTCCCCTCCCGACATGAATTCGGCGCCTGAGCCAGCGTGAATCTCATCATTGCCGGCGCCGCCCAACAGCACGTCGCCACCCTGCCCGCCATATATGACGTCGTTACCAGCCCCACCGTACACGACGTTGTCGTGGCCGCCCACGGTGATGATATCCGAACCATCCCCTCCGTCGACGAAGTTATGGCCGTTATAGGTGAAGATGACATCCTGCCCCGAGCCGGCATAAACGTCAGCATGCCCGCCGGTGGAAACAATCAAATCGTTACCGTCGCCGGAGTAGATTGTGTCGTGGGCAAAGTGCGTGAAGATATCGTCACTGAAACCCGTCCCGTGGAGGATTTCCCCCGGATGCGTATCCGTTACGTACGCGCCGCCTGGTATAGTCGCCATATTCCACTCTCCATCAGCTTCAGTTGTAGTCGATCACACGCGGTTGCATTGGTTTCGATCTGCGCGGGTTGGGCTTTTTTTTCACTTAACGGCGTACCGCTGCTCAAAATCCTGAATCCATGCATCGAAGAACGTCATATCGGGCGTTTTGATTGAAGCCCCGGAATGTCATTTCATCGTAACATAGATGATTTTCATCCCGACAAGCAGGGGCGCTACGATCAATAGGCAGCCTAGCCGCAGCTCCTCCGAAAAGCCAAGAAACTGGCTTGTGTAACTCCCAGCGCGTCAATACCCCTCCGGAACCACGTGATTGTGAATATCCACAACAGCCTAGCCGCACAAGCATGTAACTGTAGTTTTTAATGTCGATGTATTTCCGCCAGCCTCGTAGCCCGCGCGAGCGGATATCAATCTACTTTTCGAGCCACCGGCTCAAGCCGTCTGCGGATGAAAAAAGCGAGGATGCAGCATCGATGATTGGGGCCCACGAAATGATTGGCGCAAAATGAGACATCCGATGTTGTTTAGATGCCAGCAAAGCCGCCCCACTATACATTTCAGTTTAATGCAGATTTTTACAGCTACTCGACGCACGAAACGATCACCGGCCGCGTCATCTGGGTGACGACAGGTTTCACGCTCCTGGAGTGAAGAAAACCTCTCCAAGCAAGGCTCGGATGCCAGGTGCTCGTTCTGTAATACCAATGTCATATGGACGATTGTAAAGTCAGTTGTAACTAAAGACGGCTTTCACGGACTGCGTTGAGTGTGTCAGATGGCAGAGGCCTCTGCGGTGGTTTGGCAGGAAGCGGCTCCGCTCCCAGATCCCGCCCGTGATACAACCTGGCGGTCACATCCACCCCAGAACAGGCCGCCCCAGGCGCGAGCCAGGGCAGCGCGCCATCCCGGAGGCGCAGAATCGTGGAGCCGACGTCGGCCCAACTGCGGCCTGGCGCGAAGTCTATCCGCGGCCGCAGTTGTCGCAGGAGAAGCTCGCGCCGGTTCAGAAGCCGGCGTGCAGGCCCAGCGTGCCGCTCCGCCGCTCGGCGCCGCATGCGGAGACCCGATTATTCCGATTGCTCTACACCACTTGACGAATCGATATCCGACTCAAAAAGACTGTGCGATTCGCCGTGCTGAGTGGGCCAACCTAGCCTCCATCCTCCACGTGCTCGCACCGCTTCGTGGACGATCTCATCGGCGGTCGGTGCATGTAATACCAGCTCGCGCGAAAACTGACACACCCGCCGCTGCCTCATAGTTCATGGGCGGACCTGATCCGGCCATCCATGCCGGACCACCTCATTTTGATGAAAAACCACGGGTGGCCGGATCAAGTCCAGGCATGACGCAGAGCAAACCGGCGGAGAGTCGGTACTAAGGTGACGTGGTATAATGTAAATGCAACATGTGTATTCCGGAATTAGTTCGGCTGCTTTCGTTCGTGCATCGGGACCAATTCTCCGCCTTCCAGCCGACGACGTCCGTTGTTGGCGAGCCGATTTTCTGATGGATCAACACCAAGCGGGCCTTCGAGCTCCTTTTGGGGGTGCCCCATAGCGGGCCCCGGACGCTCCGCTTGCCGTTACCATGACGCTCATCCAGAGCACCAAGCTGAACGTCGTCTGCCCCATGACATAGCTCACCAACATACCGAGACGCGTCGACTCCGGCCCAACCAAAGACCACGGACCGCACACGCTGCTGCCGTGGAACTGGACGCCGAGCCCCCGGCCCTCGGGTTATGAGCCTGACGATCTTTCCCGATCGCCCCGCTTCCGAAAGCATGCACACACCCCCTGCCCCTTGCAGCCAAGCGCAAGAGCGGGGCCTCAGCACCCGGCCTGGCCCCTCAGGAGAGTGTATATCCCACCGTCGGCAAACTCCGGATAAGGCTGCGACCTCGTCAGCAAGCTACCTGGAGCGTCCGTGGGGGAAGGACTGCTGGAAGAAATCGGACATTCTACAGGGCCATCGATAGATTGACGGAATTTCTGGCGGAGAGAGTGGGATTCGAACCCACGGTACGCTTTCACGTACACACGCTTTCCAAGCGTGCGCCTTAAGCCGCTCGGCCATCTCTCCAGCGACAGGGGCCGCTCAATACCATCCCGAGCGCCCCACGCAAACCCTAATCACGCATCCATTTTCAACGCCGCGAGGAACGCGGACTGCGGGATCTCGACCTTCCCGAACTGCCGCATCCGCTTCTTGCCTTCCTTCTGCTTCTCCAGCAGCTTCCGCTTGCGCGATATGTCGCCGCCATAGCATTTCGCGGTCACATCCTTCGACAGCGCACTGATCGTCTCCCGCGCGACCACCCGGCTGCCGATCGCCGCCTGGATGGCGATCTTGAACAACTGGCGCGGGATCAGGTCCTTCAGCTTGGAACAGATCGAGCGTCCGCGCGTCTCCGCCTGGCTGCGATGGGCGATGAAGCTCAACGCGTCCACCGGGTCGGCGT
>JARLIN010000259.1 GCA_031291715.1 Rhodopila sp. | reverse complement strand
GCGGCGACGTCGGGACACGTCGTTACGGCGAAGTTCTGCCGCACGCGGATCATCCGCGGAAGCGCCACGTCCTGGAGAAGGCTGTCGACGATGCTCATTCCACTTTCCATTCCGATCGGGCTCGCTGCCGGACCGCGGCCCGAAGCGTCGCAACAGGCGGCTAGCATAACGTCATTTCCGATACGAATTCACGTCCCATGGCGATGCCGATGCCTGCCATGCAGGCGCCGCTGAGGCGAATGCCGCGGTCCCGGTGATGCCGGTGAAGCCGGGTTTGTCTTTCTCCGTCTCGTGCCTGCCCAACCTCGTTCGCTGCAATGGCCGGTGGGAGCGGCGGCTTGATGATCAACCCGAGTTCGTCGGAAACCAGAGGCGACGGCGTCCCTTTTCATGAATCGGCTGCGCCACGAGCACAGAGTTTTTGCAAGGTGCTCCGAGTCCTCTATTCTTGTAGAGTTGAAAAAATCGTAGCATCGCCCGGTATGAAATGAAGAACGAGGCCATGGAGGTTTCCGCCGGAAAGCTCTGGTCGCTGCGGCGGCTGTCGGACCAGCGCGGGTTTTTTACCATGGTGGCGGTAGACCAGCGATCCGGCGTCGAGAAATTGGTGACGGAGCGATACGGCAGCACCGATTGGGCCGAAATCGGCAAAATCAAGCGCCTGCTGATCGAGGAATTGTCGCCGCACGCCTCGGCGCTGCTGGTCGACCCGCAATACGCATATCCCTATGCGCAGCAGGCGCTGGATCCACGGCGCGGCCTGCTGGTGGCGCTGGAGCAGTTCCCCTGCGAGGAGGACGCCGGCGGTCGCCGCACCCTGCTGTATCCGGGCTGGTCGGTGGCAAAGGTCAAGCGACTGGGCGCGGATGGCGCGAAACTGATGCTGTGGTACCGGGCAGACGCCTCGCCGGCGGTGCTGGCGCATCAGCATGCCTTGGTGGAGCGGATCGGGCGCGACTGCCGCAACCACGATATCGCATTCCTGCTGGAACCGCTGGACTATCCGCTGGCCGGCAGCCCGGCCGCGGATTCATACCACGAGGACAACGCCAGGCATCCAGAGATGGTGCTTGCCGCCATCGAGGAGTTCCGCAAGGAGCGCTACGGCATCGACATCTTCAAGCTGGAAACGCCGATCGCCGCCAAAGTCATCGTCGACCCCGATGACGGCAGCGCCGAAGCTGCGCAAACCCAGGAGTGGTTCCGCCGTATGGACGCAATGCTTGACCGGCCCTGGGTGATGCTGTCCGCCGGGGCCGCCATGGAACCGTTCCGTCGCATTCTGACCTACGCGTTTCGTGCCGGCGCCAGCGGCTACCTGGCGGGACGGGCGATCTGGTGGCCGGCAGCGATGGAGTACCCGGACTGGGATCGCTTCCGCGAGCGTGTGCGCGAGGAAGGTGTGCCTTATGTCAAGCTGGTGCAGACGCTGTTGGAGCGGCACGGCCGCCCATGGATGTCCAGGCCCGCGTTCAGCGGGGGCGTGACGCTGGCCGACGGTGGCCCAGGCTTCCTTGGCGCCTACCAGGACTGACGCAATAGCGACCCGACCTCCGCGCGCCCGGGGATGCCAACACGCCCCCCCGAGCGGGTGCATTTCAGCGTGACGGCAGTGACGGAAAGCGCGCGGTTGCCGCGCCAGCAGATCCCGTGCCGTACTGACGTACCGCCATGTTGCTGCTAAGCCATGGCGGACTGGACAGGGAGGTTGCCGCATGAACGCCGGAGACGCCGTCTATCCGAGCCTGCGCGGGCGGGCCGTGCTCATCACCGGGGGGGCGAGTGGCATCGGCGAGTCGATCGTCGCGCACTTTGCCGCCCAGGGTTCGCGCGTCGCCTTCGTCGACATCCAGGACGAGCCGGCCCGGGCGTTGTGCACACGCATCGAGGCGGCCGGGCACCCAACGCCGTACTATGCTCATTGCGACCTGCGCGATATTCCCGCGCTACAGGCCGCGATTACCGGGGCGGCAAGTGCCGTGGCGCCGTTTTCCATACTGGTCAACAACGCTGCCCATGACGAACGCCATGCCTGGCAAGACGTGACGGTGGAATACTGGGACGACCGACTGGCCGTGAACCTGCGGCACCATTTCTTCGCCATCCAGGCTATCGCGCCGATGATGCAGGCCCTGGGGGGCGGGTCGATTATCAATCTCGGCTCGGCTTCCTGGCGCAAGATGAGGGGCGGCTTCCCGGGGTATACGACCAGCAAGGGCGCTATTGAGGGCATGACGCGAGGTTTGGCCCGCGACCTCGGGCCCGACAACATCCGGGTCAACTGTGTCATTCCGGGCCAGATCGTGACCGAGCCGCAGATGGCAAGGCTGACACCGGAGTACCTGGCCGCGCGGCTGAAGGAGCAGTGCCTGAATCAACACCTGCATGCGCCGGACATCGCTCGCATGGTGCTGTGGCTGGCGGCCGACGATTCGCGGATGTGCTCGGCACAGAACTGGATCGTGGACGGCGGCTCGCTTTAAGGAAGGGCGGGTCCGGAGCTCTGCCCGATAGGCACGAATCGAAGGGGTTGAAGCAGCTCGTTGGGCTGTGATTCGTAGCGGGGATGGTGGGGCGGCCGCGCGCGAAACCAAGAGTCATACCGTGGGTCGCGATCAGCGAGACACGGTATGATGCTGGTCACCTCGCTACCGGCGGCAGCGCAGCCCGCCGAGCGTATTGTGTCCTTGTATCGAAACCGCTGGCAGGTCGAATTGGGCTTCAAACACCTCCAGTCCACAGGCGGCATCGATGTGTTGCCGGCTGTGGACCCCGATTTGGCCCGCACTGGTTGCCGGCCCATCTCATGGCCGCCGTGATGACCGATGAGATCGCCAATGAGATCGTCGGTTTCCCCCCCTCAATGGCCTGATGCGACAAAGCGACAGATGTCGATATGGCGGGCTTGGCTGGTCGCACGGCGAATCATTCTGCCCGCCCAAAGCCGCAACCCACCGGACGGACCGCATGGTGGCCAAAGTCGCCGGCGTCAGTTTGAGTGCCGTCCAGCACATCTGCGAGGCTCATCGCCTTCAGCCCCATCGCATCACGCCGCGACTTTCCAGCGGCGGTCGAGCGCCGCGGCGACGGCCGGGTCGAGCGGGCTGCCGGTGAGCAGGAGCTCGCGGATGCCAGGATAGGTAATCGCCGGCAGCAGCGCCTCGGCAGGCAGCGCCTCGATGATCGCGGCGAGATCGCGGTGCGTGGCCCGCGACACCGCCGCCAGCACCCCGCGCGCCTGGCCTTGCGGTTCGCAACGGTAGGCCGGGTAGCCGCCGCCGCTCGGATGGGCAAAGAACTGGTCGAAGATCAGTGAGACGTTCCGGTCCGCCGCCCAGCCGTAGCCGTAGTTGAGGGCGAGGCTGATGCAGTTGCCGCCGTTGATCTGCGAGAACAGAAAGCCGTCGAGCGGCGTCTGAAGCAGGCCGCAGACGACGCCCGGCAGTTGCATCGCGGCGACGGGGAAGCCGATGCCGGTGCCGCAGCCGCCGACCACCAGGTCGACCCGGCCGGTGCTGAGCAGCAAGCCGGCAAGCAGACCAGTATGGACGTAGGACAGTTCGGGCGGCTCGCCGTTCTTCTTCATGCCGCAGTTGATGATCTCGTGGCCACGGCCATCGAGCGCCTTGACCACGTCGGCATTGCGGTCGGCCGCGCTCGTTTCGTTGATGACTGCAATTCGCATTGGAGGTCTCCCGAAAATCAGTTGCGCAGTTTCTTGCGGGACAGGAGTTCTTCGGCGTGGCGGACGATGCCGTCGACGTCCATGCCGAAGCTCGCGAAGATCAGGTCGTCGTCGCCGGATTCCATGAAGACGTCGGGGAAGCCGAGCCGCTTGACGATGCAGGGCGCGTCATAGGCGAGCGCCTCGCAGACCGCCCCGCCGAGGCCGCCGATCACCGAATGGTTCTCGATCGTCAGGATAGCGCCGCACTCGCGCGACGCCTCGACGACCGCCTCCTGGTCGAACGGCTTGATCGTGCCGTAGTGCAGAAGCCGCGCCCGGATGCCACGCTCGGCCAGCGCCGTCACCGCGGCAAGCGCCACCGGCGTCATCATGCCTTCCGAGCAGATGGCAAGGTCGTCGCCCTCCGAGAGCCTGGCCGCCTTGCCGATGGTCGGACGCCACGACGGATCGAAGATCACCGGTACTTCGCAGCGCACCGTGCGCAGATAGACCGGTCCGTCGGTCGTCATGGCGAGGTCGGCCATCGCGATCGTCTCGACCGCATCGGCCGGGCACAGCACCGTCATGTTCGGCATCGCCCGCATGATCGCCAGATCCTCGACCGAGGAATGAGTCGCTCCGCACCGGCCGGTCGGCAGGCCGCCATAGGCCGCGTTGAGCTTCACCGGCAGGTTGGCGTAGGCGACCGAGACGCGCACCTGATCGAGGGCGCGCTTGGCCAGGAACACGGTGAAGGTCGACACCCACGGCGTGAAGCCGCAGAGCGCCATGCCGGCAGCGGCGCCGACCATGTTGGCCTCGGCGATCCCCATCTCGTAGAAGCGAT
>JARLIN010000258.1 GCA_031291715.1 Rhodopila sp. | reverse complement strand
GGGGCGGGTCCCGCCCCGGGGGCGGGCGGCCCTGCCCCGGGGGGGCCCGGGGGGACCGCGGGGGCGCCCTCGGGCGGCGGCCCGCCCCCGGGCCATGACGGATGAATGTCGCCGGGCCATGACGGATAAATGTCGCCGGCCATGACGGAGGAGAAATGGCTGTGGGTCAATCTTTCGGCCGTTCGGTATGAGATTTCAGCTTCGATTCCTGCCAGATAACCCATTGCCAGAAACCCCATAGCAAGTCAGGTTGGCAATCTGATCCAAGTAAATCCTTGACCGTCGCCTCGTAGAACGCGATCGCATGGACGAGAGTTTCTTGACAGTAAACAATTGGCTCGATCCGGGCCGATGCCTGCGAATGGAATGCTCTCTAGCCCCGCCGGGAATGAGTCTGAATGGACGCGCTGACCGCCGACCAAATCGCCCGTATCCGGACAGTATCGCACTTCAAGGACAGCCGCGATGCGGCCCAGAACCTTGGCGTCCTTTATATCTCCTATGTCTCCGCGTTCGTTGATCTGCTCAAGATATATCCGCTGGCTCGGAAACCGCGCGTCATCGCCGACATCGGCACAGGCTATGGCTGGCTCGCCATAGCATTGGCGCGCCAGACGGACGCGCGCATCATTGCCGTGGATAACGACGGGGCGCGAATGAATGCCGCGCGCAAGATTGCCGACATACTCGGGGTTGAGCACCGTATTGACTGGCGAATTGGTGCCTTGCCACATTTGCCGATCGCGGACCAGGAGGCCGATGTCACGTTCTGTGTTGAAGTTATCGAACATGTGGACAACAGGCCGGAAATCGTGCGCGAGCTTGGTCGTGTCACGAGGGACCACCTTGTCGTGACGAGTCCAAATCGGAATTTTCCTATCATACGCCATGACACAGGTCTGCCTTTCTGTCACTGGCTACCGGCGCATGTTCGAGACTGGTATGCGGCGCTCTGCGGTCGATCGCATCTGCAGCACGGCAACCTGTTCTGGTCGCCGGGAATGGTATCGGCCGCACTGCCGGAATTCGAGAGAGCTTCCCGCTTTCTTCAGTTCTTGAGTGTTAAGCATTTTTTTGAATCTGAAGTGCAGATTTATAATGCCGCCAGAATTCCGACGCCTATGACGCGCCTGGCGCGGAGGCTGGTGCTAGGGGCCTGTGGGCTGCTCGGCAAAAATGCGATCCACTTGTCTCCGAACCTGGCATCGACCTTTCGCCGCACAAAAGGGCAGCGTTCTGAACCTCTGGATCAGGTTGGATCGGACGGTGAGTGCCGGGAAATGCTAACATGATTATTTCTCGAACTGGCGACGAAACCACGTTTTCTTGGACGCCAGGGTGGCCGAGCAATCCCGTATTGCCCATGACTTGATCGCGTCCCTGCGTGGTTTGATTTGAATCAATGTCCGCCGCCTAGGCACACCGTATGACCCTGCCATCAAAGGAGCTGACGGAGGGGTCTATGACAACGGGAAGCGTTCTGTATCTGGCAATGTGCCTGGCGATGTTCGGCGTGTTTTCTGTGGTGCTGGCATATCATTCCTGGCAGCAAGGCCGCATGGGCCCCGAGATGTTGTCCACTCCGGCCAACCAGCCGGAACCAGGGCACGCGGTCACGGCCTGACTCAACCCGGTTCGCACCGATCCGCCTCGCGGCTACATCACTTCTCCGTCAATGCGTGATACCGTGCGCGACCAGGCGGACGGAGAAGCGCGATGCCGGAAGGCGAATTCTGGACCAGGACCACGGATGAACTGACCGCCGCCCTCGGCAGCGGAGTGGATGGCCTTACCCCGGACGAAGCCGCTCGGCGATTGGTTCAATACGGCCGCAATCGCGCGGCCGCGCCGGACCGCCCCCCAGCCTGGCGTCGGTTCGCGGGCCGCTTCGCCAATCCCCTGGTAATGATCCTGCTGTTCGCCAGTGCGCTGTCAGCCGCGACCGGCGACGTCGCGAGTTTCGTGATCGTCGGCAGTATCGTCCTGCTCAGCGTACTACTCGATTTCGCGCAGGAAACGAGGGCGCAGAACGCGGTCGATGCCCTCCAGGCGAAAGTGGCGCTGCGTGCCCGCGTGCGGCGGGGCGGCGCCGAAATCGTGGTGCCGGTCGCGGAACTCGTGCCCGGCGACGTCGTCCAGTTGCGCGCCGGCGATCTGGTCCCAGGTGATGGCCGGCTGCTCGCGGCACGGGATTTCTTCGTCAACGAAGCGCTGCTGACCGGGGAATCCTATCCGGTCGAGAAACATGCTGTCGCCGCGCCGCCGGCCGCCGCGGACATTACGCAGGCGGAAGCTGCGGCGATGGCGGGGACGTCCGTGGTCAGCGGTTCGGCGACGCTGCTAATCGCCGCGACCGGCCGCCACACGGCACTCGGACAACTCGCGGGCAGCCTGATCGCTCCACCCCCGCCGACTGCTTTCGACGTGGGATTGCGCCGGTTCAGCATGTTGCTGCTGCGTGTGACCGTGGTGCTGGTGATCCTGGTGCTGACGGAAAGCCTGTGGTTCCAGCGCGGCTGGCTTGAAAGCCTGATGTTCGCGCTGGCCCTGGCGGTCGGCCTGACGCCCGAGCTGTTGCCGATGATCGTGACGGTGACGCTGGCGCATGGGGCGGTGCGGCTCGCGCGCAGCCGGGCGATCGTGAAACATCTGCCGGCCATTCACGACCTTGGGGCGATGGATGTGCTGTGCACGGACAAGACCGGCACGCTGACCGAGGCCTCGATCCACATGGTGCGGGCGACCGACGCCGCCGGCGCCGAGAACCCGGCGGTGTTCGAGCTGGCGTGGCTGAACAGTTATTTCGAGACAGGTCTGAAGAACCCGCTCGATGAGGCGATCCTTGCGCATGCGACGCAGGATGGGGCGGCGTGGCGGAAGCTGGATGAGGTACCGTTCGACTTTGAGCGGCGACGCGTCTCGGTGTTGGTCGAGCGCGAGGGGGGGCGGCTGCTCATCGTGAAGGGCGCGCCGGAGGACGTGCTGCGGCTGTCGGCCGCGACGGGCGTGCCGGGGGGCGAGACGACGCCGCTCGATGCAACCCGGCGGGCGGCGCTAGTGGACGCGTTCGACCGGATCGGCATGGAAGGCTGCCGGGCGCTCGGGGTGGCGTTCCGGGCGGTCGGGGCGGAACATGTCGAGATCCGCGACGAGGCCGATCTGGTGTTCGCGGGGTTCGTCGTGTTCCTCGATCCGCCGAAAGCCTCAGCGGGGGCAGCGATCCATCGCCTGGAGCGCGATGGGGTCGCGGTGAAGATCATCACTGGCGACAACGAGCATGTCGCGACAGCGTTGTGCGCGCAGCTTGGTGTGAAGGTGACGGGTATGGTCACCGGTTCAGCGCTGGCGGCGCTGAGCGAGGAGGCGCTTCGGGCGCGGCTGCGTCGGACCAATCTGTTCTGCCGTATGACGCCGCAGCAGAAGCTGCGGGTGATCCTCGCGCTGAAGGCCAGCGGGAAAACGGTCGGGTACCTTGGCGACGGGATCAACGATGCGCCGTCGCTGCATGCGGCTGATGTTGGGGTCTCGGTGGACAGCGCCGCGGATGTCGCGAAGGCGGCGGCGGATATCGTGCTGCTGGAGCAGGACCTGGCGGTGCTGCATGACGGCGTGATCGAGGGGCGGCGCACCGTCATAAACGTCAACAAGTATATCCTGATGGCGAGCAGCGCGAATTTCGGCAACATCCTGAGCATGGTGCTGGCCGGGCTGTTCCTGCCGTTCCTGCCGCTGCTGCCGATCCAGGTGCTGCTGACCAATCTGCTGTACGATGTGGCGCAGGCGGGGCTGCCGGTGGACCGGGTGGATGACGAGGCTCTGGTGCGGCCGATCCACTGGGATTTGCGACTGATCGAGCGGTTCATGCTGGTGATGGGGCCCATCAGTACTCTGTTTGATGTCGTGACGTTCGCCGTGCTGCTGCTGATCTTTCACATGGCGGAGGCTCAGTTTCGGACGGGGTGGTTCATCGAATCGCTGGTCACGCAGACGCTGATGATCTTTGCGGTACGCACGCGCCGCCGGCTGTTCGAAAGCCGGCCGCACCGGGTGGTTACGCTGCTGGCGTTCGGGATTTCCGGACTGACGTTGGCGCTGCCGTTTCTGCCGGTAGGAGAATGGTTCGAATTCGTGACGTTGGGGTGGGCGTATTACGCCTATCTTGCGGCTGCGACGCTCGGGTTCCTGGTCGCGGTGGAGGCGGTGAAGCGGGTATTCTTCGCGCGGATGCTGGGGAAGCACGGGGGGCAGGGACGGGCGGTCCCCCTCCGGGCTGCTCGATAGCCAAATCGCATATCGCCTGACCAATCGGATCGCGGCGGTACGGCCATGCGCCACTCCTCCACATTCGCGCTTGCGACTCATTCGCATGTTCTCTAGAAGGTTTAATCGAACGTGTATGGATCGCCTCGGTGTATATTTGCCTTTGTAACGCGCTGACCGACCGAAAGCTGAAACAGGCCGCAAGCGAGACCGGTAGTACCCGGCCTGTGGAGATATATGCCGCCTGCGGCTGCCGGGCACAGTGCGGACAATGCGTCCAAAAGGTTCTGCAATTGCTGCGGGATCACGCCGGCCAGGCAGCGGAGCAGTTGCAGGGAGCCGACTGACGATTCTTGAAAAAAGATTGAGAGAGCCAGCGCAACGTGACACTTTGATGAGCGTAGCTTCAGCCAACGCTTGGTACGGAGGTAGCCCATGCTCCGCGATCCCAAAGTTGTCGAGTACCTCAACACGCAGTTGACGAACGAACTCACCGCGATCAACCAGTATTTCCTGCACGCGCGCATATTGGAGCATTGGGGCGTCACCAAGCTGGGCAAGCAGGAATACGATGAGTCGTTCGATGAGATGAAGCACGCTGATTTGTTGATTCAGCGCATCCTTTTTCTTGACGGGCTGCCGAACGTGCAGCGTTTGAATCAAATATCGGTTGGCGAAACGGTCGAGGAAATCCTCAACGCGGATCTGCAGCTTGAAACCAGTGCGCTCGGCGACCTGCGGGAGGGCATTGCCTATTGTGAAAGCGTGCGCGACTACGTGTCACGTGACCTTTTGCTGCACATCCTGGAGAGCGAAGAGGAACATGTGGACTTCCTCGATCGTCAGGCTGACTTGATCAAGCAGATCGGGATCGAACGGTATATCCTGCTGAACGCGGGTGCCGCACCCGATCAGGACACCAGCGGCTGACGCAGCAGGGGGAGCTATCAAGCTCCCTGCTTTGACGTCAGGACCTACTTCAGTTCGAATCCCATCGCGTTCAGCGCGGAGACCATCTTGTCGCGACCGGACATCGCGGCGATCTTGCCCATGCGGCCGATCACACGCCTGGTCCAGGTGTCTGCCGCCATTTGGTTGCGGGTCGAGAACGTACCCATCAATGCGTCGTACGCAGCGCGGTGGGCCTGTTCGCCGGTCGCGTCGTAAACGTCGTGATGCACGACCACATCTTGCGGGAGACGCGGCTTCACCTCGTTCGCCGCGGCGGGAGAGGCGAAGCCCACGCACATGCCGAACACGCCGAATGCGCCCGATGGCAGGCCGACAATCCGCGCGACCTCTTGCGGGTTGTTGCGCAGGGCGCCGATATACACGCAGGACAGACCCAGCGACTCTGCCGCGACCGTCGCGTTCTGCGCAGCCAGGGCGGCATCGATGGCGGCGACCAGGAACGTCTCCTGATACGGCATCACTTCCAGCGTGACGCCTTCCGCGGCGCCCAGGCGCTGGTTGCGGGAGATGTCGGCGACCCAGACGAGGAACAGCGGGCATTGCTCGATATGCTTCTGGTTGGCCGCGACTTTCGCCAGCGCCGCCTTTTTGTCCGGGTCGGTCACCGCGATCACCGACCAGGTTTGCAGATTGGAGCTGGTCGCCGCCGACTGGGCCGCGGCGATCAGGGTTTCGAGCGTCCCCTGCGGCAGCGCGTCAGGCCGGTAGCCGCGGACGGAGCGGTGGGACAGCAGCAGCGAGATATGTTCGTTCCAGGGACCGGCGGTCGGAGCCGCGTCCGCACCGTAACGAAGAGCCAAAGCGTCGGCGGCCGAAAGGTAACTGTGTTGGGGAATGTCCATAACGAAAAACCTGTCCGACGGTGGCAGGACGCAACCAGCCCCGGGCCTGGATCAGGCCGATAGCAGCACGTCCATTCGCGACGGGTGAAAAACTGCTCCAGGCATCGTTCCGTGGCAAGACCGTCACTGCGGCGCGGCAGGCGCCCCGCCACCAGCGCCTGGGGTCGCCCCGCCGGTCGGGTTGAAGCGGCCGATATTGCCCAGAAGCTGTTGCATGAACGACGCCTCGGTTCCTGGCGACGGGGTGGTCCGCGCCTCCATGGTGACCGGCAGCGCGTCTCCCTTGTCGAGCTTGTGGATCGTCTTCAAGACGCCTTTGTCGTCGAAGGTCAGGACGACAACGTTCTGGTCCAACTCGCCCAGGGTGCGGCCGATACGCGGCTGGGTCAGCTCGCTGATATACAGCCAGGTGCTGTCGTCGAACGTATCGTGCGCGGTGGGTGAGCCGATCACGGCCGAGACGTCGGCCTTGGTGGAAGTGCCGGGTACGAGTTCCTTCAGTCCCTCGGGGTCCACCCTGTTGCCGCGCAGCTGTGGGGCCGGCATCAGCCAGCTACAGGAGGGCAGGAGCAGGCAGGAGATCAGCATCAGACGGCGGAGGGTGATTGACATGGGCAACTGGTGCATCCCGCGATTTTTGGTGACCGGCTGGTCGGATCGGCAACCGGTGCTATCTATGGTGCGTGTCACGGTCGCCCCGGCCGTGTCAATGAGCATCGAGGCGGGATTGGCCGGTTTCCTTCGCAGACACGGCAGGCACGAACGTGCCGGCTTTCAACTTTATGGTGCCGCGGTTTCCGCGGCGCGTGATCCGTTCCTGTACGGAACCCTGGGCGTGCCCGACACGCTGGACGGCCGGTTCGATGCGATCGGACTGTATGTCTATCTGGTGATTCGCCGGTTGAACGCAGACCCCGAACCCGGGCCGACGCTGGCTCAGGCGGTGTTCGACGCCATGTTCCTGGATATGGACATCAATCTGCGGGAGATGGGCGTCGGCGACCTGTCCGTGGGCAAGCGCAACCGCGCGATGTGGGAGGCGTTCCACGGTCGGAGCGCGGCCTATGCCGCGGCCTGGGGCGACGCGGCCGGGTTGGAGGCAGCGCTTGCGCGGAACCTCTGGCGAGGGGCGGAACCTCCCGCCGGTTCGGCCGTCGCGATGGCCCGGCTGGCCGTGGCGCAGGCAGCGTGCCTGGCGGGGCAGAGGCTGGATGCGCTGTTGCGCGGTGATATTCATTTCCTGCCGGCGGAGGAGGCTGCGCGATGACCCCGGAATTTCATCGTCCCCTGTCGTTGGACCGTATCGGGCCGCACGGGCTGGATGTGACGGTTGACGCCTCCCCAGCCGAATGCGCCGCGCTGGCTGTCCGGATGAACTTGCCGGCGGTGCTCGCGGTGTCTTGCACATTTCATCTGATCCGCGAGGGGCGGGACAAGGTCCTGGCGCGAGGTGTGTTGCGCGCCCGGGTCACGCAGATCTGCGTGATCAGCCTGGAAGCGTTCGACGCGCCGGTGGAAGAGGTTTTCCAGGTCCGATTCGTCCCCTCTGGCGAGGAATCCGACGATATCGACCTGGAATCGGACGACGAGATTCCGTTCGAGGGCAACGCGATCGATCTGGGAGAGGCGGCGGCGGAACAACTCGGACTGGCGCTGGACCCGTATCCGCGGATGCCCGGGACGGAGATGCCGGACGTCAAGGACGAACCGGACGATCATCCGTTCGCGGCATTACGTCGTTTGAACTGACAGGCGGGCTGATACCAACGGCCCGAAGGATCGACTCTTCGGTCGAAGGACGGGCCGCTGCTATCCCATTGATTTCGCGCGCGGCCGCCCCTCCAACCCCGCGCGCATACCAGTCGACCCTTAGGGCCGCTGGTATGAGGCGTGGTGTTCGGCGTAGGCGCGGGTGAACTCGGCGCCGAACAGGAAGATTTGCGCCGAATAGTAGATCCATAGCAGGGCAGCGAGGACCGACCCGGCGGCGCCATAGCTGGAGGCGATGCCGCTGCGGCCGATATAGATGCCGATGGCCAGCTTGCCGATGGTGATCAGCAGCGCGGTGACCACGGCGCCGACGATCGTGTCGCGCCATTCCAGGTGGGTGTCGGGCAGGATTTTGTAGATCGCCGCGAAGATCGCCGCCAGCAGGGCCATCGAGATCGCGAAGTTGACCAAATGCAGCAGGGCCTCGGTGAAGGGCATGATATTGTTCAGTGCCTCGCCGATGGCGGCGATGGCCGCGCCGATGACCAGCGACACCAGCAGCAGGAAGCCCAGCGTGACCACCAGCGTAAGGCTGGTGAGGCGGGATTTGATCAGGCGCGTGACGGCGGTGCCTTCGGGGTTGGTGCGCCAGATGGTGTTCAGGGCGGTCTGCATTTCGCCGAAGACTCCACTGGCGGTAATGATCAGGGAGACCACGCCGATGATGGTCGCCATGACGCCGGCGCGGTGGTTCGCCGCGCTGCCGATGGCGAGTTGCAGGAAGCCGGCACTCTGCGGACCC
This sequence comes from Rhodopila sp., assembly GCA_031291715.1. Classification (GTDB taxonomy): domain Bacteria; phylum Pseudomonadota; class Alphaproteobacteria; order Acetobacterales; family Acetobacteraceae; genus Rhodopila. The sequence goes on along the minus strand of JARLIN010000258.1, from coordinate 2,417 downwards.
ATGGAATTGCCGAGTTTGGTCATGAGGGCCTTTTGCCGCGTCGTCGCCGAAGGCGAGGCCGGCGACGGCGACCACGATAAGCAACACCGGGCCGATGGAGGTGACCGCGTAGAAAGCAATGGCGGCGCCGCGGGAGAGGGCGCCATCGTCAATAAAGGCCTCGGCGCTGCGTTTGGTGACGAGCCAGAGCATTTTCAGCATGTTGGTCCCCGGTTGGGGTCCGTTAACGCGGGGCCGGGGGGAGAGGTTGCGGTTGGGAATGGCGATCGCGTCTGCGGGTCGTTCTTACCCCTCCGGTCATCGCCGGGATGGGCGACCGAAGCGCCGTGCCGGGTTCATAGGGATGCACCGGTCAGGCCCGCGCATGACGTTCTATCGGTTTACGCCGCCCTGCTTGCCTCGAACCGGGCGCTTCCGAAGCTGGCCACGTCATCGGGTAGTTTCCCGTCCAGGATCGCCGGGGCCAGTGCCAGAGCGTGGGCGGCGGCCAGGGTCACCCCGCTGTGGCAGGTCGCGGCGAAGGCGCCGGGGTACCGCGCCGACTGCTCGTAGATCGGGAAACCGTCCGGCGACATGACACGCAGCGCGGCCCACATGCGGATGATCGACGCGTCCTTCAGTGCCGGGAAAATTCTGGTGTTCCGGTCGGCGATCTTTTTCAGCACGGCGATCCTGGTGGTGGTGTCGAACCCGACGTCCTCCTGGCTGTCGCCGAGCATGACGGTGCCCTCATCGGTCTGGCGGAGGAGGTGGGTGGGGTAGTCGATGATTTTGCGCATCCGTTCGGTGACGATGATCTGACCCTGCAGCGGGGACACGGGCATGTGCAAGCCAACCATCGGGGCGAGATCCCGGCTGCCGAGGCCGGCGGCAATGACGATTTTCGGCGCGGTGTAGGTTTCGGTACCGGCGTGGACGGTGAAGCTGCGCGGGACTGCGTCGATTCGGGTGACCTTGCGGTTGGGACGGTAGGCCAGCGTCTCGTGCAGCGCTTTCAGCAGGTGCAGCGGGCTCGCGTGGCCGTCGATCGGGCAGAAACTGGCGCCGGCAACCTCGTCCCCCAGGCCGGGGACCATGGCGCGGACGTCTTCGCGCGACAACATGCGGGTGCCGATGTCGCCGCTTTCGTTGTGCATGCGGCGGATCAGGGATTCGCGTTCAATGTATTCCTCGTCGGAGAGGCAGAACGCCAGGCCGCCCGGTTGGTGCAGCGCGATGTCGGTTCCGGTGGCCTGCCGCAGGCGGGCGGCGAGATCGGGCCACAACGCCGCCGATCGGCGGGTCCAATGGGCATAGGGCGGCATGCCAGCGCCTTTGCTTTGGACCCACACCAGGCCGAAATTGCCGCGGGCGGCACGGTAGGCGATGTCGCCTTCGTCGAGCAGGACGACCGACGCGCCCTTGGCCTGCGCCCCCCAGGCAATCGCGCCGCCGACAAGGCCGCCGCCGATGACGATCAGGTCGTGAAGGTTGGGCATGGGGTTCGGCTTTCCGTGCGAGCGAACGAACCGTAGCGCGGAGTCTGCCGGGATGACCATCGTGAACGGCCGGTCGGTGGCGGCCTATGTAATCACGCTAATCGGAATATTTCCTCCAACCCCGATGCCCGAGTTACCCGAATCATTCATGGCTATGTAGTTGAAGGCTGGCTCCGAAAACTTGGTCAGGTGTACGCCACTGACATCTCCGGACAAGTGAAAATTCCCCAAATCCCGGCCACAACTATCCAGCAACGACAAGACATCGGTCGAAGTGTCGAATGTCGCTCTGACCGTATCAAGCGCATTGTACACTGCCACCTCACCGAAAATGCCAATCGCCGCATTACCCGGAGACCCCAGCGGGCCTATGGTGCCTCGGAAGGAGAGCGGCTTTTCGATCGCAAGCGTGCCGCCGGTCAACTCGAACGTTGTGCCGGAAGCCACCCGTCCAACCTGTGTCGTATCGTTCTCTCCTTGCTGAACGACAGTCCCATGTCCGTTTAGATATTCGTTCTGCAAGTCCAGGAGATTGCTTCCAAGCGGGTTAAGCGTAATCGTGCCGTTGAGAGTGAATGTCCCGGTGCCATTCGACGAGACGTCTATTGTTCCGCCGTCGCCGATCTGGCTGTTTCCGTCCAGCACCATCCGAGCACCGACTTTCTGATCGATGGTGAGCGTTCCATTTGTGGCCTGCATTCCATCAAGGATTTGCACGTAGCTGAATGGGCCCTGCGTGATCTCCCCATAAGCCGGCGATGACGAGGGGGCGGTTCCAACGATTACGCTGTCGGGGAAGTTCAATGAGCCCGTTATGAACGACATCACGGGCAGGCTTCCCAGACTTTGAGAGATTCCGGCAAAGATATAGTCGTTCCCGTCCGCCTCGAAACTGCGAAAGGTCGTTGTTCCAGGTGGGAGCGTGACTGTACTCATATT
>JARLIN010000257.1 GCA_031291715.1 Rhodopila sp. | reverse complement strand
GCCGAGGCGCTGCTTCGGGGTGCCGGATGGGACGACTCCGTCGCCGCCCGTGCCGCCGTGCCGCGCCAGGGATTGGCCGCGCCGTGGCGGGGCGGCACGCTGCGCGACATCGCCGGTGACGTCGTGGCGATCGCCAAGGACGGGCTGCGCGCCCGGGGCCGCCTGAATGCGGCGGGCGATGATGAGCAAGCCTATCTGGACCCGCTTCAGGCGATCGCCGAGGGCACGCCAACCCAGGCGGAACACTGGCTGGCGCGATATCACGGGCCATGGCGCGGGGAAACCGGCCGCATCTTCGGGGAAGCCGCGATCTAGTCCCTCGTCACGGCCCATCGCCCTCGTCATGGTCCAGCGACGTCCGGGCGATCCGCCGCGGCACGGTGCGGGATCAGGTGGCCCGGACTGTCGCCGGGCCATGACGAGCGGGGCGTCTAATGATTCACGCCCTCTGGATGTTCCGCCTAGCGCGATCACGGTTCAAGTCTCCTTGCCGGGCGCGGGGTAACGCTCCATAACCCCGCGCCTGATGGCCATTGCAGACGATATTCGCCAAACCCTCGCCCCCCCGCACCCGGCTGGGCGCCCTTTCATCATGGGGGGGCTGATCGCCCTCCTCCTGGGCCTGGTGGTGGGGGCCTGGCTCGTTTGGCTCGGCCTGATCTTCACCCTGTTCTGCCTGTATTTCTTCCGTGACCCGGAACGAGTGCCGCCGCCGCGTGCCGGCCTGTTCCTGGCACCCGCCGACGGACGCATTGTCTCCGTTGCACCGGCCATGCCGCCACCGGAACTGGGGCTTGGGCCCGAGGCGCGCTGGCGGGTCTCGATCTTCCTCTCGGTGCTGAACGTGCACGTCAACCGCGTGCCGGCCGACGGCGTCGTCACCCGCATCGCCTACCGCCACGGCGCCTTCGTCAGTGCCAGCCTGGACAAGGCGAGCGAGTCGAATGAGCGCAACGCCCTGGCGATTCGCCTGCCCAACGGGCAGGAGATCGCGGTGGTGCAGATCGCCGGCCTGATCGCTCGCCGCATCTTGTGCTCGGTGCGCGAAGGCGACCCGGTGACCGCGGGCGACCGATTCGGTATCATACGCTTCGGCAGCCGAACGGACCTGTATCTGCCGGAAGGGGTCCGCCCGCTGGTCGTGGAGGGACAGACGATGATCGGTGGCGAAACGGTGATCGCCGAACTGCCGTCATGAGCGACCGGTCGCCGGTTTCTCCGATCCACCGGTTGCGGAACTACCGGCCGCGCAAGCGAAACCGCCCGCGCTATAAGGGACCGTCGTTCAACCGCATCATTCCCAACCTGATGACGATGCTGGGGCTGTGCGCCGGCCTGACATCGATGCGCTTCGGCCTGGAAGGCCGGTTCGGCGCGGCGGCGGTGGCTATCACCGTGGCGGCCGCGATCGATGGGCTGGATGGCCGGCTGGCGCGTCTGCTGAAGGCGACGTCCCGTTTCGGGGCGGAGTTCGACAGCCTGTCCGACTTCCTGTGTTTCGGCGTGGCGCCATCGTTCGTCATGTATCTGTGGTCGCTGAAGCGAGGGGGGGCCTATGGCTATGCGCCCTGCGTCGTGTTCGCGGTGTGCATGGCGCTACGGCTGGCGCGGTTCAACGCCTCCCTGGATGGGGCACCCAGGCCGGCCTACGCGTATAATTTCTTCACGGGCGTGCCGGCGCCGGCCGGGGCGGGACTCGCGCTGTTCCCGTTGTTCCTGGGCCTGGAGGCCAAATCCCTCGGGTGGGACTGGCTGGTCGATGTCGCGGAATTTCCGCTGCTCTGCGCGCTGGTGCTGATCGGCACCGCATTGCTGCTGGTTTCGACCCTTCCGGTCTGGAGCTTCAAGAACTTCAAGGTCCGGTCCGAGTATGTATTGCCGCTGCTGCTGGGCGCCTGTGGGTATGCCGCCGTCCTGATCGCCGACCCTTGGGCCGCGCTGGCGGCCGCGGGGCTGATCTATCTGGGCATGCTGCCGTTCAGCGTGCGGAGCTTCCACCGGTTGAGCAAGGAAGCCGAGGCGCCCCGGGACGATCTGGACACGGCACGGCGGGGCAGCGCCTGAGCTAGACCTGAGAGCATGATCGCGCTGGGCGGACCGTCCGAAGCGCTTGGATCATGCGATCAAACAGAGAGACCGGCGGCCGAAGGGTCTAGCGGCGCAGGCGCTTGGCGTTCGCGCGCGACCGAACAAGGAAGGGCGCCAGGATGGAGGCATGATCCCGCCCGCTCATGAGCGCCAGCGTGGACGCCTGCATCGCCGCCACTTTCTCAGTGGTCATCCGCTGGTACTCGGCAAGGCTACAGCTTCCTTGAGCCATCATCATCGTGCGGTGGAAAATCGTTTCCCAGGATGATGTGGCCAACCGAGCCATCATGACGGGAAGGGCGAGCGAGGAAGGGCTGACGCGCTTTTTCATCAGTCCGACATGAGGCCTTGCGATTCGGACCGCAAGTGCCGTCTTGCCCTTACCCCTCAGCTTTCCGTCAGGAGCGAGATCACTCCGCCGCGCGTGGAGGCACTTTCGCGGACGCCTTGCGCGCGGGAGCGGCGGCCTTCTTGGCGGCTGGTTTCTTACCGGCGGCCTTCTTGGCGGTCGCCGGCTTCGCAGCCGCGCTCTTGGCGGGCGCTTTCCGAGCCGGCGCCTTGCCCGTGGCATTTTCGGCCGTGTCGGCGGCCTTCGCGCCCCCGCGCCCGCCTTTGCGGCCAGCGGCGCCGCGCGGCTTCAGCGCCTTGCCTTTCTCGGCCAGCAGCGCCACGGCCTCGTCCAGCGTGATATCCTCCATCGCCACCCCGCGCGGAAGATTGGCGACGGTCTTGCCGTGCTGGACGTAGGGACCGAAACGGCCCTTCCGCACGGTCACCAGATCCTTGTCGCCCGGATGCGGGCCGATCGTGCGCACGCTGGCCAGCTTCTTGGCCAGCAGATCCACCGCCCGGTTGAGACCGAGCGCCAGCACGTCGTCGTCCTTGTCCAAGGAGCCGAATACGGCGCCCATTTTCACGTAGGGGCCGAAGCGGCCGATGCCGGCCTCAATCTTTTCCTTGGTTTCGGGATGGAGACCGATTTCGCGCGGCAGCGAGAGCAGGCCCAGCGCCTGGTCCAGCGTCAGGCTGTCGCCATCCATACCGCGCGGAAGCGACGTGCGCTTCGGGCGGGCTTTCTTGTCCTCGCCGTTTTCACCCTGCTGGACGTAAAGGCCGTAGGGGCCGCGACGGACGGTGACCTCCTCGCCGGTGTCCGGGTGGTGACCCAGGGACCGCATCCCATCCTTCAGGGTCTCTCCACCCTCCTCGCCGGCGTCGACCGCCAGGCGGCGGGTGTACTGGCAGGTGGGGTAGTTGGAACAGCCGATGAAGCTGCCGTAGCGGCCGAGTTTCAGCCCCAGCCGCCCGGTGCCGCAGGCGGCGCAGACGCGGGGGTCGGAGCCGTCTTCGCGGGCCGGGAAGAAGTGCGGCCCCAGGTCCTGGTCCAGCGCCGAGATGACGTCGCTGATCTTCAGGTCGCGGGTCTGCTCGACGGCCTTGGAGAACTCGTCCCAGAAGGCGCGCATCACCGTCCGCCAGTCCAACTGGCCGGCGGAGATGTCGTCCAGCTTCTCTTCGAGCCCGGCGGTGAAGCCGGTATCAACGTAATGCTCGAAGAAGCTGACCAGGAAGGCGGTGACCAGGCGGCCGCGATCCTCGGGGATGAAGCGCCGCTTCTCCAGCTTCACGTAATTGCGATCCTGGAGCACGGACAGGATCGACGCGTAGGTGGAGGGGCGGCCGATCCCCAGCTCCTCCATCTTCTTGACCAGGCTGGCTTCCGAGTAGCGCGGCGGCGGCTGGGTGAAATGCTGGCTGGCATCCACCTTTTCGCGCTTCAGCGGATCGCGCTCGCTCATCGGCGGCAGCATCCGGTTGTCTTCTTCGTCGGTCGCGTCGTCGGTGTCTTCCCGATACAGCTTCAGGAAGCCGTCGAAGGCGACGATCGAGCCGTTCGCGCGCAGCTTGAGGCCCTTGCTGTCGGTCACATCGACGCTGACCTGATCCAGCTCGGCCGACTGCATCTGCGACGCGACGGCGCGCTTCCAGATCAGTTCATACAGCCGGCGCTGGTCATGGTTCAGGCCGCTGGCGACCTGATCGGGCGTGCGGGTTACATCGGTGGGCCGGATCGCCTCATGCGCTTCCTGCGCGTTCTTCACCTTGCTGGTGTATTCGCGCGGCGTGGCGGGGAGGTAATCCGCCCCAAAACTGCCCTTCACGTGGTCGCGGATGCTGGCGATGGCCTCGCTCGCCATCTGCACGCCGTCGGTTCGCATATAGGTGATCAGGCCGGTGGTCTCGCCGTCGATATCGACGCCCTCATACAGGCCCTGGGCCAGACGCATCGTCTGCTGCGCGCCGAAGCCCAGTTTGCGGGAGGCTTCCTGCTGCAAGGTCGAGGTCGTGAACGGCGGCGGCGGATTGCGCTTGACCCGCTTGCGCTCGACAGCGCCGACGGTGAAGGTGCCGGCCTCGACCGCCGCTTTGGCCGCCAGCGCGAGCGTCTCGTTGTTCAGGTCGAACTGGTCGAGCCGCTTGCCGTTCAGGTGGGTCAGGCGCGCGGTGAAGGGTGCGCCGCCGGGGGTGATAAACAGCGCTTCGATGGTCCAGTATTCGCGCGCCCTGAAGACTTCGATCTCGGCTTCGCGATCGCAGATCAGGCGCAGGGCGACCGACTGGACGCGGCCGGCGCTGCGGCTGCCGGGCAGCTTGCGCCAAAGCACCGGGGACAGGGTGAAGCCCACCAGGTAGTCCAGCGCGCGGCGGGCCATGTAGGCCTCGATCAACGGCTGATCGAGTTCGCGCGGATGGGCGATGGCGTAGCGGATGGCGTTACGGGTGATCTCGTTGAAGGTGATGCGGCGGACGTCCACGCCTTTCAGCGCGTTCTTGTCCGCCAGCATGGCCTTGACGTGCCAGGAAATCGCCTCCCCTTCCCGATCCGGGTCAGTGGCGAGATACAAGGTCTTGGCGCCCTTCAGCGCCTTGGCGATGGCACCGACCTGCTTGTCGCCACGCGCGTCGGACTCCCAGTCCATCGCGAAATCCTGGTCCGGCCGGACACTGCCATCCTTCGGCGGCAGGTCTCGCACGTGCCCAAAACTGGCGAGAACCGTGTAGCCGCCACCTAGATAGCGGTTGATGGTCTTGGCCTTGGCGGGGGATTCGACGACGACGACGTCTGACATTGAACGGTGCGGTATCCTAATCAAAAGCATCCGGCAAGAGCGCGATCCGGCTGCCGGGTAGTGTCTCTACACGGCCCGCCAACTCCAATTCCAGTAGAACCGCCATAGTGACGGACGGTGAGAGTTGGCAGCGCCGCACCAGATCGTCAACCATTGTCGGTTCCGGCGACAGCAGGCCCAGCACCTCGGACCGGGCTTCCGGTGGGTTTTGGGCGCTGGCAGGCTCGTCCGGAAAGGGCAGAGCGGTCTCGCCCAGACCGTGTTTCCGGGGGCGCGGCGCGGCCGGTTCCAGAGGCAGATTCTCCAGGATATCCGCGGCTGACTCCACGAGGATGGCTCCTTGGCGGATCAGGTCGTTGCCGCCCCTGGCGCGGGGATCCAGTGGCGTTCCGGGCACGGCGAACACTTCCCGGCCAGCGTCCTGGGCGATGCGCGCGGTGATCAGGCTGCCGGACCGCGGCGCCGCCTCGACCACCACGACACCCAGGGACAGGCCGGCGATGATGCGATTGCGGCGCGGAAAGTGCCGGGCCTGCGGCACGGTGCCGATGGGGGATTCGCTGATGATAAGGTTGGTGTCGGCGATACGGCGGTGCAAGCCGGCATTCTCCGGCGGATAGGGTTGGTCGATCCCGCCGGCGATCACGGCGATGGTACGGCCCGTGCGCATCGCGCCCTGATGCGCGGCGGTGTCGATGCCTCGGGCCAGGCCGGACACCACCACGACGGCCTGGGCCAGCTCCGCTGCCAGGCTTTCCGCCATGCGCTGGCCATTGGCAGAGGCATTGCGGCCGCCCACCGTCGCGACGCCGCGCTGCTCCAGCAGATCCGCGTCGCCTGACAGGATCAGGCAGGGCGGCGCGTCATCCATCAGTGCGAGCAGCTTCGGGTAGTCGGCGTCTCCGAGGAACATCATCCGGCCGCCAAGGGCGTTGGTGCGTTCCAGCTCACGCTCCGCGTCGGAAGCGCTGATTGTCGGCGGGGCGGTGGCCCGCCCGCCGGCCCGGGCGAGGCGCGGCAAGGCGTCCAGCGCGGCGGCGGGGGTATGGTAGCGCTCGATGAGGCGGCGATAGGTGACCGGTCCGACCCCCTCGGTGCGGACCAGGCGTAGGTGATCGATCCGGTCGGTCCAGGCTGACATGCCGGCGGCGTCCTTTCGTGCCGCCGGCGGAAATGCCGGCGGGCCGAGTCAGGCGCGTCCCGTCTTGCTCCGGCCGATACGCGGTTCGGTGCCGGCAAGCAGGCGGCGGATGTTGGCCTGGTGGCGGACGAACACCAGCACGGCAATGGTAAAGGCAAGCTTAACGACGCCGAACTCTTCCAGGATAAGTGCCGCAATAGGGGCCGAGGCGAAGGCAGCCAGCGCCGCCAGGGAGGACAGACGAGCAACGGCGGCGACGAGCAGCCAGACCGCGCAGGCGACGATACCGATGGGCCAGGCGGCGGCGATGAGGACTCCGAGTCCGGTGGCGACGCCTTTGCCGCCCTTGAAGCTCAGCCAGACCGGGAACAGGTGGCCGAGAACGGCAGCCAGGCCGGCGAACAGCGCGAGGTCCTGCCCCACGAGCGCACGGGCGATCAGCACGGCGGCGGCACCCTTCACCCCATCAAGCAGCAGGGTCGCGGCGGCGAGGCCCTTGCGGCCGGTGCGCAGCACGTTCGTTGCGCCGATATTGCCCGATCCGATGCCGCGAATGTCACCCAGACCGGCGATCTTGGTCAGCAGCAGGCCGAATGGGATGGAGCCCAGCAGGTAACCGAGCAGGCAGACGAGAATGGTCAGGAGGTCGTCAGAGATCACGTGGGTCAATCCACCATGGCAGGTTGATCCGCCTCGACGCCGGTTTCGAAGCCGTCGATGCTGCGGACATTCTTTTGGCGCCAGTATGCGGCCACGCCTTCCTCGCCTTTGGCTTCCGCCCAGCGGCGCAGGGTCGGACGGTCCTCCTTATAGTCGAACAACGGCACGCCGTAGCCGCAGCTTGTCTGCACGAGGTCGATATCCAGGCGGATGATTTGGCGGGCGCCAGGCGGTTCCTGGTTGTCGAACGCGGTTTCGAGCAGCGCCGCGTATTCGGGGGTGCCGCGCGGCAGCGCCCGACCCTGGCCGTAGAGGCGCAGAATCATCGGGACGTTCTCAAAACCGCAAAACATGACGGTCAGCCGGCCGGAGGCGCGCAGATGGGCGGCGGTCTCGTTGCCGCTGCCGGTCTCATCCAGATACGCCACGCTGTTCGGGTCGAGCACGCGGAAGGCGTCGGTGCCGCGGGGGGACACATTGACCCGTCCAGTGGCGGCGGCCGAGGCAGTGAAGAAAATATGCTGCTGTTCGATGAACGCGGCGTGCGCCGCCTCGATACGCTCAAACTGCTTGGCCATGGTGTCCTCCTCCCGGTGCGGCGGCGGCGTCTTGCATCACAGTGTTCCGGTCACCCCGAGCGGGCCGGCGAACCAGAGTCGCAAAACGATACCACGAACTGCCGGTCCGCCCCAGCGGCCCGTATCCGGACGGGTGGTCCCGCGGGTGCGGTGCGACGGCCTCGCCGTGGCTGGCAGGCACCCGGGCTGGACGGTCAGAACAGGCCTTCGATTTCCCCGTCTTCCCGCAGATAGATCGACTCGGCAGCCGGAACGCGCGGCAGACCGGGCATGGTCATGATGTCGCCGCAGATCGCCACGACGAAGCCCGCACCGGCGGACAGCCGCACCTCCCGCACCGGCAGCACGTGGCCGGTGGGGGCACCCATCACGGAGGCATCGGAGGTGAAACTGTACTGGGTCTTGGCGATGCAGACCGGAACATCACCGAAGCCCGCGGCCTCGAACGACGCGAGCTTCTTCGCCACCGCGTCGGGCACGGCGATGTCGGAGGCGCGATAGATCTCCCTGGCGATGATCCGGATCTTGTCGGCCAGCTTCAGGTCTAGCGGATACAGCGGCTTGTAGGCGGCTGTCCCAGCCTCGATCCGGCTGACCACGGCGCGCGCCAGAGCCTCGGCCCCTGCCCCGCCATGCGCCCAATGCGTGCATGAAATCGCCTCGGTGCCGATCGTGGCCATGGCGTCGCGGATCGCGGCGAACTCGGCCTCGGTGTCGGATGTGAAGTGATTCACGGCGACCACCACCGGCAGGCCGAATTTCTGCAGGTTCTCCACATGGCGCTGCAGATTGGCGATGCCGCGCCGCACCGCTTCGACGTTCTCGGGCCCCAGCGCGTTGCGGGCGACGCCGCCATGCATTTTCAGCGCGCGCACCGTCGCCACCACCACCGCGCAGGACGGCTTCAGGCCGGCCGATCGGCATTTGATGTCGAGAAACTTCTCGCCGCCCAGATCGGCGCCGAAGCCGGCCTCGGTCACCACGACGTCCGACAGCTTCAGTCCGAGCCGCGTCGCCATGACGGAGTTGCAGCCATGCGCGATGTTGGCGAACGGACCGCCATGCACCAGCGCGGGCGAACCTTCCAGCGTCTGTACCAGGTTGGGCGCGATGGCGTCCCTCAGCAGCACGGACATCGCGCCGTCGGCCTTGAGGTCCGCGGCGGTGACGTTGGTGCCGTCACGCGTCTGCGCGACGATCATCTTGCCCAGGCGCGCTTGCAGGTCCGGCAGGCCGCGGGACAGGCAGAACACCGCCATGACTTCCGAGGCGACCGTGATGTCGAACCCGTCCTCCCGCGGGAAGCCGTTGGCGACTCCGCCCAGGCTGCCGACGATGCCGCGCAGCGCCCGGTCGTTCATGTCGAGGCAGCGGCGCCAGGAGATCCGGCGCGCGTCGATACCGAGCGGATTACCCCAGTAGATGGAGTTGTCGATCATGGCGGCCAGCAGGTTGTTGGCCGAGGTGATGGCGTGAAAATCGCCCGTAAAGTGCAGATTGATCTGGTCCATCGGCACGACCTGGGCGTAGCCGCCGCCGGCCGCCCCACCCTTCATGCCGAAGCTGGGCCCGAGGCTGGGTTCGCGCAGGCAGATCGTCGCGCGCTTGCCAAGGCGGTTCAGCGCGTCGCCGAGCCCGACCGTGGTCGTGGTCTTGCCCTCGCCCGCCGGGGTCGGGTTGATGCCGGTGACCAGAACCAGGGCACCGTCGGGGCGCGATTCCAGGCTGTCGATGAAATCCAGCCCGATCTTCGCCTTGTGGCGGCCATAGGGCTCCACCGCGCTGTCCGGGATGCCGAGTTTGGCAGCGATCTCCTGAATGGGACGGAGCCTGGCGGCGCGGGCGATTTCGAGATCGGGGTTCATTCCTGGACTGGCTCCCGTTTTTTTATACCGATTTCCCGCAACGCCTGGTCCATGGCCTGAACCGCGCCCGCCATATCGTCGGGGGTGATCGCACCAATGCAGCCAACGCGAAACGTGGGTGACGGCGTGTTATAAAAATTGCTTATCAGAATTTCGCGAGATTTCAATGCGTCCACGAACGCCTGAAGGTTCCAGGCCGGATCGGCCGGGGCATGGACGTTGACGATCACCGGCCCCTGGCGGGACGGCGGCAGATACGGCGTCAGGCCGAGGCGACGGACACCGTCATACAGCGTGCGCATGTTGGCGGTGTAGCGGGCCAGGCGGGCGGCCTGCCCCTCGGCCGCGTGGAAGTCCAGCGCGACGTCCAATGCGGCCAGAACCTGGGCCGGCGGCGTGAAGCGGAAACTGCCCCACCCGGCACGCAGG
>JARLIN010000256.1 GCA_031291715.1 Rhodopila sp. | reverse complement strand
CCGAACACGCCGCGATCCACGGCTGCTTGTGTGTCGGCCATCTGCCGTTCGGCCCAGCGCGGTTCGGCGCCGAGCTTCATCACCTGATCGGCGTCCAGGCCAACGTCCGTTATCAACGCAGCCAAAGTGGCCGGATCGCCGGGGTTCTTCTCCTCCTGCCACAACGCCTTCAGCACCCGGTGCGCCAGCTTGATCGCCGGTTGGTCGCCCACCGTCTCCCGCAGCGCAATCACGCAGCACGCGGCGGGGAGTTCGTTCGACGGGAAGAATTTCGGCTCGACATGGATCGGGATGCCCAGATGATCGCGCCATCTCGCCAGTTCCATGAGGCGATACGCCTGGCGCTGCGGCGACCGCTTCGGCAGCGGCAACCCGCCGGACTGGGAGAAAATGGTGCCGAAATCGACCGGATAGATGCGCAGCGTGGCGTTGTTGGCCATCGCCATGGCCTCGATCCGCGCCGCACCCAGATGCGTCCAGGGCGAATTCAGCGAAGCATAGTAGTCGATGTGCAGGGACATCTGTTTCCTCCAAGACTTGGAGGACATCCTGATGGACCGCGCGGGTTGGCACAAGTCGGCCGAACCGGCTTATGATGGCATCAAGGCGGGAGCAAACGGCATGAAATGGACGATCGGCGACGTTACCGTAACCAAGCTTGTCGAACTGGAGATGACCGGGGGCACCCGCTTCCTGCTGCCGCAGGCGACGCGCGAGGAAATCCTGCCGATCACGTGGCTGCAGCCGCATTTCGCCGATGCGGACGGACGGCTGCGCATGAGCATCCACAGCTTCATCGTCGAAACCCCGGATCGCCGCATCATCGTCGATACGTGCCTGGGAAACGACAAGCAAAACCGACGCATTCCGCACTGGAATGACCGCGATGGGCCATTCCTGGCCGACCTCGCCGCCGCCGGCTTCCCGACCGAGTCGATCGATACCGTTCTATGCACCCATCTGCACGTCGATCATGTCGGCTGGAACACGCGGCTGGTTGACGGCAAGTGGGTCCCGACCTTCCCGCGCGCGAAATACCTGATGGGCCGCGTCGAGTATGAGCACTGGCGGACGGTAAAGGATCGCCCGGACATGGCGCCAATCCTGGCGGACTCGGTCACCCCGATCGTCGAGGCCGGGCTCGCCACCATGGTCGAAACCAATGAACGCATATGCGATGAGATTTCCCTTGTGCCCACGCTCGGCCATACGCCCGGCCATGTCAGCGTGATGATCCAGTCGAAGGGCGAGCAGGCGTTGATCACCGGCGACTTCATGCATCACCCCTGCCAGATCGCCCGTCCGGAATGGAGCACCCTCGCCGACAGCGACCCCGAGCAGGGCATCGCGACCCGGCGCCGGATGTTCCAGCGCCTGGCCGGCACACCTGTCCTGGTCATCGGCACCCATTTCGCCGGCGCGACCGCGGGACGGATCGTCCCCGACGGCGATGGCTACCGGCTCGATGTTTGAACCAAAGGAAATTCCCATGACGTATCTACGCAGCGGCATCTTCCTGGCACCGTTCCATGCTCTTAACGAAAATCCGCTTCTCGCCCTGGAACGGGACATGGAGCTGCTACAGCACCTGGACGCCCTGAACTACCACGAAGCCTGGATTGGCGAGCACCACTCCGGCGGATTTGAGATCATCAGCAGCCCGGAGGTTTTCATCGCCGCGGCAGCAGAGCGGACCCGGCATATTCGTCTGGGCACCGGCGTCGTTTCTCTGCCGTACCACAATCCGTTCATCGTGGCCGACCGGATGGTGCAACTCGACTATCAGACACGCGGACGGGCGATGTTCGGGGTCGGTCCCGGCTCGTTGGTGCACGACGCCAAGAAGATCGGTGTCGATCCGGCCGATCAACGGCGGATGATGAATGAATCGCTCGATGTGATCATGGAACTGCTGCGTGGCGAGAGTGTCACCCGCAAGTCCGATTGGTTCGACCTGAACGGTGCGGCACTGCAACTGCCTTGCTATTCTCAGCCGCGGATGGAAATGGCGGTGGCGGCAGCCCGCTCGCCCGCGGGTGCACTGGCCGCCGGCCGGCATGGCATCGGCATGCTGTCGATCGGCGGCACCAGCGATGACGCGTTGGAGCATCATAAGAACAACTGGGCGCTGTACGCCGATACCGCTCGGGCGAACGGGCATGTGCCGCACCGGAAGAACTGGCGCCTGGTCACGCTGATGCACATCGCGGAAACGCGGGAGAAGGCACGGGACAATGTGCGCCACGGGCTCGACCGGTTCTGCGATTATTTCCGCGATGTCGCCACCTTCCCGATCGTGCCGGGCGACATCTCCGATCGTTACCAGTACATGATCGAAAGCGGCTCGGCCTGCATCGGCACGCCGGACGACGCGATCGCGTTTATCGAGCGGCTGCAGAAGGGCTCCGGCGGCTTCGGCGTGATCATGGAGCTGGCGCAGAACTGGGCTGACTGGGCGGAGACGAAGCGGCATTACGAGCTGATGGCGCGCTACGTCCATCCGCACTTCCAGGCATCCCGCGAATGGCGCGGCGCCAGCTATGCCTTCGCCCGCGATCACCACGATGAATTCACCGGCCAGTCGAGCGCCGCCGTGCAGGCGGAAATCGACCGGCTGGCAGCGAAGCGTGCCGGCGCGGCGGAGTAACCTGGCTTGATCCGGCCCTGCCGCACGGGGCGCGGGCCGGCACTGGTGACGCAACTCGGGATCGGGGCACACCTATGATGGGACGATCGCTTGATGGACGGGTGACGCGGGATCTTAAGGGCGGACAAGCCTTGCTCGGAGCGCTTGTCCTGCTGACGCTGGCGGGAAGTGCCTGGGGCCGCCAAATGCAGGTGGTGACCTCCACGCCGGCGGCCGAGGCCGTCGTGCATGGGCGAAACATTCAGTTCGCTGTCCGGTTCGACGGACCGGTCGACCACGTGCGGTCGCGGCTGGAAGTCCTGCACGACGGCCACGTGATCGAGGTCTTGCATCCCCTCCTCGACAGCGCCCCGAACGTGCTGTTCGCATCGTCATCGGCCCCGGCGCCGGGCGGTTACACCCTCCATTGGGCGGTGAAATCGATGGCCGACGAGGAGACGTCCGAGGGTATGATCCCGTTTTCGGTCGCGCCGTGAAGATTGGAACGCCGGCCTGCTTCCGCCAGTAGCTGCCGCATCCCGTCAATGACCGCGCGTGTCCCGACCTGAGGTTCGCCATAGTGGGCAAACTTCGGGCGCGGGACACCCGAAGCTCGCCGCAAGATGCGACGAACGTCGGGGCCGGACACTAGCGGATGGATGACGTTTCCGGTCGAACCAGAAATATCCCGACTTCAATACTTCATGGCATGCAGGAAGGAATGGATCGCCTGCGCAACCAGGCCCGGCGTCTGGATCGAAGCGAAGTGCCCGCTGTTCAGTTCCAGAAATTGCGCGCCGGGGATCTGCTTCGACATCGGTTCGATGATCGATGGCGGCCTTAGCCCGTCATGCCGGCCGGCGGTCACCAGTGTTGGGCAGCCGATCTTCGCCAGTTCGTGCTCGATGTTCTCCGCCGCCAGCATGCGGTTGATCGCGCCGAAACTCTCCGGATCGTTGGCCAGCCAGCGTGCGCGGAATTCGGCGAACACCGCCTGGTTGTGCCGCACGACAGGTGGGTAGGAGTTCGCGAGGCTGGTTTCCACCACAGCCCGCATGCCGCCCGCCTCTACCGAAGCGGCGCGATCCAGCGTGGCCTGCCGCCGGTCCTCGCTCACGCCCACCGCGGGGCCATGCAGCACCAAAGCCGCCGCGCGATCCGGATAGCGCACGGCGAAATGCACCGCGATCGCCGCACCCACCGCGATGCCGGCGAGCGCGACTTTGCCGGTGATCCCCAGCGCATCCAGCAACCCCGCCAGATCGTCCGCCATCTGGTTCCAGGTGACCGAACCTTTGGTCTTTTCGGACAGGCCCGCGCCGCGCGTGTCGTAGCGCAACACCCGGCGGCTGTTGTTCAGCGCCGGCAGCACCTGGTCCCAGCTGTCCAGCGTGCCCCCCATTTCGTGGACCAGCACCAGCGTGGTCGGCCCGCTGCCGCTGACCTCGTAGCGCAGGCTGGTGCCGTTGACTTCAATCCAATTCATGGCAAACGTCCCCTCCTCGTTTCGGCTCGGAGGATATGCCGGGCCACATTTGTCGTGAAGGTGCACATGAGCCAGCCCATGATCCTGCATTGGTCCCCGCGTTCGCCCTATGTGCGCAAGGT
>JARLIN010000255.1 GCA_031291715.1 Rhodopila sp. | reverse complement strand
CTGCGGCCAAGGCCAAGCTGCGCTTCGTGCACGAGGTCGGGGCAGAGAACCGCGACGTCCTGCTGGAAACGCGCCAGGACGGGCTGGCTGACGCCGAGTGCCTGGATGGCTTCTTCGTCGGCGCCGGCGAGCAGATGCTCATCGTGCGGCGCGGACAGGCCGAAGATATCGCGAAGAACATGGGGAAGAGTGAAATGCATGGGGGTGACCCCTTTCATCTACTGCCAGCATGACGCTGGGTTCCCTGCAAATGTAATCACGCCATGCTGCGCCGCAACAAAGAACACAACATTGCAGACCCGTTTCGCGGGCATGGCGCTACTATACGGTATATTTGAGTATTTGGTAGTACGGCACGCCTATAATGCCCGGAAACAGAAGCAGACCTTCTTGTGCCCGGGCCTACCCCCATACGCACCAGGACAGGCGAAGCGCGGCGCATGACTTGCCCCGTGCACGGCTCTCTCCGCGTCACGGCCGCACCATGACGCAGAGGCAAAACCATCGCGCCGACCTGAGATTTACTGCCGGGGGACTGCTTCCCTTTCCCCGGCGATGACAATGACGTCCGCCACGAACAACAAAGGGGAGAAACCGGTGGGCGAGGACAAAAGTCGGCCTTGGCAAGGCAAGATCGGCACGACGCTCAAGGACTCCACGCCCGACTGGCCGAATCCGCCGAAAGCACCCAAGGGCGCGCCCAACATTCTTGTCGTGCTGTTCGATGACGCCGGCTTCTCCGACTTTGGCTGCTACGGTTCGCCGATCAAGACGCCGACCATCGATCGGCTCGCCGCCGAGGGTCTTCGCTACACTGGCTTTCATACCACGGCGATGTGCTCGACCACCCGTTCGGCGCTCCTGACCGGGCGCAATCATCATTCTGTCGGTGTCGGGTGCCTCGCCAATTTCGACAGTGGCTTTCCGGGGTATCGCGGCAAGATCGCGAAAGAAGCGGGTACGCTCGCCGAGATGCTGCGGCCCCACGGCTATCGCAACTACATGCTGGGGAAGTGGCACGTCACCCCACTCACTGAAAGCGGCGCGACAGGCCCCTTCGACGGCTGGCCGCTCGGTCGCGGCTTCGACCGTTTCTACGGCTTCCTCGATGCCGAAACCGACCAATACGCCCCGGAACTCGTGCTGGACAATTCGAGTATCGATCCGCCAGGGACGTTCGCCAGCGGTTATCATCTGACGGCCGATCTAGTCGATCAATCGATCCGTTTCCTGGCAGGCCATGTAGCGGAACAGCCCGACATGCCCTGGCTGCTGTGGCTGGCATTGGGGGCGACTCATGCGCCGCACCAGGCACCGTCCGATCTTATCAGAAGCTACGATCCGGTTTTCAGCGACGGCTGGGATGCGGAACGCGACCGGCGGCTGGCGCGACAGAAGGCTCTTGGCATCGTTCCTGAATCGACCCGCCTGCCGCCACGCAACGACGGGGTCGAAGCGTGGTCGAGCCATTCCCCGGACGAACAACGATTCTTCACCCGGCTGCAATCGGCGTTCGCCGGGATGCTCGATCACGCCGATCGGCATCTGGCGCGGTTGATCGCGTTCCTGGAACAAGCCGGGATACGCGACAACACGCTGGTGCTGGTGCTTTCGGACAACGGCGCGAGCCAGGAAGGCGGCCCGCGCGGGGGCGTCAACCTCACGGGCCCGCGGAACCTCCGCGCCGAACCCATGGCCGAAAAACTGGCGCGCATCGACGACATCGGCGGCCCGAACACGCATTCCAATTACCCGCTCGGCTGGGCCATGGCGTCCAACACTCCCTTGCGGCGCTACAAGCAGAACACGCATGGCGGCGGTATCCGCGATCCGCTGGTGATCTCGTGGCCCGCCGGCATCGCCGCGCGGGGTGAATTGCGGCATCAGTTCGCCCACGCGAGCGATCTGACGCCGACGCTGCTGGACGTGATCGGGATCGATCCACCGGCCGCGATCAACGGCATCGCGCAAATGCCTCTTGAGGGCACCAGCTTCGCACCGAGCCTGAACGATCCGACGGCGCCGTCGAAGGCCCGGCCACAGTATTTCGAGATGTTCGGACATCGGGGAATTTGGAGCAACGGCTGGAAGGCCGTCGCGTTCCATCCGCCGGGAACACCTTATGAGAGCGACAAATGGGAGCTGTTTCATTTGGATGCGGATTTCTCGGAAACCGACGACCTCGCGGATCGGGAACCGGAAAAGCTGGCAGCGTTGGTAAAACTTTGGTGGCAGGAGGCGGAGAAGCACAAGGTTCTGCCGCTGGATGACCGTTTCGGCCCGCGCTTCATCGAGAGCGCGACCCGTTTCCAGGGCGCGCGCAGGCATTACGTGTTCCACGCGGGGATGGGTCACGTTCCGACCGAGGTGGCGCCCGACGTCCGCAGCCGCAGCTATCTGATCGAGGCGCACGCCCTGATCGGCGAAGGCTCCGAAGGTGTGCTGATCGCCCACGGGGACGCAACGACGGGCTACAGTCTTTACCTGCGGAACGGACGCCTCGTGCATGACATGAATGTTGGCGGCGAGCATGTCATCGTCGAGTCAGATCGTCTGGTCGCGCCCGGGGAACGTCGTCTGGGAGTCCGCGTTCGCCGGCTCACGCGGGAAGAAAAGCCAACGCTGGGAACCGGGCCGGGGCTGAGCGGCTTCACCTTGCTGATCGACGGCGAACCGGCCGGCCATATCGAGTCCCGGTTGGGTTTCTTCAATTTCATCTCGTGGTCCGGACTCGATATCGGGCGAGACCGCGGCTCGCCCGTTTCCCACTACGATGCGCCGTTCGCATTCACCGGCAAGCTGATCAAGGTCGTCGTCACCATGGACGATGACCAGACGCTTGACGGCGACGGTGTCGGCAGGGCGCGGATGTCGGGCGAGTAGCCGGACCGGACTTGGTTCAGGGCGCCCCGCGCGCTACGAATGGCGCCAAACGTACCAAGGAGCCGCTCCATGACCCGCAGCTACCGTATCGCGTCTGTCCCCGCCGACGGCATCGGGCCGGAGGTCATCGACGCCGGGCTGGAAGTGCTGGACGCGGTCGCCTCCCGCGATGGCGGGTTCAAGCTGACCGTGGACCACTACGATTGGGGATCCAACTGGTACCGCAAGCACGGCGAATTCATGCCCGCCGACGGGTTGGCCTGGCTGCGGACCGCCGATGCGATCTATTTCGGCGCGGTCGGCGATCCGAACATTCCGGACCACATCTCTCTGTGGGGCCTGCGGCTGCAGATCTGCCAGGGCTTTGACCAGTATGCGAATGTCCGGCCGACCCGCATTCTGCCGGGTGTGACCTCACCGCTGCGCGACGTCGGGATTGGCGACCTGGACTGGGTGATCGTGCGGGAGAACTCGGAAGGCGAGTACGCCGGCCAGGGCGGACGCACGCATCGCGGCCTGCCCGAGGAAGTCGCCACCGAGACCGCCATCTTCACCCGCCGGGGCGTGGAGCGGATCATGCGCTTCGCGTTCGACATCGCCCGGTCTCGGCCGAGAAAGCATCTGACGGTGGTGACGAAATCGAACGCCCAGCGGCACGGGATGGTGTTCTGGGATGAGATCGCGGCGCTTGTCTCGCACGACTACAAGGACGTGACCTGGGACAAGGAACTGGTCGATGCGATGACCATGCGCATGGTTCGGTAGCCTCGGACCATCGATACGGTGGTCGCTACGAACCTGCATGCGGATATCCTGTCGGATCTGGCGGCGGCGCTGGCGGGTTCGCTGGGCATCGCGCCGACCGGGAATATCGACCCGGAACGCCGCAGCCCGTCGATGTTCGAGCCGATCCACGGCAGCGCGTTCGACATCACCGGCAAGGGCATCGCCAACCCGGTCGCGTCGTTCTGGACCGGAGCGATGATGCTGGAGCACCTGGGTGAGAAGCCGGCCGCCGACCTGCTGATGCGGGCGGTGGAGCAGGTCTGCGCCGCTGGGATCCTCTCGCCTGATCTGGGTGGGACGGCGACGACGAAGGAAGTGACGAAGGCGGTGGTGGAGGCGGTGCGGGGGATGAACCGGTAGCGGATCCTGGTCCCGGCGATCCCGGCAGTATGCCTGGAGCAATTGCAATGACGGGCCTAACCGTCGAACTGCAGGACGACGCCGGCCGCCAATTGTGCTGATTGGCGGAGGCCCAGCGTATCAGCCTTGATCTGTTGATCGAAAACCTGGGATCTGCCGCGGTCGCCGCGCAAGGTGCTGCAATTCACGATGAAAGAGCATGCCGATATCGCCTGCCACGGTGCCCTTCCCTTCGCTGGGCTCACACCGGCTCGAATTCCGCGAGCCGAAACGCCTTCCGATCGAAGGTGACCGTGCAGGAACACCCTGCCGCGGCACCCAGCGCCCCGATCAATGCGTCCGCGAACGATCCTCGCCCTTCTTTGAGCGCAATCATCGACGTAAAGACCGCCTGCTCATTCTCCACCACAAGCCCGTCGGCCTGGAGCACGCGTTCGATCGCCGCGGCGACTTCCTTGCCTTCCAGGCGATAGGAACGCGCCAGGACCCAGGCCATCTCCGTCATAGCCACCACGCTAATGAAGCCTGGGTTCCGTGCGTTGAGCCGCTGCTCGATCAGCTCCGTGGCCATTGCTGATTGAACCGGGTCATCCTGCGCCAAATAGCGCAGAAGAACGTTCGTATCGATCCCGATCACCGGCGGCCCTGTCCCTCGGACGCACCAGCCGCGGCGGCTTCCGTCATCTCCTCGAGCGTCACAGGCCGTTGCCTGGCTTTGACGATGCCACGCAAGGAGGAGACAGGAATTTTCGGCAGAAGAACCACGCTGCCATCCGGATGGATGAAGAATTTCACCCGATCACCCGCACGCAGCCCCAGATGATCCCGGACGGCCTTCGGGATGGTCGCCTGGCCCTTGCTCGTGATGGCGGATTCCATGGCGCTTTCCTTACTTTTGTTAAAAGGTAATACATCAGGGACACTCACCGATCAAGCCAAACCCAGCCCCTCGAGCCAACCGCCTGCTAAACGCAGCGTACGCGCCGGTCGTTCAAAGAAGGAGACTAACGCAGCACCACCGACCCGACCGGCACCGAGTCCATACGCCGCATCGGATCGAACGGCGCCAGATCCATTAGCCAGGGTTGCCCGGTCACCAGGTCCGCCAGCAACCGGCCCGCGAACGGACCGATCGTGAGACCAGCCGCGCCAAGCCCGTTGCCAACCGCCAAGCCTTCCACGCCTTTTACCCACCCTAACAGCGGTCGGATTTCGACGCCGACAGGACGGAAGCCAACCCTGGTCTCGATCAGCGTCGCCGCCCCCAGGCCTGGCGCGATCCGCAGCGCCGCGGCAAGCACCTCCACCTGTCCGGCCGCCGTCACCCGGTAATCGAATCCCGCACCGGTTTCCCGCGTGGCACCGGCGACGATCCGGCCGCCGCCGAACGGCACGATGTAGTGGCTGCCCGGCGGCAGGATGATCGGCCAATCGAGCGTATCCACGCCCGCAAGCTGCAAATGCACGATCTGGCCGCGCTGCGGTTCGATCGGCAGGCCAAAGCCCAATGGCCGCAGCACCGAATCCACCCATGCTCCGGCCGTAACGATCACCCGATCGGCCGGGATGCGCCTGTCACCCACATCCACGCCAACGACCCGGGCGGCCTCAACCGCCAGCGCCGCATGCCCCTGCATGACAGTGGCCCCATGAGCAACAGCCGCGCGCAGCAGCGCGGCCGCCAGGCGCCGGCCATCGACCCGCGCACCGCCCGTCACATGCACACCGCCAAGCCCCTGCCGCAGCGGTGGAAACAGCGCCTGCGCGTCGGTGGGCGACAGGCGGGTGACCGCCCCCATCGCCGCCACCGCGCGTTGGCGTGCCATCCGTTCGATCCAGGCAAGTTCCTGGGTATCGTCAGACACCAGCAGCGCACCGGCCCGCCGGTAACCGAGGTCGGTTTCCCCCGCCTCCGCCAGCCTCGCGATCAGGTCCGGGTAGTATTCGCCGCCGGCGGCATACAGGCGGTAGAAAATCTGGTCTTCCACCCCGGACACCCACGGGCAGATGATGCCCGCGCCGGCCGCGGTCGCCCGCCCGTCCAGATAGGCGTCGATGACGGTGACCTGCGTCCCTGCCCGCGCAAGGTGAAACGCCGTGCTGGCTCCCAGCACGCCGCCCCCGATGATGACAATCCGCATGACAACTCCCTTCGCTGGCATGACCCAGAGCAGGTTCACGGGTTTGATCTCAGCCCCCACTGCGAGGGCACCCCGGTGTGAGCCTCACATTCGGCACGGCGGCCGCGATGTCAAGGCGGCCGCGTCAGCCTTCCGCCAACGCCATCCAGGTCGGATTACCGGCGGCGAACAGCGCGTGCGAAGCTACTCCGCGCTCCATCCGCCATCGATCACCAGGCTATGCCCGGTGATGAACGCCGAGGCATCGCTGGCCAGGAAAATCACGCCCCCCGCCATATCGCGCGGCGTCCCGAACCGCCCCAGCGGCGTGCGTTCCAGCGAGCGCGTGCCATGCACGTCGTGCCCGAGGAACCCGTGCGTCAGGTCGGTATCCACCCAGCCCGGCGCCAGCGCGTTCACCCGCACCTTCCGCTTCGCCCAGTCCAGCGCGAGTGCCTTGGTGAACAGCTCCACCCCGCCCTTCGACGCGCAGTACGGCGCCGACCGAAGCAGCCCGCCATGCCCGGCGATGGAGCTGACATTGATCACCGACCCGCCCTCCCCGATCGCGCTGCCGATATGCTTGCAGCACAGGAACAACCCGGTCAGGTTGACGTCGATGATGTCCTGCCATTCTTGCAGGCTGGTGCGCTCGATCGTCTTGAGGATCGGGTTCACGCCGGCGTTGTTCACCAGCACGTCGATCTTGCCGCAGCGCGCCAGCACCGCGTCGCGCAGCGCGATCACATCGGCTTCTTTCGACACATCCGCCGGCTGGACGATCGCCTGCTCGCCAATGGCGGCGGCGGCTTCCTCCAAGGTCGCCCGGGTGCGTCCGGTCAACACCACGGTGGCACCGTGGCGGGCGAGTCCCTCCGCCATGCCGCGACCTATGCCCCGTCCCGCACCGGTGACGATGCAGACCTTTCCGGTCAGATCGAAGTCGCTCACCAGTTTGCCCCATTTCGGGCGATGCGTTGTGCCAGGCTCCAGCGATGCACCTCGGACGGGCCGTCGTAGATGCGGAAGCCACGCACCTCGTTGAAGATGCGCGCCACCAGGGTTTCCCCGGTGACGCCCTGGCCGCCCAGGACTTGCACGCAACGATCGACGACGCGCCAGACCGCTTCCGAGACGAACACTTTCGACATCGAGGATTCGGTCGTGCCCCGGCTGCCCTGGTCCAGCGTCCATGCGGTGTGCATGATCGACAACCGGCTCATGCGGATATCCATTTCGTTATCGGCGAGCATGAAGCCGACGCCTTCATGGCCGATCAGCTTGGACCCGAAGACTTCCCGCTTGAGGGCATAGGCTGTCGCGATGTCGTGCGCGCGTTTGGCAGCCCCCAGCCAGCGCATGCAATGCGTCAACCGCGCCGGCGCCAGGCGGACCTGGGCGTAGCGGAAGCCCTTGCCGGGCTCTCCCAGGATATCGCTGGCAGGTACGCGGACGTTGTTGAAGCGCATCACCGCGTGGCCACCGGCGAAAGCGGAGTCGAGGCTGTCCATCGCGCGAACGATCTCGATGCCCGGCGTGTCCATGTCGGCCAGGAACATCGTTGCGTTCCCCTCCTCATCCTTCGCCATGATGATGGCGAAGGCGGCACCGTCCGCCCCGGTGATGAACCACTTGTCGCCGTTGATGACGTAGTGGTTGCCGTCCTTCACCGCGGTCGTTTTCAGCGCGGCGGGGTCCGATCCGGCGCCCGGCGCGGGTTCGGTCATGCAGAAGCAGGACCGCGTCTTGCCCGCGGCCAGCGGGCGCAGCCAGCGGTCTTTCTGTTCGGTTGAAGCAACGGCTTCCAGCAGGTGCATGTTGCCTTCGTCGGGGGCGAAGATGTGCATCGCGACGGGGCCAAGCAGCGAGTAGCCGGACTCTTCGAAGACGACGGCCTTGCCGACATGGGACAGGCCGAGGCCGCCGTATTCGACACCGACATGCGGCGCCACCAGGCCCGCCTCGGCGGCCAGGGCCACCAGCTCGCGGCGGAATTCCTCGGTGGGGCCGTGATGGGTCTGGCGGCCGTCACCCTCCAGCGGGATGATCTTGTCGCGGATGAAAGCACGTGTGCGCTGCTGCAACTCTTGCAGTTCGGGGGTGAGGGAGAAGTCCATCAGAATGCGCGTCCTTGGGCGATTTCATGGGTGAATGCCAAGATACCGGTGCCGATACCGGTCAGCGGGGCGTAGCGCGGTTCCTGCGTCGCGCCGGTGCGATAGCGCAGGCCAAGCTGAAGGAAGATGACAGAGAGCTTGTACATCGCCAGCACGCGATGAAACAGGAAGTTGGACATGTCGCGCCCGGAGAGTTTCGCGTAGGCAGCCACTGCATCCTGGCGGGAACAAAGACAAGCCTCGACGGCCGGCATTTGCTCCATGTCGTGCATGGCGGGGGGATCATCCGCATGGATCCAGTAGCTCAGCAGCGTGGCGAAATCGAACAGCGGGTCGCCGCGCGTGCCCTGGTCCCAGTCCACCACCGCGCGCGGCGAGAAGTCGTTCGGATCCAGGATGATGTTGTTGAGCTTGAAATCATTATGCAGCAGGCCGGGCGCCCCCTCCGGGACGATGTTCTTTTCCAGCCAGGCGCCGACATCGTTGTGCAGGCTGTCCGTGCCCTCTTCTTTTGCCGCCAGCCCGCGCTTGCGCCAGCCGGCGACGCCGCGCGCCAGGAAGCCCTCCGGCCGGCCAAGATCGTCGAGGCCGATCGCCTTGGTATCGACCGCATGGATCGCGGCGATGGTTTCCAGCAGCACCTGGGACAGGCGGGCACCGATCTCGGGCCGGTGCGCGAGCTCGGGCGGCAGGTGCTCGCGGATCACCAGGCCGGGGCGGTATTCGATGATCTGGAAGCGCTGGCCGATGATGCTGGGATCGTCGCACAGATGCAGGCCGCGGGCGATAAAGGGCAGCGCGTCCGGCAGGCGCGACAGGATACGGAACTCGCGCGCCATGTCATAGGCGCCGGCTGGCAGTTCCCCCAGCGGCGGACGGCGCAGCACGGCGGGCTTTCCGTCCAGGTGAATCAGGTAGTTCAGGTTCGCCAGGCCGCCGGCGAACTGGCGCGGCGGCGGATCAGCGTCCAACCGGTGACCGTGCACGGCCAGATAGGTGCGCACCGCGTTCCAATCCAACGGGACACTGTCGGCGGCGGACCGCAGGCCGGTTTCGTTTGCCATGCTTCCTCCTGCTACTGTTGGCGGGGACTCAATACAGGAGCAAGCGAATGACGCAACCGACACAGGTCAAACGCGCCGCGATTCTGGGCGCAGGGACGATTGGCGCGAGCTGGGCCGCGTGGTTCCTGTCGCGCGGAATGGAGGTCCAGGTCTGGGACCCGCGCCCGGAAGCCGAGGATTACGTCCGTCGCTACGTCGCCGACGCTTGGCCGGCGATGTCCCGGCTGGGGATGGTCGAAGGCGCCTCGCCCGATGCCTGGCGGTTCCACGCGACGCCCGAAGACGCCGTCGCGGACGTGGATTTCGTGCAGGAGAACGCGCCCGAGCGGTTGCCGGCGAAGCGTGAGTTGTTCGGCCGGATCGACCCGGTGCTGCGGGCGGATGCGATTCTCGCCTCCAGCACCTCCGGCCTGATCATGACAGACATGCAGGCTGGGTTCAGCTCGGCGGCGCGTTTCGCGGTCGGGCATCCGTTCAACCCGCCGCATCTGATTCCTCTGGTCGAGGTCGTCGCGGGCCGTGAAACCGCGCCCGAAACGGTGGCGTGGTGCCTGGAATTCTACAAGCACATCGGCAAGAAGCCGATCCACATCCGCAAGGAAGCCGCGGGTCATCTGGCGAATCGGCTGCAGGCGGCACTGTGGCGCGAGGCGGTCAGCGCCGTCGTCACCGGTTTGGCGAGCGTCGAGGATGTCGATACAGCCATCAGCGCCGGCCCAGGCCTGCGCTGGGCGGCGATGGGGCCTCATATGACCTTCCACCTCGGCGGCGGCGAGGGCGGGATCGAGCACATGCTGGCGCAGTTCAAGCCGGTGTTCGAGTCATGGTGGGCAACGATGTCTACGCCTGAACTCTCGGACGCGAACTGCCGGCAGATCATCGACGGCGTGAAGGCGGAGGCGAAAGGGCGCTCGCTTACCGAACTGGCGGCGGAGCGGGATGCGGTTCTGCTTCCGCTGCTGGAACTGGTGGGGCGGCGGGGCTGATCAGCGGTTTGGCCCAAGCTGCCACTTCTGCTGCATGTACGTCGCGTCCGCGTCCCCTGCCACGGTGCTGGTGGACCCTGGCACGATGGTCTTGCCGGTCGCGCCGGGCACATTCGGATTGCCGGCATCCGCGGTGCTTTGGGTACATGCACCCGACAGGAAGGCCGTCATCAGCGCCCCCGCCAGCAGCATCGGGCGCCAGAAGGTGGTCATGTCTCAGTCTCCTTTCGCCGGCGCATGATCGTGACGGAGCATCTTTGGAGGCCGGCCCGGTTCAAAGTCGGGTTCAGGGCGTTCGTGATAAATGGAGGTAAGAACATTCCTTACCCTCACAAGGTATCCAGCGGGCGTTGAGGCAATAATCCTCAGCAAATTGGCGCCGGGTGCCGGGCCATGACAACATCGCTGTCATCGGGCCATGACGATTGCGGCGACGGTGCTGAGTTACGCGCCGTTCTGCCCCTCTGACGCGACCTCCTCGAACCCAACCAGCATCTGCCCTTCCTGCACCATCTCCCCGGCGGCGCAGGACACGGACACGACCACCGAATCAGCCGGCGCGGACAGGCGGAAGACGGTCTTCATCGCCTCCAGCACCACCAGGATCTGGCCGCGTGTGACACGATCCCCTACCGCCACCGCCACCTGAGTCACCTGCCCGGGGATCGGCGCCACCAGACGGTCGCCGGCATCCTCCTCATCATCGGCCGCCGCCAGCGGATCAGGCAGGGTCAACCGCCAGGTCAGGCCGTTGTCGCGCAGCGTCACCACGTGGTGGTCCTGGATCGCCACGACCGTTCGCCAGACGCCATCCAGCGACACACGCAGCCGGCCACCGTCCAGGCGCTCGGCGATCCCTCGCATCCCGTCGATACACCAGTCGTTCCCGTCGCGCGTCACTGAAACCGGGTAACTGGCCGCGCCGTCAGTGAAGTCCAGCACCCGCGCCGGCGTGATGTTCAGCCACCACAGGTCCCGTTCGTCCCAGGGGTCGTTGCCCCTGGCTGGGGTTTCGGCGGTCAGGACCACCAGCGCGGCGATCGCCAGCACTTCGGACGGCGGTGTCCCCTGCGCCGCCAGCAACGTCGTGCCTTCGCGGGCGATGAAGCCGGTGTCGATCCCGCCGGCGGCGAAATCAGGATGCGCGGCGATACGGCCGAGAAGATCGAGGTTGCTGGCGACACCGGCAACCGCGCAATCGGCCAGAGCCTGCCGCATGCGGCGCAACGCGGCGTCGCGCGTCGGGCCGTGGCAGATCAGTTTCGCCAGCATGGCATCGTAATGGATCGACACCGTATCGCCGGTGGCGAAGCCGGTATCGACACGCACGCCATCGGTTTCCGTCGGCGTGCGGAACAGCGCCAGCCGCCCGACCGAGGGGGCGAAATCCCGTGCCGGGTCTTCGGCGTAGATACGTGCCTCGATGGCATGGCCGGAGAGCGTGATCGCGGATTGCGTCACCGGCAGAGGCTCACCCGCCGCGACCCGCAACTGCCATTCCACCAGGTCGAAACCGGTGACCATTTCGGTTACGGGATGCTCGACCTGGAGCCTGGTGTTCATCTCCAGGAAGAAGAACCCGTCCGCGTCGGCGACGAATTCGACTGTTCCGGCGCCGACATACCCGACCGCCCGGGCGGCAGCGACGGCGGCCGATCCCATTTGTTCCCGCTGGGCCGCGGACAGGCCGGGCGCGGGGGCTTCCTCGATCACCTTCTGGTGCCGGCGCTGAGCCGAGCAGTCGCGTTCAAACAGATGCACGGCGTTGGCAAGCGTATCGGCAAAGACCTGGACCTCGATGTGCCGCGGCCGTTGCAGATAGCGTTCGATCAGCACCCGGTCGTCACCGAAGGCGGATGCGGCTTCCTGTCGCGCGGATGCCAGTGCTGACGCAAAATCGCCAGCGGAGGTCACGACCCGCATGCCGCGTCCGCCACCGCCGGAGACCGCCTTGATCACCACCGGAAATCCGATCCGCGCCGCCTGATCCGCGAGGAACCCGGGTTCCTGCCGATCGCCGTGGTAGCCGGGCAGCAGCGGCACCGCGGATTTTTCCATCAGCGCTTTCGCCGCCGACTTCGATCCCATCGCGCGCATGGCCGAGGGTGGCGGGCCGACGAACACGATCCCGGCCGCGGCGCAGGCTTCGGCGAAGTCGGGATTCTCCGACAGGAAGCCGTAGCCGGGATGGATCGCCTCGGCCCCGGCAGCGCACGCCGTTTCGATAATCCGGGGAATATTCAGATAGCTTTCGCGGGCCGAGGCCGGCCCGATCGGATAGGCCCGGTCCGCTGCCTGGACGTGCAGAGCACGCGCGTCGGCTTCCGAGTAAACCGCGATCGTTTCGATCCCAAGCCGCCTGGCGGTGCGGGCGACCCGACAGGCGATTTCGCCTCGGTTGGCGATCAGGAGGGTGCGGAACATCGCGGTCACATCCGGAACACGCCGAAGCGTGTATCCTGCAAGGGTTTGTTCAACGCGGCCGAAAGCGACAGACCCAGCACGCGGCGGCTGTCGGCCGGGTCGATGATCCCGTCGTCCCACAATCGCGCGCTGGCGTAGTACGGATGGCCCTGGGAGTCGTATTGCGCGCGGATCGGTGCCTTGAAGGCTTCCTCCTGCTCCGGCGTCCAATCGGCCGAGCCACTGCGCACGGTGGCGAGCACGCCGGCCGCCTGCTCCCCGCCCATGACCGAAATCCGGGCGTTCGGCCACATGAAGAGGAAGCGCGGATCGTAGGCACGCCCGCACATGCCGTAATTCCCCGCGCCGTAGCTGCCGCCGATGATCATCGTGATCTTCGGCACGGCGGTTGTAGATACAGCGGTGACCAGCTTGGCGCCGTCCTTGGCGATGCCGCCGGATTCGTATTTGCGGCCGACCATGAAGCCGGCAATGTTCTGCAGGAAGATCAGCGGAATGTTCCGCTGGCTGCATAGCTCGATGAAATGAGCGCCCTTCAGCGACGATTCCGAGAACAGGATGCCGTTGTTGGCGACAATGCCGACCGGATAGCCGTAGAGATGGGCGAAGCCGCACACCAGCGTTGTGCCGTACAGCCGCTTGAACTCGTCGAATACGCTGCCATCGACGATGCGCGCGATCACCTCCCGCACGTCATAGGGCGCGCGCAGATCGACAGGGACCACGCCGTGCAGTTCGGCCGGATCGTAGCGCGGCGGTTCGGGCTTGCGCAGATCCAGGCTGATCTGTTTATCCCGATTCAGGCCAGCGACGATACGGCGGCAGATCGACAAAGCGTGGTGATCGTTGCGTGCGTAATGATCCACCACACCGGAGGTGCGGGCATGCACGTCGGCGCCGCCCAGGTCCTCGGCCGAGACGATCTCCCCGGTCGCAGCCTGCACCAAAGGCGGGCCGCCGAGGAAGATGGTGCCCTGCTTGCGCACGATGATGCTCTCGTCGCTCATGGCCGGGACATAGGCGCCGCCGGCGGTGCACGATCCCATGACGACGGCGATCTGCGGGATGCCCTCGGCCGACATGTTGGCCTGGTTGAAGAAGATGCGGCCGAAATGGTCGCGATCGGGGAAAATCTCGTCCTGCATCGGCAGGAAGGCGCCGCCGGAGTCGACCAGATAGAGGCACGGCAGGTTGTTCTTGCGCGCGATCTCTTGCGCGCGGAGATGTTTCTTCACCGTCATGGGGAAGTAGGTGCCGCCTTTGACGGTGGCATCGTTGGCCACGATGACGCACTCCCGACCGGAGACGCGGCCGATGCCGGTGACGATTCCGGCTGCCGGGACGTCGCCGCCGTAAAGGCCGAACGCGGCGAGTTGGGAGAATTCCAGGAACGGCGAGCCGGGGTCGATCAGGGCGGCGACCCGCTCACGCGGCAATAGCTTGCCGCGGGCGACGTGGCGATCACGCGCGACCGCGCCGCCGCCTTGGGACACCTCGGCCACGCGGGCGCGGAGATCCGCCACCAGGCCGCGCATTGCTTCGGCGTTGGCGGCGAAGTCGGGGGAACGGGGGGTGATGTCGGAGCGGAGGGTGGTCATTGGGCGATACCATCCACCTGTGTCAGGGCCGCGCCGCCCCACCGTGCCATGGCCGCGCCAGCCCCTCGTGTCAGGACCATACCAAGCCCTCGTGTCTTGGCCGCGCTAGCCCCTCGTGTCAGGACCATACCCAGCCCTCGTGTCTTGGCCGGGCTAGCCCCTCGTGTCAGGACCATACCAAGCCCTCGTGTCTTGGCCGCGCCAGCCCCTCGTGTGATGGCGGCGGGGGGGGGGGGGGGCGCCCGCGTGTTTGGGGGCCCCCACGGACGAGGGCGTGGGGGGGGGGGGGCGG
>JARLIN010000254.1 GCA_031291715.1 Rhodopila sp. | reverse complement strand
GCCACTGACACCGAAGTGCCCGTGCGACTTGCATGTGTTAAGCATGCCGCCAGCGTTCGCTCTGAGCCAGGATCAAACTCTCAGGTTCATCTCTGCCCCCGGACACGCCGGAAACATCAACGAACAAGATCCCGTCTCTCAGTCTAGGCCACTCGTCCCAGCCCTCAGGGCCAGAACCAAAACCTCACAAGCGTATCTGTAACGCATATAAAGACATACATCGCCGACACGCCCTGCAGGCTTCCAGCCTAGACGATCGAACAAAATCTCAATCCCGTTCCATCATCCAGCCAAAGCCCGATCCCATCCACCGCTCGCGCAGTGAACAGCAAGGACGCCGCCAACGTATCCCTTCCTAGCCTATGCAACTGTCAAAGAGCCAAAGCCAACAACAACCCATCGTCCACACTCTGTGGGCCGACAGGCCAAGTTTGCTTTGCTGAGCACCAACCCGATGCAGATCGGAGAAGGTAGTCTAAGAGACGAACCAAAGCAAGAGAAACCGTCCGTCTCGGTGGACGGGGTGTAGGCCGAACCCACTGGAGCGTCAAGCGGGTTTTTTAACCCAATTGTGATTTAGCCATCCCGCCACTGCTGAAACCACGCCACAAACCGCGGAACTCCAACGGAAAGAGGGGTGCTCGGCGTGAATCCGGTCAGTGCGGAGATCGCATCCACGGACGCGAACGTCGCCTCCACGTCCACTGACGGCCGTGGGGCCGAGCGGATGATCGCCTTCCGGCCCAGGGCCTCCTCCAACAGACGCACCAGCTCACGCACCTCTTCGACACGGTGATTGCCGATGTTCAGCAGCCGCGGCACGCGGGCATCCTCGGGCGGCCGATCCAGGCTGCCCAGGATGCCGGCAACGATATCGTCGATATAGGTGAAGTCGCGCCTCAGCCGCCCTTCATCATACAGCGTGATCGGCTCCCCAGCGACGATCGCCCGGGCAAAGCTGAAATACGCCATGTCCGGCCGGCCCCATGGGCCATAGACGGTAAAGAACCGCAGCCCGGTCTGCGGCAGCCCGAACAGATGCGCATAGGCATGGCTCATCAGCTCATCGGCCCGTTTGGTCGCGGCGTATAGCGACACCGGCGAGTCCACCCGGTCCGTCTCCCGGAACGGCATCGTGGTGTTCGAGCCATAGACCGACGACGTGCTGGCATAGACCAGGTGCCGCAGCCCCGGCAGCCGCCGCGCCGCCTCCAGCACCACCAGATGGCCCATGACGTTCGCCTGCACGTAGGCATACGGGTCGACCAGCGAGTGCCTCACCCCGGCTTGCGCCGCCAGATGCACGATTCCCGCCAGATCGCCATGCTCGGCAACCAGCGCACCCACCGCGTCCTTGTCCGACACATCCAGATGGTGGAACCCGAACCCGGCCTTCGCGCGCAGCCGATCCAGCCGAGCCTCCTTCAGCCGCACATCGTAGTAGTCGTTCAGGCTGTCCAGCCCGACCACGCTGTCACCGCGCGCCAGCAGCGCCTCGGCCACATGATATCCGATGAACCCGGCGCAGCCGGTGACCAGAACTTTCACAGCAGGGGCCGTGCGACAATGCGGTCTTCAAGCAGTTCCAGGACGGCATGACCGAGGGCGATGTGGCATTCCTGGATGCGCGCGGTTTCGGTATCCGGCACCAGCAGCGCCAGATCGCACAGGCCAAGTGCCGGTTCACCGACCCCGCCCAGCAGGCCGACGGTGACGATCCCCATCTCCCGCGCCGCTTCCAATGCCTTGATCACATTACCCGACCGGCCGGAGGTGGTGATGCCGAACAGCACGTCGCCACGCCGCCCCAGCCCACGCAACGGCCGTTCGAACACCCGGTCGTAGCCGTAATCGTTGCCGCAGGCGGTCAGCATCGCGGGATCGAGGGTCAACGCGAGCGCGGCGATCGACGGACGCTCATGGCTGCCGCGCAGCCGGATCAGCATCTCCGTCGCCAAATGCTGGCTGTCCGCCGCCGACCCGCCATTGCCGCAGAACATCAGCTTGCCACCGCCGCGCAGGCTGGTTTCGCATACGTCCACAACCTTGATGACCGCATCGGCCAGTTCGGTGGCGATCCGGCGCTTCAGGTCGGCCGACTTCGTCATCATCACTGTGAAGCGGGCCGTTTCGTGAGTTTGCATGCGAACTCCGTCGGGTTTGATCCGACGGAGTTCTACACGAGTGGCTGATTACTGTGCCACCCATCCGCCATCGATCGACAACGGCGTCCCCGTGATGGTGCTGGCCGCGTCAGAGCATAGGAACACCGCTAGGCCGCCAATCTGCTCCGGCGTGGTGAACTTCACCATCGGCTGCTTCTCGGCCACCAGGGCGTGTGTTTGAAACTCGACCGTCGTGCCGTCCTTCTCCGCCCGGTCGCGCAACTGCTTTTCCACCAGCGGCGTCAGCACCCAGCCAGGACAGATCGCGTTCACCGTGACACCCGCGTTGGCGAGCTCGATCGCCGCCACCTTCGTCATGCCGACCACACCGTGCTTGGCGGCGACATAGGCGACCTTCTGTGCGCTGGCGACCAGGCCGTGTGCCGAGGCGATATTGATGATCCGCCCCCAACCCTTTGCCTTCATCCCGGGAATGGCGGCCTTCATGCCGTGGAACACGCCGGACATGTTAATGGCGATGATCTGATCCCACCGCTCGTCCGGGAAATCCTCGACATTGGCGGTGAACTGGATGCCGGCATTGTTGACCAGGATATCCACCGAGCCGAGCGTCTTCGCCGCGTCCGTCACCATCGCGACAATCTGGTCCGGCTTGCTGATATCGGCGCCGCTGTAGCCGACCTTCACCCCGTGCGCCGAGGCCAGTTCTTCCCGCAGCGCCTCGATCTGCGTCGGATCGCCAAAGCCATTCAGCATGATATTCGCCCCGGCGGCGGCCAGAGCCCGTGCGATCCCCAGCCCGATGCCGCTCGTCGAACCCGTGACCAGGGCGACTTTTCCCTTCAGACTCATGGCTCCATCCTTCTGCACCATACCAGCGGTAGTTTATGCCGCACCGCATCATGAACCAGCATTGTCGCGTGTCATAGGACCCTTTAATGACGGCGCGGCCCACGAACTCGCCGCGACGGAAAAGGATAAGATGGACATTCTCCAGCCTTCACGTCCGCTTCCCGCCTTGCAGCCCGCACGCGCGCCCTGGCGACCGGCCGGCTGCGACAACATCGCCCTCGTCCTGCAGGGCGGCGGTGCGCTGGGCGCTTATCAGGCCGGCATCTACCAGGCATTGTACGAAGCCGGGTTGCAACCCGACACCGTGGCCGGCGTCTCGATCGGCGGCATCAACGCGGCAATCATTGCCGGCAACCCGCCCGAACGCCGGGTCGAACAGCTGCGCACCTTCTGGGAAGGCATCACCGCCCGTCCTGTGTCCTTGTTCACGCCCGATGGCGACTTCGCGCGCAAGGCCACCAACGCCTGGTCGTCCCTGCTGACCACGTTGCTGGGACAGCCCGGCTTCTTCACGCCGAACAAAATCAGCCCCTGGCTCAGTCCCCGTGGCACGAAGACCGCGACTGCGTTCTACGACACCACCGCCTTACGAGAAACCTTACTGCGGCTGGTCGATTTCGATCTTCTGAACCGTGGCACCGTCCGCTACGCCGCTGGCGCGGTGAACGTGCTGAACGGCAATTTCGCCTATTTCGATAACACGCGAACAACAATCCTGCCGGAGCATGTGATGGCCAGCGGCGCCCTGCCGCCGGCTTTACCTATGGTCCAAGTCGGCACCGACTATTACTGGGACGGCGGTCTCGTCTCGAACACGCCGCTGCAACATGTGCTGGATAACGCGGCCTGCCTCCACATGCTGGTCTTCCAGGTCGATCTGTTCAGTGCCCGCGGTCCCTTGCCGCGTGATATGTACGACGTGCTGGCGCGGCAGAAAGATATCCAGTACTCCAGCCGCACCCGTTTCGTGACCGATTATTTTCGCGCGAAGCACGACCGTGACCTGCTGTTGAAGACTTTGCTGGCGAAAATCCCGGACGACCAGTTGAACGATGACGAACGCAAGCTGAAAGCGCTCCTTGCGAATATGCCGGAGGCCACGATCCTGGAGCTTATCTACCAGCAGGCGGCCTACGAAACCCAGGCCAAGGACTACGAGTTCAGCGCGGCCTCGATGAGCGAGCACTGGAACAGCGGCTACCTCGATATGCAACGCACCTTGCGGCATCGCGATTGGCTGACCGTGCCGACAGGCGACTCCGGCGTGGTCGTCCACGACATCCACCGGGTAGATGACTGATCAGCCCCCGCGGGAACGAACCAGCCCATAGACACTGATCATCGCCCAGAACACCTCCAACACCACCGATGGCAGGTTCCACGCGTCGAACAAAGAAACCAGGATCAACAGCGCACCAAACAGGTTCGCCGCCGGGAAGGCCCAGCCGCTGGACACCAGCCATCCCCGCAGATTGGCGAAATACGCGGCGACGTAGCAGGCGGCGCCAACGATTCCGCAGGCGATGAATGGATCGAGTGACATCCCCCCAACCTAGCGGACGTTGCATCTTCGCCGCTATAGTCGCGCGAAAGACAGGCAGGGAGTTACCGATGGTGCACTCGAGACTGGGGCTCATCCTCCGTTCCTGGGCCATGCTGACCGTGATAGCCGGCGCCGCCTCGGCACAAACGCTGAACATCGCCTCGTCGGCGCCGGTCACCAGCATAGACCCGCATTATCACACATTGTCGCCGAACGAGTCCCTGGACAGCCACATCTACGAACGCCTGGTGGACCGCGACGCCGCCGGCCACATGATTGGCGGCCTGGCCGAATCCTGGCACCTGCGCGACGACCGTACATGGGAATTCAAGCTTCGCACCGCCACGTTCCACGACGGCACCCCGTTCACCGCCGAGGACGTTGCCTACACGCTCGCGCGCGTGCCGCGAGTCAAGAACAGCCCGGCTTCGTTCTCGGTTTACAGCCGTGCCGTCACCAGCACCGAGATCGTGGACGCGCACACCATCCTGCTGAAAACCGACACGCCATACCCGCTGCTGCCGTCAGATCTGTCGCAGATCTTCATCATCCCCCACACGCTCGGCCCTGATCCCACCACCGAGGATTTCAACAGCGGCAAGAACGCCATCGGCACCGGCGCCTATCGCTTCGTCGCCTATCGCCCCGGCGACCGGATCGAGATGGAGCGCTACGACGGCTACTGGGGTCCGAAACCGCACTGGCAGCACGTCAACTACCGCATCATCAGCAACGATGGCGCTCGCACTGCGTCGATCCTCGCTGGCGACGTTGACCTGATCGAGTTCGTCCCGCCCACCGACCTGCCGAAGCTGCGGAGCGATGCCCGCGTAACCTTGGAAGAGGTGGTCGGTAACCGCGCGATCTACCTCTGGCTGGACCAGTCCCGCACCGGCCCGACACCGTTCGTGACGGGCCCGAACGGAGAGACCCTGGCAACCAATCCGCTGATGGACCGGCGGGTGCGGATGGCGCTGTCGCTCGCCGTCAACCGCCAGGGCATCGTTGATCGGGTGATGGAGGGCGCAGCGGTTCCGACCGGGCAATATCTGTCACCGGGCACCTATAGCTACGTACCCGACCTGCCGGCGCCGCCCTACGACCCGGCGAAGGCGAAGGCGCTGCTGGCCGAGGCCGGCTTCCCGAATGGATTGCGCATCACCCTGCATGGCCCGAACGATCGTTACGTTAACGACGCAAAAATCATCCAGGCGGTCGGCCAGATGTGGC
>JARLIN010000028.1 GCA_031291715.1 Rhodopila sp. | reverse complement strand
CGCACTGTGCCATGGCAGATGGCCCGGACTGTCGCCGGGCCAAGACGGAGGGGCAATGACCGTGCGTTGATCTTTCCGCCGCCTCCTATCGCGCCCCTGCTATCGCACCCCTGCTATCGCGCCTCAGAACTTCTCTTCGCCGTGATGACGAACCGCATCGGGAAAATCCCTGTAAAGACCGAAGACCGCGTTCTGGATCAGGCTGTTGACGCCATGATGCGCGGACTCCACCGGCTCCCGCCGTGCCGCGACATGGTTGAACGCGCGGTCGAGTTGCGCCAGGTCGTTCGTTTCGATGATCACGTGGAACTCGCCCAGGCCGGGTGGTCCCAGCCCGAGCTTGCGGCGTGTCAGTCGCCAGTTCTCGATCATCCCCTGGCGCTTCAGGTGGTTCATGTAACCAGCCACCTTATCGGCGAATTCCAGGTCGCCGATGCCGGGCTTGAGATCGCACCAAACGTGATACAGATCCATGGCGGCGTCCTGTCCAGATCAAGACTTGCGGCCGTAAGCAACGAAGCCAGCGATCGGAATGGCGAGGCCATCCGCGTCGCGGTATCCGGCGGCCGCGCGGTCCATATCGGCGACGATGGCCGGGATCGCCTCCTGTGCCTGAGCCCCGATCAGTGCCGCCATCCGCGCGGTACCCGATCCCAGCGCGCCCAGCAGCGCCCTCCCATCCGCGTGGCACCACAGGCCCGTCAGTTTCCGGGTGCCGATCCCGGTGAAGCCGGCCTGTTCCAGCGCGGCCGCGCAATCGGTGGGATCGCCGAAGCCGCCACCGGGCGCCGGAGCGTGGGAGGCCGACATGTCGCCACAACGACGGATGGCATCGAACACCAGTTTCCACGCCGTGTTCTCGGCCGGCGCGGCCCAGATGGTGAAGGCCAGCGCCCCGCCGGGACGCAGCACCCGATGCGCCTGCCGCAGCGCCAGGATCGGCTGAGGCACATGGTGGATGCCGAAATTGGAGACCACCGCATCGAAGGTCTCGTTCGGATACGGCAATGCCTCCGCGTCGCCCTGATCGAACATAAGGCCGGGATGGCGCGCCCGGGCGACACCCAGCATGGCGGCGGAAAAATCCAGCCCGCGCACCGTCGCGCCTCGTTCGGCTGCCCCCGCGGCGACGAAGCCGGGACCGCATGCCACATCCAGCACCGATCTTCCGGCACCAATATAAGCCGCATCCAACAGTGCCGGGATGAACTGCCGTGTGGCCGTGGCGAAGGAGCCTTCGTAGGCATGGGCAGCCCGTTCCCACCCGGCATGCTCGAATGCGCGGATCGCCTCGAAGTCGGCCATGGTCAATAGGTCCGGAACATACGCATGATCGTCTCGGGATCATCGGTCACGGTTAGCGCCAACGCCAAAAGGATGCGCGCCTTCTGCGGGTTCAGGTTGTCGGCGATCAGGAATCCTGCCTGCTGGAGCTTCGTGCCGCGAAACGTGCGACCGGAGCCCGCACGTGTGGACTGCACGACGACGACCCCTTGCCTGACCGCGTCGGTCAGTGCCTCGATTTCGCCCGGCGGGCAGAAGCCGGGGGCAAACCCGGCGGCGACGATGCCGCGCGCACCAGCCGCCACGAAGGCGCGGACCGCCACACCGTCACCGCCGGCATAAGAGTAGGAAATATCGACGCGGGGCAGCGCCTCCGTTTCGGCGATGTCAAACTCCGTGTCGGGCGCGTGCCGGCGGATCGGCCGGCGATAGAACGCGACCGCATCGCCGTCGGCATGGCCCAGCACGCCAAAATCCGGTGTCCGAAACGTCTGCAATCGCAGCGTGGAGGTCTTCGTCACCTCCCGCGCCGCGTGGATTTCATCGTTCATGACAACCAGCACGCCCATGTCCCGGGCGTCCGGGCTGGCGGCGACGCGGATGGCATTGACCAGATTCATGCCGGCGTCGCTGGACAGCGCGCTGGACGGGCGTTGGGCGCCGACCACGACGACCGGGATCGATACCTTGACCGTCAGGTTGAGGAAATACGCGGTTTCCTCAAGTGTCGCGGTGCCGTGACCGATGACGATCCCGGCCAGGTCCGGATGGTCGCGCACCAGCTGGCGGCACAACCCGGCGAGCGCCTTCCAGTCCGCAAAGCCAATAGCCGGGCTGACGATATTGCGGTAGCGCACCGCCATCACGTCAGTGACCAGCGCGGTTTCCGGCCAGCGCGCCAGGATCTCCTCGGCATGCATCACGATGCCGGTGGCGCCATAGTCCTGCAGATCCAGCGGCCCGCGCCCCAGGGACGCGATCGTGCCGCCGGTGCCGATGAAGGCGACTTTCGGCTTGCTCATGCCGCTGCGCCAACGGTGTCCAGGATCGGCGGACGCGCCCAGTGCCATCGCGTATCCAACTGGTATGCGCCGGCGACCTTCAGAATGCGGCCCTCGGCGAAGGGACGGCCGGCGATTTGCAGCCCGATCGGGCAGCCGTTCGGATCGAAGCCGCACGGCACGCTGATCGCCGGCAGCCCGAGGTAGTTGAACGGCCTTGTGTTGGCGGACACCGCCATGAACTTGTGCTCGGTGCCCGGCGGTCCGTGATCGATATCGGTTTCCGCTAGTGTCGGCAGGCAGGTGCGGATCGTCGGCGTCACCAGGACATCGACCTTGGCGAAAACCTCGGCCGCGAAGGCCCGCAGCACCGGGCCGCGGCGGCTGAGTGCCTCCACATAATAAGCGGCGGGGATGGCATAGCCGGGATACATCCGCGCACTGATATGCGCGCCGTAGGCCTGAGGGTTGGATCGCATCCATTCGGCATGGATCGGGGCGGCTTCAACGCGAGAGACAATGCCGCCATAGGCCGCGACGGCATCCATCAGCGGCAGGTCGAACCGGCTGACCGTGGCGCCGCGCCCGGTCAGAACGAGCAGCGCCGCTTCCATCGCCGCGAGCACGGGCTCATCCGCCCCGTCGAGAAAGTAGTTGGTCGGGACGCCGATACGCAGCCCGGTCAGGTCGCCGTCCATGAAGGATTCATAGGACGGCACTGGCTCCCGCGCGCTGGTCGGGTCGCGCGGGTCATGCCCGGCGATCACCGCCAGCACCCGGGCGCAATCGCGTGCCGTGCGGGCCAGCGGGCCGACATTGTCGTGCGAGAACGACAGCGGCATCACGCCATACCGCGAAACCCGGGTTTGCGTCGGTTTCAGCCCGGTCACGCCGCAGGCCGAAGCCGGCAGCCGGATTGACCCACCGGTGTCGGATCCGAGCGCCATGTAGTTGAAACGAGCCGCCACCGACGCGCCTGACCCGGACGACGAGCCGCCGGTGATATACGGAAGGTTCCACGGGTTGTGGCAGTCGCCGAACGTCTTGTTGTGGCCAGTGGGATTCTGCGCGAACTCCGCCATGTTCAGGCCGCCGAAGGTGTAGGCGCCGGCTGCCGCCATGCGCTCGATCACCGTGGCGGTGACGGTGGGCCGGAAGTCCTTGCGCAGCGCCGAGCCGCAGGTGCTCAGCTTGCCGGCCTGGTAATACATGTCCTTGTGGGCCATCGGCACGCCATGCAGCCGGCCGAGCTTCTGCTTGCTCTTCACGGCTTCGTCGGCGGCGCGGGCGGCAGCCTCGGCTGCCTCACGCTCCTGCCAGATCATCGCGTTGACCTGAGGATTGACCGCATCCAGGTTGGCCCAGCACGCGTGCAGCAGATCCAGCGACGTCGCCTCCCCGGATGCGACGAGATCGGCGGCCTGGATCAAGGTGATGTCGGCGAGACCAGCCATCACGCGCCTTCCTTTGTGGCCTGCAGTGCCGCTTCGAAACTGGATGGCTCGTCCTCGAACACCATGGTGCCGCGCAGCGCCTCGAACGCCGTGATGGTGTCGGTCAGTTCCGCTGCCAACCGCTTCGCCGGTTTGTTCGGCGCCTTGATCCCGTGCCATCGCGCGATCGTTGTTTCAATCAAGGCTTCGAAAACACCCATCTGTCGGCTTCTCCGGGTTTGTGGCCCGATGAGTAGGCAACAGAAAGGCAGGTCGGGCAATGAGGGATCGGAGAGAAATCTATGAAACCGATGTACCCAACCGGCTGGATCGTCTGCCCTGGAGCGGCTTTCACTGGCTGGTGATCTGCGCCCTCGGAATCGCCTGGATCCTGGATGGGCTGGAGGTGACCGTCGTCGGCTCCCTGTCCGGTGCGTTATCGGAAAGCCCGATGCTGCACCTGACTGGAAGCGAGGTCGGCGCCGCGGCCAGTGCCTATCTGATTGGCGCGGTTGGCGGGGCCTTGTTCTTCGGCTGGCTGACCGACCGGCTGGGCCGCAAGAAGCTGTTTACCGTAACGGTGCTGGTCTATCTGGTCGCCACCATCGCCTGCGGCCTGTCGTGGAATTTCTGGTCGTTCGCGTGCTTCCGGCTGCTGACCGGCGCCGGCATCGGCGGCGAATACGCCGCGGTCAATGCCACGATCCAGGAACTGATCCCCGCCCGGCGTCGCGGCTTCACCGTTCTGGTTTTTAATGGCAGGTTGGGGCTGGGCGCGGCGAGCGGCGCGCTCGGCGCCTATGTCGTCCTCGACCCCGCGATCATGCCGCCGGAGATCGGCTGGCGGGCGGCCTTCATCATCGGCGGCGCGCTGGGCTTCATCGTGCTGTTGCTGCGGCAATTCCTGCCGGAAAGCCCGCGGTGGCTGATGACGCATGGATATCCCGAGGAAGCCGAGAAGGTCGTGACAGAGATCGAAGCGCGGGTGGAGCGCGAGACAGGCAAACCCCTGCCGCCCGTGCCGCCGGGCATGCTGACGCTGCGGACCGATGTGCATTCCTGGTTCCGCGTCGGGGCAAAGGCGCTGGTCACGACGTATCGCCGGCAGGCCTGGCTGGGCGTGACGCTGATGGCGGCTCAGGCGTTCTGCTACAATGCGGTGTTCTTCACCTACGCACTGGTCCTGACACGGTTCTACCAAATTGCGTCGGGCAACGTGGGGCTGTTCATGCTGCCGTTCGCCATCGGCAACTTTCTTGGGCCGCTGGTGCTGGGGCGGCTGTTCGATACGATCGGGCGGCGGATCATGATCACCGCCACCTATGGGGTATCCGGCGTGCTGATGGCCCTGACCGGCTGGATGTTCGCGATGGGCTGGCTGGACGCGGTGCAACAGACGATCGCCTGGACGATCATCTTCTTCGTTGCCTCGGCCGCCGCGAGTTCGGCGTATCTGACAGTGGGTGAAAGCTTCCCACTGGAGGTGCGGGCGATCGCCATCGCGCTGTTCTATGCGTTCGGTACGGGCGTCGGTGGCGTGGCCGGACCGATGCTGTTCGGCGTCCTGATCGACACCGGGTCGCGGGTTTCGATCTTCTATGGGTATCTGCTCGGCGGTGTGCTCATGGTCATCGCGGCCGTGGTCGCGGGTTACCTCGCGGCGAACGCGGAGAGACGGCCCCTGGAGGAGGTGGCGCCGCCGCTGTCGGCCGTCGAACGGTAGGGCAGTGAGGGAACCAACGCCCCCGTCATGGCCCGGCGACGCTAGCGACCAACGCCCCCGTCATGGCCCGGCGACAGTCCGGGCCATCTGCCACGGCACGGCGCTGGATCAGATGG
>JARLIN010000253.1 GCA_031291715.1 Rhodopila sp. | reverse complement strand
CCGGCCGCTTGCATCCGGCCGTCCCACACGTAGCGATAAACGTCGCTGGACAGGAACGGCGCCGAGAAAAGCAACGGCAGGCGCATGGCGGCCGCCACGAGCAGCACGATCCACAGGTCTCGGCGCGCCATGGGCCGGTGCAGGATCATCGCCACGACCAGCAAGTAGGTCGCGGCGCTGACGCACAGGATGATGACCAGGATCACCTTCGCCTCGGGCGATCCGACGGTGCCGGCGCCTTGCGTGTGGAGCGACAGACCCAGGAGGGTCAGTGCCAGCAGGACACCGCCGAAAATTCCTAACCGGATCATTCCGCGGCGAGATCCACGCCCTGTGCCCGCAGTCCCATCCGTGCCAGGGCCAACGTTGTGAACGGCGCCGCATAAGGCAGAAGGGCATTCCCGACCTTTGCCACCTCCGCATAGGCACCAGGAAAAGGGGGGGCATCAGTATAAGCGGGGGCATCAGGATAAGCGGGGGCATCAGGATAGACGGGCGAGTGGATGCAGGGCCCCCCTCCCTCGTCATCCCCGGGCTTGACCCGGGGATCCCCACAGACACCGGTGCTGGCGGCGATCCCCGGGTCAACCCCGGGGATGACGAGGGAGGGAGGGCGGTGCGCCACGCCCTCACGACGGTGCCCGTGAGCCATTCCCATCTCGTTCAGCAGCCGGATCAGCGCGGCGTTGTCGTCCACGTCGTACC
This sequence comes from Rhodopila sp., assembly GCA_031291715.1. Lineage (GTDB taxonomy): Bacteria > Pseudomonadota > Alphaproteobacteria > Acetobacterales > Acetobacteraceae > Rhodopila. Next base: position 9,033 of record JARLIN010000253.1, on the reverse strand, counting down.
ATGTGGGCAGTTCGACCACCTCCAACCCCAACTCCGCGGCGCGGGTCCGGGTTGTTTCGGCGACGCTGTCCGTGCTCCAGGCGATATCGGCGAACAGATGCGCGTGGGCTGCTTTCATCCCAAGAAGGTAATACCCGCCGTCGTCCGCCGGGCCCAGGACGACGCGGTCGCCATCCTGGCCAAGCGCCTCGGCGGTGCGAACCAGCAGCGCTGTCGGCAGCGTCGGACTGTCGGCGTTCAGCACCACGGCGGACCCGTGGCCACGCGCAAGCAGGGCCATGATCGCGTGCAGCAGGCAGCGGCCGAAACCCCGCACATCCGGTGGCATCAGTGGCGAGCCATCCGCCAGCACCAGCCTGGTCCCGGCCGCGAGATGGCCGTTGAACAGCGCCTCCTGTCCCGCCGGTGCATAGGCGATGTAGCCCGCGATGGGCGCCTGTCGCGCGGCCAGCAGAATGTTGTCCGTGATGTCGCGCAGAAATGCCGCGCTGAGGGCAGCGGCCTGGTCAGGCCTCAGCGGCGGGCAAAGCCTTGTCTTCGAAAATCCCGGCCGTGGCGCTTTGGCCATCACACCGATCGCGCAATCCCCGGTCGGGGTATCCGAAGTACATCCCATGCGTCATATCCCGCTGAACCAGTTGTAGCCGCGGTCAGTCCAGAACCCTTTCGGCTGCTGGTTGGTGACGTAGATGGTCGTAACGAATTTCGGGTTCTTGAATCCTAGCTTGGTCGGAATCCTGATCTTGAAAGGGTAACCATAGCGTGTGGGCAGGATGTCATCGGATAGTTTGAACGCCATCAGCGTCTGCGGATGCAGCGCCGTGGCCATGTCGATGCCATCGTAGTAGCCGTCCGCGCACTCGAACCCGACGTATTTGGCGGTCGTATCGGCCCCGACACGGCCCAGGAATTCGCGCAGCGGCGTGCCGCTCCATTTACCGATCATGCTCCAGCCTTCGACGCAAACGTGGCGGGTGATCTGGGTGACCTGGGGCAGGGCGTACAGGCGTTCGACTGTCCACGGGCGCTTGTCGGCGATCAGGCCGGCCAGTCGCAGACGATATTGGTCCGCATCGAGTTTCGGGGATTTGTCCGGTCCGTACCAGGCATTATAGCGGAAGTTCTTCACCGCGTCCGCCTCGGAGAATGTCGGCGCCAGCCGGTTCGGGCGGAAGATCGCCGCCTGCACCCGGTCGTTGAAGCGCGACATAAACGCTAGCGCCCGTTGCACGCTGTCGTGGTCGCTGATGTCGCAGCCGGTCAGCATCGTCAGCGCGCCCAGGGACAGGCTGCCGCCGAACAGGCGCCTCCGCTCCAGGTCCATCACGCGCCTCCCTTATGCGGTTTCGCCGTCGCGCGGCCGCGGGTCATCGCGACGAACGTCTTCGGCACCAGGATCACGAGTGCGACATGGATGACGATGAACAGGACGATCGCCGACATGAACAGGAAGTGGACGATCCGTGCGCCCTGGAAGCCGCCGAACAGAGTCTCCAGCGGGTAGGTCTGGACGGGCTTCCAGATGGTGATACCGGACAACAGCATCATCGCGACGGCGAACAGGACCCCCCAATAGGCGACGCGCTGCACGGCGTTATATTCGCCCAGCCGGTGATCCAGCTTGAACCGGGCGGCGGCGTAAAAGTCACGCCAGAACGATACCGGACCGACCGGCAGGAAGTCCCGGCGGAAATGGCCGGAGAACAGGTTCCACAGCATGAAGCCGAGGTAGCTGACAAGCAGCAGCCACATCGCGGCGAAGTGCCACGCGATCGCGCTGGCGACACCGGGATCGTTGTGCAGCGCCAACGCGGCCTCCACGTCGCCGCCGAGGGTGATTTCTTCGGGGAAGGTGAAGTTGAAGATCGGGCTGGCATTGTAGATCCGCCAGCCGCTGCCGATCAGGATTAGGATCGATAGCGCCATCAGCCAGTGTGTGATCCTTGTGGCGATCGGGTGAGTCTGGACTTCAAGTTCCGGGGTGCTCATGACGCGGCCTCCAGTCCGGCGGACCGCAGCGCGGCCTGGCCTTCCGGGCTGCCGAGGAAAGTCAGGAAGGCGCCGGGGTTGGGACGCCGGGCGAGCTTTGTAACGGTGGCGGCATAAAGGATCGGCGGCCATGCGTCGTCCGGCACCGGTGCGACGGCCCGCAGCCGGTCATCGGCCACGACCTCGGTCTGGTGCAGCAGGCCCTGGCGCGCGGCGCCATTGGTCAGCATCCAGGCAACCGCGCCGGTGTCGATGACACCCAGCACATCAGCCGGCGCCGTGCCGAGGCGTTGCAGGATGGCGGCACCGTCGATGTCGGAGGCGGGCGAGGGGTCGGGCACCGCGAAAGATCCTTCCGGACCGGCCGGCTCGCGTGCCGCCGCCGTCACCAGCCGGTTCCGCCAGGGGCCGATGCGTCCGCCCGGCTGCACCAGACCTTCGTTTTCCGCCTGCTCGATCGCGGCGATCCGGGTGACGATGATATCGTTCTGAATGTCACGCTCCAGCTGCGGCAGCAGCAGGCCCGGCGGGGTGGGAAAGATACGTACGCGGACGCCGGTCCGCTGTGTGAAGGCCGCCCCCGCCTTGGCCATGGCCGGGGCCGCGGCGGCGTCGCAGCTCAATGCGAGGTCCGTGGTCGCTGCCGATGCTTCGTTCACGTGGGGGCGCATGGCGGCAACCGCCGTGACAGCCGGCGCGGTGGCCAAAAGGCCCCGGCGTGAGAAGAACATCGTGAAACTCCCCTCGTATTGAGATCGCAATACTTTCGATTGCTGAATTGGAGGCGAATTCTTCTCCACGTTGCCGGGCAGCGCAAGGGCGGGATAACGTATCGCCAATCAATCAGAGGACCGTTCCATGCCGCAGAACCTGCCAGCCGTCGCTCTCGTCGCCGTTCCGGGCCGCCGGCGCCGCACCATCGAGATCGCGCAGGAGATCGAACGGCGGGGTTTCGCCGGCATCTACTCGCCGAGCATGTTCGGGAACATGTCACTGTGCGAGGCGCTGGCGTGGAACACGACGACGATCCCGTTCGGCACCGCGATCGCACCGATCTATCAGCGCACCATCGGGGATTTCGCGCAGAGTGCGGCGATGATGCACGAGGTTTCGGGCGGCCGGTTCCGCCTGGGGATCGGTGTGGCGCACGGCCCGTCGCATGTCCGGATGGGGGTGACGCCGGGCAAGCCGCTGGGGGATATCCGCAATTTCGTGGAAAAGTTCCGCGCGCAGGAGGGGCTGGGCACGCTGCCGCCGATCATCGTGGCGGCGCTGCGGCGGAAGATGGTGGCGCTGGCGGGTGAGATCGCCGAGGGCGTGGTGTTCGCCAATGCCTCGCGCTCCCACATTGCGGCGTCGCTGGCGGCGCTGCCGGTGGAGAAGCGGAACGATCCCGGTTTCTTCATCGGCAACATGATACCGACCTGCATCAGCGACGATGTCGAAGCGGCGAAGGCGATCTGCCGACGGGCGCTGACCAGTTACGGGTTCCTGCCGAACTACCGGAATTACTGGAAGGAAGCCGGCTACCAGGAGGAGATGGAGGCGATCGAGACCGCCATCGCCGAAGGCCGCAAGGACGACGTGCCCAAGTTGTTCTCCGACAAATGGCTGGCGGACAATACGCTGTTCGGTTCGGCGGCGAAGGTGCGGGAAGGCGTGGAAGCCTGGCGCGACGCCGGCGTTCGGGACCTGATCATCGTGCCGTCATCCGCCGCCGGCAATCAGGTCAAGGCGCTGGAGGAGGTGTTCGCGGCGTTCGGCTGAGGGTGTCCGGCTTGACCATCCCGCCGCCGTTGGCCACCGTCGGCCATCATTCCTGGAAGGGACATTCGTATGGCGACCCATGAGGGCCTGCGCTTCGGCATCTTTCTCGCCCCGTTCCATCGCGTCGGCGACAACCCGACCCTGGCGCTGGGCCGCGACCTGGAACTGATCCAGTGGCTCGACCAACTCGGCTACGACGAGGCCTGGATCGGCGAGCATCACTCGGCCGGCTGGGAAATTATCGCCTCCCCGGAAATATTCATTGGCGTGGCGGCGGAAAAGACCCGCAACATCATGCTGGGCTCCGGCGTGACCAGCCTGCCGTATCATCACCCGCTGCTGGTGGCGCAGCGTTTCGTGCAGCTCGACCACATGACGCGCGGCCGGGCGATGCTGGGCTGCGGGCCGGGCGCGCTGGTATCGGACGCGTATATGATGGGCATCGACGCCGAAAAGCAGCGGACGATGATGGATGAGTCCCTCGGCGCGATCATGGCGCTGCTCGCCTGCAAGGAACCGGTCACGATGAAGACCGACTGGTTCGAACTGCGGGACGCCCGGCTGCATCTCAAGCCCTACACCAAGGGCGGCTTCCCGATCGCGGTCGCGAGTGCGACCACGCCGTCTGGTGTGCTGGCGGCCGGGAAACACGGCGTCGGGCTGCTGTCGCTGGGTGCCGGGCTGCCGGGCGGATCCGCCAAGCTGGCCGACTACTGGAACATGGGGGAGGCCGAGGCGGCGAAATACGGCAAGACAATCAAGCGCGACGACTGGCGCCTGGTGGTCAACATGCACTGCGCCGAAACCGACGAACTGGCGATGGAAGAAGTCCGCAAGGGCGAGCGGATCGAGACGCTGAGCTATTTCAGCGAAACGCTCGGCCGCCCGCCGATGCGCAGCGAGAACCCGCTGGCTGAGGGGCTGGCGGCGGGGTCCACGCTGGTGGGGTCGCCGGAAACCATCATTGCCGGGATCGAGCGGCTGCTGAGCTTCACCGCCGGCGGGGCAGGGGCGGTGCTGTTCCGGTCGCATGAATGGGCGAACCGGGAGCAGACGCTGCGCAGCTACGAGCTGTTCGCCCGCTGGGTGATGCCCCGGTTCCAGGGCAGCCTGGATACGACAATCGCCTCACGGGAATGGTGCAGCGAGAATCGCGGCGGGATCTTCGGGCCGGCCATGGGTGCGCTGCGGAAGGCGTTCACCGATGCGGGGCAGGAGGTGCCGGATCACATGCGGATGCGGCTGCATACGGGGAAGACGGAGGTTTCGTAGGGGAAGGCGCTCGATTCATGCACGCGCCTTCGGCGTCTATCATCGACCGCATGGTATCGCTCCGCACCTTTTTGGTTGTTCCTGCCCTGCTGCTCGGCGTGAGCGGGTGTGCTGCTTACGACCCGCCAGTCCAGGGCGACCACACGTCGGAAAAATACAAGGCTGACCTTGAGAAGTGCAGCACGTCCTCGACTGAGGCCGTGCGTCGGAAAAACGCTGGTACCCCTGGGACGTGGATCATGTCCCCGTTCACGGGCCCGCCCGAGGTTCGTGCCGCGATCCGGACGTGCATGGCGGGCAAAGGGTATGTGCTGGAGAAGACCGGAGGCTGAACCGTCTGTCACGACCGGAACAGGCAACGGCGCTTGTTCCGGTCGTAACGGTTCCCGGTCATCCGCGTCAGCGACCGCGCGAACCGATGCCGGCGATCAAATCACAGGATTTTCAGCGGATTCGATACGGATTCGTCAATCGTTAACCGATTGGAATGCAGTGCGATGCCTCCCGGCCGACAGTTAGAGGAGTAGGATAGGGCGATCGGCAGCTCAATCGTGGAGCAAACGCTGCCAACCGTGCGGCCGATCGGCGCAAAGGGCAGGATTCCCTGAGCCGAGGCAGCTTCGGCCCTGAGTTGGCCCATTGGGCCGGCGGCAGGCGTCCGCATCGCAATAGCGCCCTGCGTTGATGGCGGCGTATAGGCGTTGAGGCAGGCACACAGGCTGATCGTAGATGCAATCACGGCAATGCCGATTGTCTTGTTCATGTTCAAGCCTCCTCATAACGCTCCGCAACCACGTGTGGAGAGGCTGGTTTTTGCGCCAGCACGAATAAGACCGTGTGGCGACGCCGTTTATTCCGGGTCTTGTGCGAGCGATGCGCCTACGGCCCGCCGCGTACGAAATGAAAAATATTTCCGGCGCCTGGGAATAATCCGCTCCGGACTCCGGTCAATGCGATGGCCTGGGAACGGGTCGCCGCGTATCGCGAGAAACAGGAATGGGCCGCATGGCGGAAGAGCAGCCAGCAAGCCGAAAGGCGGAAGGGCCGTCCAAGAACGCCGCACGCCGGAAGCGAATCAAACTGGCCCTCCAAGGCGGCGGCTCGCATGGCGCATTCACCTGGGGCGTGATCGATCGCCTGCTGGAGCACGGCGGTTTCGAGGTGGAGGCAATCGTTGGGGCGAGCGCGGGGGCCGTGAATGCCGCTGTCCTGGCGTGCGGGCTCGCGACGGGAGGGCCGGACGGCGGACGGGAGCGGCTTTCGGACTTCTGGCACCGTGCGTCGGCTATCGGCCGTCTCGGGCCGCTTCAGCCAACGCCCTTCGACAAGCTGTTCAGCCTTGGAAACATGAACTTCTCGCCGCTGTGGCATTTGCATGACATCCTGTCGAAGATTTTTTCTCCGTATGAAATCAACCCCGGGAACGTCAATCCGTTACGGGACCTGCTGCTCGATGTGATCGACTTCGATCGCCTGCAAGCGTCGCAAAGTGGACCCGAACTCTTTGTCTGCGCCACGAACGTTCTCAATGGGCGCCTGCGCGTGTTCCGCGGACGGGAGATCACCGCAGATTCGATCATGGCCTCGGCCACGCTGCCGTTCCTGTTCCAGGCTGTCGAAATCGATGGGCAGTATTTTTGGGACGGCGGCTATTGCGGCAACCCTCCGATCTTCCCGTTGATCTATATGGGGGGCGGGCGGGACATTCTGATTGTGCAGATCAATCCGATCAACATCACGAAGGTTCCAAGAACCGCACGCGCGATCCTCGACCACGCCGCGACATTGTCCTTCAATTCGAGCCTTATGCGCGAGATGCGCGCGATTAAGTTCGTCTCGGATCTGATCGATCGCGGGGAACTCGATCCGGCGAAGCACATGCGCACATTGATCCATACCATCGATGCCGAGCCAGAGCTTGCCGCCTTCGACGTCTCGTCGAAGTTCAATTGCGACCTCGGATTCCTGCTGCACCTGTTTGGTCTTGGACGCGCCAAGGCGACTGACTTCATCGATGCTCATTACGATGATATCGGCGTCCGTTCTTCGACTGATATCGTCGCGAAATTCCTGTAAGCGCTGCTGTGGCGCGTGTGTACCGGGGGGGCGCCCGCGTCGGCGATCGATTGCCGGACGCCGGCACCTGACGGCAAAAGGGCCGGCTCGGTGCCGGCCCCCGTGTCGTCCTTGTGGGCGTTGCTCCAACTCATTTATCAAAAAGGACGATTCACGTCTGAGGTTGATGCAACCACAGACGATCGCTCTCTAGCCGCCGCCGCCTGCCAGGCCAGTCTCCTGCGGCCCGTTGCCGGTGTTGTCATAGGGTCCCTGACGGTGGGTCACATCAGACCCGCCCCAGATGGCGGCGTTGGCCACCGGGACGATGGCGGTGGTCAGGCTGAGCACGGCGAACGCGGCTCGGATCATTACGGTCATTTTCATGTCGAAATCTCCTCATAACGGTCCGCAATGATATGCGGAGAGGCTGGGTTGTTTTGCGCCAGCATGGAGAAGACCGCGCCGCGACGCCTTTTATTCTCGGTCCTGCGCTGGCGAAGTGCGCCTGCACAGGACAAAAAAATTCGGCTGCATGGGAATAAACCGCCTCCGGCTCCGATCAATACGAAAGCAAGCTGCCAGAGGAGATCGCCATGGATTGGAAGAATGAGATCGAGGTTGCCTCGGTCGCGCAACGCCGCGCCTTCCTGCCGATCGGCGCCATCTGCGTCTCACGGACGGACGATGCAAAAGTGAACATCGACACCTTCTCGTTTTCCTTGGCGCGGAAAATGGTTTCACAAGGGACGAGAGCCACTTGGGCAACTCATTACTTCTGTTTCTTGCCTCCCCGCATGCTGGCGACGGTGGTGGCGAAGTGAACGCGGGCGTGACCACGATGAAGGCCGGCGGCAAAGTGCCGGTCTACACGCGTGCCATGCAGGCGATCAACTGGGGCGCCGTGGCGCTGAGCGGTCTGTCATGAGGTGGCGTCCCCTGTCCGAGCGGGAGAGTGGGATGGCTTTGCCGGACACGGGGGATTTCGAGCAGATCGTCCTGCCGCACCTCAACGCGGCCTACAACCTGGCTCGCTGGCTGGTGGCCGACGCCGCCCTGGCCGAGGACGTGGTGCAGGACGCAGCGCTCCGAGCATTGAGCTATTTCCATTCCTACAACGGCGGCGATGCGCGTGCCTGGCTTCTCCGCATCGTGCGCAACGTCGCCTACGGCGTGCTCGCCGCGCGACGGCGCGGGGGGACAACAAGTCTGGACGACACGGGCGTGACGGCGGACGGCGAGTCCATGGTCATGCAAGTCGCCGATCCGGCAGACGACCCGGAGGCAACGCTCGTCCGTTGCGAGGGCTTCGCCCGATTGGACCAGGCACTGGCGGCGCTGCCAGCGGAGTTGCGGGAGTGCATCGTGCTGCACGAACTGGAGGAGCTCTCATACAAAGAGGTCGCGCACATCACTGGCGTGCCGATCGGCACGGTCATGTCGCGGCTTTGGCGGGCACGCCGGGCCTTGATGGGTCATCACGCCAAAGGAAGGACAGCATGAAAGCCGACGACTGCGCCGAGATGCGGCTGTTGATTCAGGCCGATGTGGACGGCGAACTGGCGCCAGCCGACGCCGCGGCGGTGGGCGCTCATTTGGAACAGTGTTCGACCTGCGCCACGCTGCCGGCGCGGCTCTTTTCGCTTTCAGAGCGCATCCGCTTCGACGCGCCCTATTACCTGGTACCGGATAAGTTGCAGGCCGCCGTGCGCGCACGTCTTGCCCCTGTGGCGGCCCCGGTGGAACCAGGCGCGGACGGCGCGAACGATAATCATGTGTCCTGGTGGCATCGTCTGCCCCGACCCCGATTAGGGCCGGTCATACCTTTCGGCGGCGGCTTCGCGCTGGCCGCCTGCCTGGCGCTGGTATTCCTGCTGCCATCTGCCGCCGGCCTGCCGGACGCCGTGGTTTCGGACCACATCCGGGCGTTGCAGCCGGGCCATCTGATGG
>JARLIN010000252.1 GCA_031291715.1 Rhodopila sp. | reverse complement strand
GTGCAAAACACACTCCACCCCCCCTGATCGATTGGAGCCTTGCTCGCGCGGTGCTGCAAGATGCTCCCCCAGTCACTCGTGCGGATATCAACATTCAGGCCGCATTTCTTCAGCATGTCGGCTCCGACAACGGCAAGAGCCCTGAGGTACTCAACGTCACCGGGAACCATCATCACAATGCGCTCGCCGTTATAGCCCGCTTTCTGAATATCGCTTTTGGCGCGATCGAAGTCGCGTGGCCCGGTCAATGCCCGCATTCCCGCGTCGCTGGCCATTGGCGATTCCGGCGGGAAATAGCCGACATCCACGCGCCAATCCTGCCGGTCGGCGCCGACGGCGGCCATATAGTCCTTCTGATTGACCGCGCTCAGCAATGCCCGCCTGATCGCAGGATTATCGAACGGTGGGAAAAGTTGGTTCATGCGCAAGAAAGCCGCGTTGCCCGTGACCTCCACGACGAAAACCGACAATTTCTCATCATGTTCCAGTAATGGCCGGAGGTCGAAGTCAAGTTTCTCCCACCAGTCCGCCTCGCCGGTCTGCATCGCCGCGGCGGCCGTGGCGGGGTCCTTGATCACCATCCATTCGATCCGATCGAAATACGCGATCTTTGGCCCGGAGGTCCATTCGGCGGCACCGCTTTCGCGCGGACGGTACCCGGCGAACCGCTCGTACGCGACGTGTGCGCCTGAAACCTGCTCGTCCGCGAGGAATTTGAACGGTCCGCTGCCGACCATCTCCTTGATCGGCTTGAACGGATCGGTACTCGCCAGCCGCTCCGGCATGATCGGCAGGAAATTGCTGGAGGCTTTGCCAAGTGCGTCAGGCAGCAGCGGAAATGGCGCCTTCAGTCGAAAGACGATCGTTTTGTCGTCCGGGGCCGCGATTTCGTCGGTTGCCCGCAGCAGAGCTTGTCCGAATGCGTCTCGCCGGCCCCAGCGACGAATGCTGGCGACACAATCCCGCGCCAGAACGGGCGTGCCGTCGTGAAACATCAAGCCGGATCGCAACGTCAACGTCCAGCGTTTGCCGTCATCGTCGGTGACAGAGCCCTCGACCATCTGCGGTTGCGGCCGCTGCATCGCATCCTGGCCATACAGGGTGTCGAAGATCATGAAACCGTGTGTGCGGGTGGGGTAAGCGGAGGTCCAGACCGGATCGAGTATCGTGAGATCGCCGTATGGAATGAACTTCAGCACCCGATCCGTTGCGGCGGCAGCCAGACGCGGCGCCGCCAACAGGCTCGCACCAGCCGTCATAAGCAGATCGCGCCGTTTCATGATTTTCTCCCTGCGGTCATAATCGGTTTAGCCTTAGGGGCCGCCCAGTGGTGGAAATCCCAGGCGTTTGAAGCAGTGCCCGAGCCTCACATCGCCGGCATTTCTTCCAGCAGCCGTCCCAGTCCCGAGAGTTTCTCATCGACCCGCATGATCTGAAGCACGGCCCACAAGGCGGCCTGGTTGGTCGTGATGACCGGTTTTCCGGCCGCTCGTTCCCAGTCGGATATGAAGGTCATTGTTGGAAAATTGCCGCCGGGAACGATGAAGATATCAATCTCCGCCCGATTGGACCGCGTAATGGCATCGCGGGCCAAACGCGGTCCGAGAGTCGGATAAGCGACCGAATCCGCGCCGGAAAAGCTCTTCCTCGCAACGACCTCCAACCCGTATTTAGTGACGTAATGCTGTCCCAACCGGTCAATCGTGGCAACCGGGAAAGGCGCCACCAACGCCACACGTCGCGCGCCGAAAGCCCGCACTGCCAAACCAATCGCTTTGGCCGAAGTGATGGCCGGGACCCCGGCCGCCTCGCACATCCGTTTGGTAATGCGATCGTCGTAGTCATCCGCCGACAGACTAGCGGCGGTCTGCGCCAGGACCACCACTTCGACCTTGGCGTCGCCAAGAAGACGCGCCTGATTGTCGACATCAGCGTCCCCGCTGCGCGGTGTCACCTCCGCGCCACTGCTGAGCAGAGGTATCCGCGCGACATGAACCTGCAACGTCGCGGGCAGCAGGCGGCCATACTCTGATTCGACCGTGGTGTTGGTCGACGGCACGAGAACGCCAAAGCGATGCATCGTGGGATACCTTTCCGGTACCTGGCCGATCTATCCAAGCAACCATTTGCTGCCCAAGCAACCACTAACCGCGCGCGCGTGCAGTTCCCTATGGAGTGCCCCGCGCACGACAGTGTTTGCGAACACCAGAAACCAGTTCCCCCCGGCAGATTCTGCCGGCCCCGCCCGCCGGATCGGCCAAATCTGCCGGGCCGGCGCTGCCAGGCACAGTGAAACACTGGGTATTTCAACACCTTGCCTCTGGCATTCGGCTTGCGAAGCCATCCCGCACCATCAGCAGGAGCCCCGCACCATGTCCATCGGCAACGTCGTTTCCAGCATCTGGCGCCCTACGGCGCCCCTGACGCCATCCACCGCCCAGAAGCCGGGCGCCCCCGCACCCCCGCCGACCCCGCCGCAAGCCACGCAAACCACCAGCCTGTCCGGCCCCACCGATCCCTTTCAGCAACTATCCGCCGATATTCAGGCCAAGTTGCTGCAACTGCAGGCGACCGGCTCGGACACCACCCAGGCCAGCACCGCCTCGGGCAAAGCGGCGAAACCGCACCATCACGCGCACGGAACCGACCCGGACGCAGACGGCAGCCTGGTCCCCACCGGCGCCACGCCCGGCGCCACCACGACCGCCGGCGCTGCCCCGGCCGCCGGCACCAATCCCGCCGACACGTCGATGATCGACGCGATGCGCCAGGCCATCCAGGCCTACGCCGCGTCCGCCTCCAGCGGCAGCGCCAGCCTTACCGCCCCGCTCGCGACCGCCTAGCCCAGGCCCGTCCGGCGATCAGGCCCGCGCACGGGATCGCGGGTCCGGGCGGCAAATTGTGCGCTCCGCCGAAGCCGGTATGCTGCGCGGCGGAAACGCCGAACGGAGCCGCACGCGCATGGACTTCACCCTCTCCCCCGACCAGGAACAGATCCGTCAGGAAGTGCTGCGCCTCTGCGCCCGCTTCGACGAGCATTACTGGCTGGAACGCGACCAGACCGCCACCTTCCCCGAGGATTTCTACCGCGCCTGCGCCGACGGCAGCTGGCTTGGCATCGCCATGCCGGAGGAATACGGCGGCGCCGGCCTCGGCATCACCGAAGCCGCGATTATGCTCCAGGCCGTCGCGGAATCGGGTGCCGCCATGTCCGGCGCATCCGCCATCCACATCAACATCTTCGGCCTCAACCCCGTGGTCGTGCACGGCACGGAAGCGCAGAAGCGCCGCATGCTGCCCCCGCTCATCCAGGGCAAGGACAAGGCCTGCTTCGGCGTCACCGAGCCCGATGCCGGCCTCAACACCACGGAAATCAGCACCCGCGCCGAGAAGAAGGGCGACCGCTACATCGTCACCGGCCAGAAGATCTGGACCTCCACCGCCCAGGTCGCCAACAAGATCCTGCTGCTCGCCCGCACCACGCCGAAGGACAGGATCACCCGCAAAACCCAGGGCCTGAGCCTGTTCTACACCGACCTCGACCGCACCAAGGCCGATGTCCGCCTCATCCACAAAATGGGCCGCCACGCGGTGGACAGCAACATGGTGTTCTTCGAGGGCATGGAAATCCCCGAGGAGGACCGGATCGGCGAGGAAGGCGAGGGGTTCCGCGCTATCATCCACGGCCTCAACCCCGAACGAATCCTGCTCGCCGCCGAGGCCGTCGGCATCGGCCGCGTCGCCCTGGCGCGCGCCACCAAATACGCCCGCGAGCGCATCGTCTTCGGCCGCCCCATCGGCCAGAACCAGTCCATCCAGCACCCACTGGCGAAGAACTGGGCCGAGCTCGAAGCCGCCAACCTGATGATGCTGAAGGCCGCCAACCTCTATGACCGCGGCATGGAATGCGGCGCGGAGGCCAACGCCTCGAAATACCTGGCCGCCGAAGCCGGCTTCCATGCCTGCGAGCAGGCGGTCATGACGCATGGCGGTATGGGCTACGCGGTCGAGTACCACGTGGAGCGCTATTTCCGCGAAATCATGATCCCCCGCATCGCCCCGATCAGCCCGCAACTGATCCTCTCCTACCTCGCCGAGCGCGTCCTCGGCCTGCCCAAATCCTACTGAACGAAAGCCCAGGAAAATGCCCAAGACCCCCGACTACTTCCATGGCAAGACCATCGTCATCACGGGTGCGGCCAGCGGCATCGGCCGCGCCACCGCGCTGATCTTCGCGCGAGAAGGGGCGAATGTCGTCTGCGCCGACATCGACTCCGCGGGTGCGGCCCGCACCGCCGAAACCGTGATCCAGCACGGTGCGCGCGCCATTGCCGTGCCCACCGATGTGTGTTCGCGCGAGCAGGTCAACGCCATGATCGCCCGCGCGGTGGATCATTTCGGCCAGGTCGATTTCCTGTTCCAGGCCGCCGGCGCTGCGCTGCGCCGTGCCAAGTTCCTGGAGATCGACGACGCGCTGTACGACAAGACCTTCGAGCTGAACACCAAGGGCGTGTTCCTCGGCATGCAGGCGGTGCTGCCGCACATGCTCGGCCGCGGTTTCGGCGTCATCGTCAACGTCGCCAGCATGTCCCACAAGCGCGGCGGCCCCGGCGCCTCCGTGCACTACGCCGCCGCCAAGGGCGCCGTACTCACCATGACGCTCGGCGTCGCCCGTGAATTCGCCGAGCGCGGCATCCGCGCTTTGTCCATCTCGCCCGGTCCGATCAACACCCCGTTCCAGGCCGCCTCCAACACCTCCCCGGAACTGATGGCCCAGTTCAAGAACGACGTGCCCATGAAGCGCTACGGCGAGCCGGAGGAAATCGGTGAACTCGTGCTGTTCATGTGCTCGGATGCCTGCACCTACATGACCGCCGATACTGTCTACGTGAACGGCGGCGGCGGTTATCGCTGAAAGGACCACTTCCATGGCCGCGCGGGTGATCGCCGTCGAACCGTTCGACATCGTGGTGTTCGGCGCCAGCGGCGACCTCGCCAGCCGCAAGCTGCTGCCGGCGCTGTACCACCGCGACCTCGCCGGCCAGGTCCCGGAACTCGCCCGCGTCATCGGCGTCTCCCGCCGCCCCAACACGCACGAGGAATTCCGTGCCGCCGCGCGCGAGGCGGTGCAGGCAAGCGTCGGCGCCGGCAAGGTGGACGAAGTCGCCCTGGAACGCTTCTGCAACCGCCTGTTCTACGTTCCGGTGGACGTCGGCGCCGACAAGGGCTGGGCCGAGCTGGCCACACTCCTGAAGGACGGCGAGGACCGCATCCGCGTCTGCTACCTCGCCACCGCGCCGGAGCTGTTCACGGTCATCGCCGGGCAACTCGGCAAGCGCAAGCTGGTCACCGAGCGCACCCGCCTTGTCGTGGAAAAGCCGATCGGCAAAAGCCTGCAATCCGCGCGGGAGGTCAACGACACGCTCGGCAGCGTGTTCGCCGAGCGCAACATCTACCGCATCGATCATTACCTGGGAAAGGAAACCGTCCAGAACCTGATGGCGCTGCGCTTCGCCTACGCCCTGTTCGAGCCGCTGTGGAACAGCCGCTACATCGACAGCGTGCAGATCACCGTGGCCGAGACCATCGGCGTCGAAGGCCGCGCCGCCTATTACGACACCGCCGGCGCGCTGCGTGACATGGTGCAGAATCACATGCTGCAACTGCTCTGCCTCGTCGCCATCGAAACCCCGATGTCGATCGAGGCCGACAGCGTACGCGACGAAAAGCTCAAGGTTTTACGCGCACTGAAACCGATAAATGAAGCCAACGCCCAGACCCTGACCGTGCGCGGCCAGTATCGCGCCGGCGCGATAGCGGACGGCGCCGTGCCGGGCTACCTGGAAGAACTGAAGTCGAAAACAAGCCACACCGAAACCTTCGTCGCCATCAAGGCGGAGATCGGCACCTGGCGCTGGGCTGGCGTTCCATTCTACCTGCGAACCGGCAAACGGCTGGCGACCCGGGTTTCGGAAATCGCCATCGAGTTCAAGCCGATCCCGCACTCGATCTTCGGCGACAGCGCCGGGCCGATCTTCGCCAACCAGTTGGTCATCCGGCTGCAGCCCGACGAGGGCGTCAAGCAGTTCATCATGATCAAGGATCCGGGACCGGGCGGCATGCGGTTGCGCCAGATCCCCCTCGATATGAGCTTCGCGCAATCCTTCGACGGCCGCGCGCCCGACGCCTACGAGCGGCTGATCATGGATGTCATTCGTGGCAACCAGACGCTGTTCATGCGCCGCGACGAGGTCGAGGCCGCCTGGAAATGGATCGACCCTATCCAGAATGCCTGGGAAAGTGCCCGGCAGGAGGCGCAGGGCTATACGGCAGGCACATGGGGGCCATCGGCCTCGATAGCGCTGATCGAACGTGATGGGCGGACATGGCACGAGAGCAATTGAAGAGCGCCGCTTATGACTGGCACGCCTTTTCCGGGCGCGAGGAGCTGGCAGCCGCCCTGGCCGACCGGGTAGCCAGCCGGTTGACAAACGCGATCGCCAGGCGCGGCACGGCGCTGCTTGCCGTCTCTGGCGGCACCACGCCGGCAAAGCTCTTTGCCGTGCTTTCGACCGCGCCGATCGCCTGGGACAAGGTGACGGTGACACTGGTCGATGAGCGTTTCGTGCCGGCCTCTTCGCCACGCTCCAATGCCGGACTGGTTGCCGCCAATTTGCTGCAGAACGCGGCCAAGGCGGCACGTTTCGTACCGCTCTATCACGAGGCCACAAGCATCGAGGATGCAGCCGCTTCCGACAATGCGGCACTGAAAGCACTATCCTGGCCCCTCGACGTCGTCATCCTCGGCATGGGCGGCGACGGCCACACCGCCTCGTTCTTTCCCGATGCCGACGACCTGCCGGTCTTGCTGGATCCGTCCTGCGACAGGATCGTCATGCCGGTTCACGCGGCAAGCGCCGGCGAGCCAAGGCTGACCCTGTCGCTGGCGCGCATCATCGATGCCGGCTTCATCGCGCTGCATATAGAGGGAGAAGACAAGCGCATCGCCTTCGACGGTGCGGTTGCACCCGGACCGAGAAAGCCGATCCGTGCCGTGCTCGACGCCGCACCGAAGCCCGTAGAGGTTTTCTGGGCGCCCTGATTCGAGATTTACTGTGGTCCCGGCAAACGGCGGGAGGATGTTTCCGGGACCTCGCCTGAAAGGACCGACCGCCATGACCGCCAGACGCGACATCGAAGCCATCACCGAGCGCATCCGCCAGCGCTCGAAGCCGGGCCGCGAGACCTATCTCGGCCGCATCACCGAAGCATCCAATCGCACGGCCAACAGGGGCGTTCTGTCCTGCGGCAATCTCGCCCATGGCTTTGCGGTCTGCAGCCCATCCGAGAAAGTGGCGCTGGGCGGCGACCGGGTTCCGAACCTCGGCATCATCACCTCCTACAACGACATGCTGTCGGCGCATCAGCCTTTCGAGATGTATCCGGCGCTGATCAAGGACGCGGCGCGCGAGGCCGGCGGCATCGCGCAGGTGGCCGGCGGCGTGCCCGCCATGTGCGACGGTGTTACCCAAGGCCAGCCAGGCATGGAGCTTTCGCTGTTTTCGCGCGATGTGATCGCCATGGCCGCCGCGATCGGCCTGTCGCACAACATGTTCGACGCGGCCGTCTATCTCGGCGTCTGCGACAAGATCGTGCCCGGGCTGGTCATCGCGGCGTTGACCTTC
>JARLIN010000251.1 GCA_031291715.1 Rhodopila sp. | reverse complement strand
TCCTGCGCGACGTTTTCACCATGGGTGCGCGGCCCATCGCCAACCTGAACGCGCTGCGCTTCGGCCGCCCGGAGAACCCGCGCACCAAGCGGGTCGTCGATGGCGTGGTGCGTGGCATTGGCGGCTACGGCAACTGCGTCGGCGACCCGACCGTTGGCGGCGACATCAACTTCCACGCCGCCTATGATGGCAATCCGCTGGTCAACGCCATGACCGTTGGCATCGCCCGGAAGGACAAGATCTTCCTGTCCGCCGCCGCCGGGATCGGCAATCCGGTCGTCTATGTCGGCTCCAAGACCGGCCGCGACGGCATCCACGGCGCCACCATGGCGTCGGCCGAATTCGCCGCCGACTCGGAAGACAAGCGCCCCACGGTGCAGGTCGGCGACCCGTTCACCGAGAAGCTGCTTATTGAAGCCTGCCTTGAACTGATGGCCACCGACGCGATCGTCGCCATCCAGGACATGGGTGCCGCCGGCCTGACCAGTTCTTCGGTGGAAATGGCCGGCAAGGGCGGTGTCGGCATCGAGCTTGACCTCGACCACGTCCCCGCACGCGAAACCGGCATGACCGCCTACGAGTTCATGCTGTCCGAGAGCCAGGAACGCATGCTGATGGTCCTGCGCCCGGATCGCGAACAGCTCGCCCGCGATATTTTCGCCAAATGGGACCTGGATTTTTCCATCATTGGCCGGATCACCGACACGGGTCGCATCGTTGTCCGGCACCACGGCGTCGTCGAAGCCGACATCCCGCTGGCACCGCTGAACGATCAGGCACCGCTCTACACGCGCCCGACCGTCGATACCCCGAAGTCGGAAAAGCTAAACCCCGCCCGCATCGAGGACCGATACGGCCTGACCCGCGCCCTGGAGAAGCTGGTCGGCTGCCCCGACCTCTGCTCTCGCGCCTGGGTCTGGGACCAATACGACAGTACGGTTGGCGGCCAGACGGTGAAGCGGCCCGGTGCCGCGGACGCCGCCGTGGTGAAGCTGGAGGGCCTGAAGCGCGCTTTGGCCCTGACCACGGATTGCACACCCAGGTATTGCCTCGCGGACCCGGAAGCCGGCGGGGCGCAAGCCGTCGCCGAAGCCTGGCGCAACCTTACCGCCGTCGGCGCCCGGCCGCTGGCGATTACCGACAACATGAACTTCGGCAATCCGGAAAAGCCGGAAATCATGGGCCAGTTCGCCGCTGCCATTCGCGGCATGGCCGCCGCCTGTGAGGCGCTGGACTTCCCGGTCGTCTCCGGCAACGTCAGCCTCTACAACGAGACCGAGGGCAAGGCGATCCTGCCGACCCCGGCGATCGGCGCCCTCGGCGTGCTGGACGATGCGTCGCAGGCTGTCGGCCTGGGGTTGCCCCCTTGGCTCGACATCGTGCTGATCGGTTCCACCGCTGGCTGGCTGGGCCAATCCCTCTGGCTGCGAGAGATCGCCGGGCGCGAAGACGGCGCCCCGCCACCGGTCGATCTGGCGATCGAGAGGGCGAACGGCGATTTCGTCCGCAGCCATATCCTCAACGGCACGATTCGCGCCTGCCACGACGTCTCGGACGGCGGCATCCTGGTCGCCCTCGCCGAAATGGCCATGGCGACCGGCGTCGGCTTCCGCATGATGACGCACCCGCGCGATATCCCGGGCCACGCCTTCTGGTTCGGTGAAGACCAGGGCCGCTACATCGTCGCCGTGCCGGACCACGCCGCTTTCGTCCGTATCGCCGAAAGCGCCGGCATCCCGGCTTTGCGCCTGGGCACTTCGGGCGGCCAGGATTTGACACTTCCTGATGGCGGTACAATATCGATCAACGCTTTGCGAGAGGCGCACACTCGCTTCTTCCCGTCCTGGATGGACGGGACCACCAGCTAGAAGGACGACACCGGATGGCGATGGCGGCCAACGAGATCGAGGCTCTGATCAAGGCGGCGTTGCCCGACGCGCGTGTCACCGTGGAGGATCTGGCCGGCGACGGGGACCACTACGCTGCCACCGTCGTCAGCGAGACGTTTCGCGGGATCTCCCGCGTCAAGCAGCACCAGATCGTCTATGCCGCGCTGCGCGGCCGGATGGGCGGTGAGCTTCACGCCCTTGCATTACAGACCTCCGCACCCGAATAATCAGGTCAGAAGGAGTTCACCAGCATGGCCGACACGATTTCCGAGCGTATCCAGAACGACATCACGCAGAACGATGTGATGCTCTATATGAAGGGCACTCCGATGTTCCCGCAATGCGGGTTCTCGGCGCGCGTGATCCAGATTCTGACCCACATGGGTGTCCCGTTCCAATCAGCCAACGTGCTGGAAGACGCCGAATTGCGGGAAGGCATCAAGGCATTCTCGCAGTGGCCGACCATCCCGCAGCTTTACGTTAAGGGCGAGTTCATCGGCGGCTGCGACATCGTGACCGAGATGTTCCAGGCTGGCGAACTGGAGACGCTGATGAAGGAACAGGGCGTCCCTGTTAAGGCGTGACCCGCGGCGCACGTTAACCTGCTTTTAACCTGGGCAGGATAGGGCCGAAATTTGCTGCCTGGGAATTGGATTCCGTGCGCATAGCCGTTGTCATACCGGCCTTCAACGTGGCGCCCTGGCTTTGCGGCGCCATCCTCTCGCTGTTGGATCAGACGCATCCGGACTGGTCGGTGGTGATCGTCGATGACGGCTCCACCGACACGACGGCGGAGGTCGCTGCGAGTTATCTGGACCCGCGCATCACCCTGATCCGGCAGGACAACGCCGGCGTGTCCGCCGCCCGCAACCGAGGGATCGAGGCGCATTGCGCCCTGCCGGCCGGCCCTGACCGGCCGTTTCCAGGCCATGACGTCATCGAGGCATCGCGAATCGCCCCCGAGAAGCCTGACGCATTCCTGTTCCTGGATGCCGACGATTGGCTCGCCCCGGACGCTCTTGCCCTCCTGGCTGAAGCCCTCGAGTCCGCCCCCCGGGCCATCGCCGCATGCGGACGCTACGCCAGGATCGGCGCCAGCGGGTTGGCTCGACTGGCCGCGCCGCCGCCCCAAGGCAGGCTGCTGGAGCGACTGCTGATCCGCAACCTGTTCGTCAACGGCGGCCATCTGCTGATCCGGCGCGAAGCGATCGAGGCCGTCGGCGGCTTTCGCCCCGATCTCTCTTATGGCGAGGACTGGGAATTCTGGACCCGCCTGGCCTTGCGGGGCGAATTCGTGGCCTTGCCGTCCCCCGCCCCCGTTCTGTTCGTTCGTGAACGGCCGGGAAGCGCCTATCTGCGCATGGCGACCGACCCCGCCGCTTACCAGCCGGCAATGGAGGCGATCCATCGCAACGCCGCCCTCGTCGAACATCTGGGCGCTGCTCGGCTGGGCTATCTCCGTCACCGGGCCGAAGCCGAAATCGCCTGGACGATCGGTCGGGAACTGATCCGGCGCGGCCAGAATCGGGACGGACGGCGCTGGCTCAGTCATTCGGTCCGCAGCGCACCCAGCCTCAAGCGGCTCGGGTTGATCGGCCTGTCATGGCTCAGAACAGGGCCGTTCAGGCCGCATCAGGCCGCCGCCTGAGCCGGTCTGATGGCGGATTTTTGCCGCTATCGCCACTGTGATTGACAGTCCTCAAGGATTCTGTGCCAACTATCCCGTGCAATCGTATTTGGCTTGCCTTTCTGCGCTTCCGTCTTCGGGTGCCTCAGGAGGTCCAAAGACCCGGTTGTCTTAAGCATCGCGTGATTTTGCACGATGCGTGGACGGAGAAGTACGCAGACATGGCTACAGGCACAGTCAAGTGGTTCAACACCACCAAGGGATACGGATTCATCATGCCGCAGGATGGCGGCAAGGATGTGTTCGTCCATATCACAGCGGTTCAGGCCGCTGGCCTTCGCGGATTGGACGAAGGGCAGAAAGTCACCTTCGACGTCGCTATGGAACGTGGCAAGTCCACGGCGACAAACCTGAAGCCTGCCTAGGCTTCGGGCGGACTTACCTAAGCGACCGGCTGAAGAGACAGCCGGTCGTAATCCTGAGGAGGAAAAACCATGGCCGTCGGTACGGTTAAATGGTTCAACGCAACAAAGGGTTATGGCTTCATTATGCCGCAGGACGGCGGGAAGGATGTGTTCGTGCACATCACCGCGGTGCAGGCCGCCGGCCTCAAGGGGCTGAATGATGGCCAGAAGGTCAGCTACGAAGTGGCGATGGAGCGTGGCAAGGCCGCGGCCACCAATTTGAAGCTGGCCTGACCGCTCGCGTTCTCCCGACCGACGGGTTTACCGGCCCCGCTTCTGGCGGCGCCGGACTGGACGCTTGACCCAGGATCGCCATATGTTTTGCCTGGCCGACCTCGAGCGCGCGGCAGGTCTGGTGCGGGACCACTTGCCCGCCACCCCGCAGATCCCATGGCCGCTGTTGCAGCGACGCACCGGGGCCGAGGTCTGGGTCAAGCACGAAAACCATCTTCCAACCGGCGCTTTCAAGGTGCGCGGCGGCGTCGTGTTCGCCGACCGTCTCTACCGGGACGGCAGCGGCAGCCGAGGCATCATCTCGGCCACCCGCGGCAACCATGGTCAGTCGCTCGCCTGGGCAGGGCACCGGTTCGGGTTGCCGGTGACCATCGTCGTCCCATTCGGCAACAGCGCGGAGAAGAACGCCGCGATGGCTGCGCTCGGCGCCACGCTGATCGAACATGGGACGGATTTCGAAGAGGCGCGGGAAGAAGCCCACCGGCGCGCCGCGGCCGAGGATCTGGTGTTCGTGCCCTCCTTCACGCCCGACCTGGTGAAAGGCGTCGCCACCTATGCGCTGGAGTTGTTCCAATCGGCGCCGCCCCTCGACGCGGTGTATGTGCCGATCGGCCTCGGTTCCGGCATCTGCGGCACGATCCTGGCGCGCGACCTGATGGGCCTGTCCACCAGGGTGATCGGGGTGCAGAGCGCCGGCGCCGATTGTTATGCTCAGTCTTTCCTGGCGGGGCATGTCGTCCCCGGCAACCGGGCGGACACCAAAGCCGATGGAATCGCCGTGCGCCAGCCGGACCCCGAGGCGCTACGCATCATCCTCGCCGGCGCCGACCGGATCCTCACTGTGTCCGACCAGCAGATCGCCGCGGCGATCCGCGCCTATTGGACCGACACCCACAACCTGATCGAAGGCGCCGGTGCGGCACCGCTCGCGGGGTTGATCCAGGAGGGCGAGTCCATGCGGGGCAAGCGGGTCGGTTTGATCGCCAGCGGCGGCAATATCGATCTCGCGTTGTTCCGCTCCTGGGTAGGCTGAATCGAGTTCAGACGCCGCCTTTCGTTACGAGAAAGTGCTGGCAATCGCGCATGTTCACACTATGTTACGTGACGGCGACGGAGGGCGATCTAGATATCCGTCTGGAACGCGAAATTTCCTCGGATACAGTTTTGGGAACCAACTAAATGACCCGCGCGATCACGGCCATCGGTCTTGTATCGGTTCTGGCACTCAGCGCTTGCGCGGTCGCACCGCCGCAAGGTCCCAGTGTCATGGCGTTGCCGGCGCAAGGCAAAAGTTTCGAAGCGTTCCAGCAGGACGATGCCACGTGCCGCGGCTTCGCCACACAGCAGACCGGCGGCGCGTCGGCGGCACAGGCCGCCAACAACAGCGCGGTGGGCAGCGCCGTCCTCGGAACAGCGCTCGGCGCCGGAGTCGGCGCGGCGCTCGGCTCTGTCGGCGGGGCTGTCGGGGCGGGTGCGGCAATAGGTGGTGCCGCGGGCTTGCTGGCCGGCAGTGCGATCGGCGCGAACAACGCGCAGGCGTCCGGCGGCAATATACAGGCGCGCTACGACACGGCCTATACTCAGTGCATGTATTCCAAGGGCGACACGGTGCAGAGCGCCCCAGGGGGATATGCGGGCGGGTATGGCGGGTATGGCGGCTATCCGGGCTACTATCCGGGTCCCTATGCTTATGGCCCGGCCTATTACGGCCCCGCGGTCGTCGTCGGTGGCGGCTGGGGCTGGGGCGGCGGATGGGGCTATGGCGGCGGATGGCACAGGCATTGGTAGACTGAATCAGGGCTCGCCGGCCGAACGGGCGCAAGTGAACACACTGCCGTCGTTGTCGATTCGACCACCGAACGGACGTCGGCCGCTGGTCTTCTCCTGAAGTGTATCCAGCTATTCCGGGTAAAGCCTGTACGGTCTCAATCTGGCTCTGGCTTTGTCCGATCACGCGGTGTTCAGCCCGGTCGCGGCGATCGAATTCGGGCCGGCCGATCTGGTGGTGGATCGCGCCGATGACGCGGCAGCGGCAAACCGAACTCCTTCTGCGGGCGATCGATCCGCTGCTGCCGTAATCATACCAGCTGGCTTGCCAGCGAGAACCTCTGGTTTGCGCGCGGCTACGGCGCTCGGCTGCTCTCGATTTTATATGGGCGCCCCTCCTACTCTCGCTGCAAATAAACCGTCGCCGCAATCCGTGCCGTCGAGGAATACGGGTTTGAAAGCCAGAGGGTGAATTGTGGGAACCACCAATGACGACTTTATCATCGGCCTGGCCAAGGGCAAGATTGGCGAGGTAATGGACCGTATGGATCGTGAGCGGCCCGAAATGCCATCTCAAGATCGTGAAGCGGTGACGGTGCGCCTGGGCCAGCAGGCAATAGCGGAAGCCTTGGCCGCGCGACCGGATTTGGCTGAGCGCTTCGGCGATATGGCGGCCGAATATTTCCTGCGAGCTATTGTGAACGAAGTGCGCTCCTCCCGTTCCACGACCTAGATATCCATGGCGTCCCCAGATCGCTATACTGATCAAAACGGCCGGAATGAGGGGAAAAGGTGCTCCTGGTCGTCTCTATGCTCGCGCTGTTGATCGCATTCTTCGGGCTGTTCATGGGTTTGGTTTGTTTCGCCGAACATGTGATCCGGCCGCGGGACGAAATCGCATTGCCTCCCGTTGCCGAACCGTCCGGGCGAACCATCCATCAGGGCGCCAGACGCTGATTGCCTGACGCCCGGCCGCGCACGCCGACGGCCCTGTACGGGAGAACGGAGATGGCCATCTACATCTTGCTCGGCATGCTCACGCTGTTGGTGATCTACCTGTTCTATGCAGTGATCAATCCGGACCGTTTCTGACCTGGCGCGACCGCGATAGGGACCGCCATGCTTCCACAATCCTGGCTGCAGATCGCGCTGACCCTTCTGGCCGTCGTTACGCTCAGCATCCCAACGGGACGCTATCTGGCGACGATCACGATGGACCGGAAAAGCTGGGTCGATCCTTTGTTCAATCCGATCGACAACGCGATCTACCGGCTGATCGGCCGCGCGACGGCCACCCAGCCGATGAACTGGAAAACCTATACCTTCCACATGTTGGCCACCAATCTTCTAATGGCCGGCATTATCTACCTGATTCTGGTGCTCCAGGATCACTTGCCGCTCAATCCACTGAACTTCGCCGGCATGGAACCATTGCTGGCGTTCAACACCACGGTTAGCTTCATCACCAACACTGATTGGCAGAATTACGGTGGCGAGACGACACTGTCCAATTTCAGCCAGATGGCCGCCATCACCTTTCCGATGTTCACCTCGGCCACGACTGGGTTTGTCGTGGCGATGGCCTTCATCCGGGCCTTCGTCGCCAAGGATGGCGGTGCCAATCTCGGCAATTTTTACCGCGACCTGATTCGTTTCACCACGCGGGTGCTATTGCCGATCTCGCTGCTGATCGCGGCGTTCATGATCTGGCAGGGTTCGCCGCAGACGCTGGCTGCCAGCATCACCGCGCACCCGGTGCAGGGCGGCACCCAGACCATCGCCACCGGTCCGGTCGCCGCGCTGGAGACCATCAAACACCTGGGCACCAACGGCGGCGGCTTTTTCAACGCCAATTCGGCGCATCCGTTCGAAAACCCGACGCCGCTGACCAACCTCGTACTCACAATCCTGATGGCCCTGCTGCCAGCCGCCATCGTCATCTGCTTCGGTGAAATGATCGGCAACCGCCGGCAGGCCTGGGTCCTGTATGGCGTGATGGGCTGCATGTTGCTGTTGTTCCTGCCGATCACGGTCGTGTCGGAACAGGCGGGAACGCCGAGCCTGGTGCACGCCGGCGTGGCGCTTCAGGCCACGCCGGATCAGCCAGGCGGCAACATGGAAGGCAAGGAGCAACGCTTCGGCATCGCCGCCAGCAGCCTGTTCGCCATCGTCACCACCTCATTTACCACCGGTAGCGTCGATTCGATGCATGACAGCTTCACGCCGTTCGGTGCGCTACCGATGTTGATGGGCATGATGCTGCAGTGCGTATTTGGCGGCAAAGGCGTGGGCTTCCTCGCCGCCCTGGTTTACGGCCTCATCGCGGTGTTCGTCGCCGGTCTCATGGTCGGCCGGACACCGGAGTTCCTTGGCAAGCGCATCGAGAAACCCGAAATCATCCTGGTCTCCCTCGCCCTGCTGATCCATCCGTTGGTGATCCTGGCGCCATCGTCCTGGTCGATCGCAATGCCATACGGCATATCCGCCCTCGGCAATGGCGGCCCGCACGGCTATTCGGAAGTGCTGTACGCGTTCACCTCCTCAGCCGCCAACAACGGGTCTGCATTCGCCGGGTTCAATGGGAACACGCCATGGTACAACCTGGCGATCGGCATCGTCATCCTGATCGGACGCTACCCGCCGATCATCTTCCTGATGGCCGTGGCGGGATCCTTGGCCGCCAAGCAGACGGTTGCGGCGAGCGTCGGCACGCTGCGCACGGACACTGTGCAGTTCGGCATATTCTGGCTGGCGATGATTCTCGTCGTTGGCGCACTGACATTTTTTCCCGCCTTGGTGCTCGGCCCGGTCGCGGATTTCGCCGCGATGCGCCGTGGCATGACGTTCTGACCATGACCTCTGATAACACCCGCCCCGATCCGCCAGCAGCCCCGCGCCGGCCACACGCGGCAGCTTACCAGATTGGCGGTTTTGGTCTGCTGCATCAGGCACTGGCAAGCTCCCTGCTCAAGTTCGATCCCCGCGTCCAGGCGCGCAATCCAGTCATGTTTGTCGTCTGGCTCGGTGCCCTGATCACCGCGGCGCTGACCGTCGATCCGGCGCTGTTCGGGCCAACCTCGGCCTCGCGGATCTATGACGGCTCCGTCACAATCATCCTGCTGCTGACGGTTTGGTTTGCCAATGTCGCGGAGGCTCTCGCTGAAGGACGAGGCAAGGCAAAGGCCAACGCGCTACGCCAGACCAGGACCGAATTGGTCGGCCGGCGCATCGCGGAATCGGGTGCGGCAGAAATCGTTCCGGCTACGATGCTACGCAAGGGCGATATTGTCCGCGTCGAACGCACCGAGGCCATCCCAACCGACGGCGAGGTCCTCGACGGGATCGCCTATGTGGATGAATCCGCCATCACCGGCGAATCCGCGCCGGTGCTGAAGGAGCCTGGATCGGATGTGTCGTCCACCGTCACCGCCGGAACGGTGGTCGTATCGGACTGCCTGCTGATCCGCGCCACCGCCAATCCTGGTGAGAGTTTTCTCGACCGCATGATCCGTCTCGTGGAAGGAGCACAGCGGCAGAAGACGCCAAACGAAATCGCGCTGACCGTATTGTTGTCCGTGCTGACATTGATCTTCGTGATCGCGGTCGCCGCGATGGCGCCGGTGGCGATTTACCTGGATGCACGCATCAATGTCGCGGACCTGATTGCACTGCTGGTTGCGCTGATTCCGACGACGATCGGGGCACTGCTGTCCGCGATAGGGATCGCCGGGATCGATCGCACCATGCGCTTCAACGTGCTGGCGATGTCGGGCAAGGCGGTCGAGGCAGCGGGCGATGTGCAGACGCTCATTCTCGACAAGACTGGCACCATCACCATGGGCAATCGCCGCGCCACGCGGTTCATTCCGTTGCCCGGTTTTGTAGAGGGGGACGTAGCACGGGCCGCCTGGCTGGCCTCGTATTTCGACACAACGCCAGAGGGGCGATCGGTGGTCGCCTTTGCCGAACAGTCGGGGGGACGGGGTGATTTGGCGCCGGGTGAGGCGAAGGGCCTGGACTTCTCCGCTGAGACGCGCATGTCCGGCACCGACCTGCCGGACGGGCGGGTGATCCGCAAGGGGGCGGTTGACGCCATCGTGCATCACGTCATGGCGCGATTCGGCACGCCAGAGCCGCGGGAGCTACGTATCGCCGCCGACAGCGTGGCAACGCAGGGCGCCACGCCGCTCGGCGTGTCGCGCGACGGTGCTATCGTGGGTGTGGTGGTGCTGTCGGACGTGCTGAAGCCTGGCATCCGGGAGCGCATCGTCCGGCTGCGAACGATGGGGATCCGCACCGTCATGGTGACCGGCGACAACCCGGTCACAGCCGCGGCCATCGCCGCCGAGGCAGGGCTGGATGACTTCGTCGCCGAGGCCAAACCTGAAGAGAAGTTGCAGCTGATCGTGCGGGAGCAGAGCCAGGGACACCTCGTGGCGATGACCGGGGATGGCACCAACGATGCCCCGGCACTGGCGCAGGCTGATGTCGGCGTGGCGATGCACTCCGGCACCAATGCCGCCAAGGAGGCGGCGAACCTGATCGATCTCGATTCCGATCCGACCAAACTGCTCGACCTGGTCAGCATCGGCAAACGGATTCTGATGACCCGCGGCGCGCTGACGACGTTTTCCATCGCGAACGACGTCGCCAAATATTTCGCGATCATTCCGGCCATGTTCATTGCCGCGTTGCCGGGATTGTCCGGTCTTAACGTGATGCGGCTGGCGACTCCGCAGAGCGCAGTCCTGTCGGCATTGATCTTCAACGCAATGATCATTCCGGCACTGATCCCGCTGGCGTTGCATGGCGTGCGGTTCAAGCCGGCAGGCGCCGAAGCGACTTTCTATCGTAACCTCGTCGTTTACGGCGCCGGCGGACTGATGGCGCCGTTCCTCGGCATCAAGCTAATCGACCTTATTCTGTCGGTGCCGCTGTGACCCCTCACGAGGATGCAGCAACCGGTCCCGATATTCACGAGTTGCCGTATGATGCGTAACTTTCTGC
This sequence comes from Rhodopila sp., assembly GCA_031291715.1. Lineage (GTDB taxonomy): Bacteria > Pseudomonadota > Alphaproteobacteria > Acetobacterales > Acetobacteraceae > Rhodopila. The sequence goes on along the minus strand of JARLIN010000251.1, from coordinate 7,843 downwards.
TTCCCGCACTGCGGGCGTCATTGGTCACCTGCGTGTTGTGCGGCTTGCTGTATCCGGTGGCGGTGACAGGCATCGGACAGGCGCTGTTGCCTTTCCAGGCCAACGGTAGTCTGGAGAGGCAGCCGGATGGCACGGCAATCGGCTCGCGATTGATCGGGCAACAATGGGACGGTCCGCAGTGGTTCCACGGTCGCCCCTCTGCAATCGCTGACAGCGATCCGACCGATCCGGCGAAGACACTACCAGCGCCCTATGATGCGGCGAATTCCGGCGGCTCGAATCTGGCCCCCGCCAGCAAGGCCCTGGTGGAACGGTTAGCCGCCGACCGCCAGGCGTTGGAGCGCGCGCAGCCCGAGTTGGCAGGCAGAGCGTTGCCTGCCGATATGCTGACCACCTCCGCATCGGGCTTGGATCCGGACATCAGCCCGGCCAATGCGGCGCTGCAGGCCTCCCGCGTAGCGCGAGCGCGTGGCGTTGCGGTGGACCTGATCGCTGGCCTGGTGCAACAGCATATCGACACGCGCAGCCTGGGCGTGCTCGGCGAAGCGCGGGTAAACGTGCTGCAGCTCAACCTGGCGCTCCAACGGGCCTATCCCGGCCGGTGAGCCCGTGCTCCGGCCCCTCCTGGTTATGGAACCGGCCCGCGATTGCCGCGCGCCCGTGCGGATCACCCCATCAGCTTCGCCAGGTTCGCCGCGATCTCATCGCCCGACTGATCGGCCCGCACAGGTGCGATGAACGCGCCGTTCGGGTCCATCAGGTAAAGCACCGAGCTGTGGTCCATCGAGTAATCGTTCGGCCCCGGCCCGGTGCGATGTTCGGCGAAATATACCCGGTATTCCTTCGCCGCCTTGGCGATCTGCTCCGGCGTTCCCGTCAGCCCCATGATCTTCGGTCCGAACGCCGCAGCGTATTGCTTCACAACGGGCGGCGTGTCCCGCTTCGGATCGACGGTGATGAAGACCGGCTGGATACGGGAAGCAGCGGGGCCGAGCTTGTCCATCGCATCGGCCACCGCGTTCAGCGTTGTCGGGCAGACGTCCGGACAGAATGTATAACCAAAATACACCAGCATGTATTTGCCGCGGAAATCGCTGTCGGTGACGGGCTTGCCGTTGCCGTCCTCCAGCGTGAACGGCCCGCCGATACCGACGGGATTATTGCCGCCGCTGCCGCTCAGCCACAGGAACCCGCCGGCACCGATCAGCAGCAACGCGAGCAGCAAACCCATCGTCGCATACAGGACCCGGTGCGGCGGGGTTTTCCCCTTAGTGGTGGTGTTCATGCATGCCTCCGCTGGGTTGGTGGATCGGACTGCTACAGATGCCGTGTATCGCGGCGATCAGGTCGTCTCTGGTATGCCAGCCGCTGGCGTCACCAGGCCGGTGAACCGCGCGCAGCCAGCCATTGGGATCGACCAGGAACTCGGCTCCCGCCAAGCCGTCCGGCGGCACATGCGCCAGCACGGCGTATGCATCCCACGCCGTCGGATCCGCCGCGACGCACGACCCGGGGGCCGGCGTGGCACCCTCCCGCAGCACCAGGGGGATGGTCGATATGCCGGCCTGAGGGGGAATATCATCTTTCGCCACCTCACCCGCCACGACATACACGGCGTGCCCGCGCAGGTCGGCCGTGCTGGATGCGGTAACACCAGAGCACGCCACCGGAAAGGCGGGCGCCCGCACCGGCACGTCGAAAGCAGCGTCCTGCTGCATGGCGAGACCGGCATTGTGCGCCCGGACGTAGTCGATCAAGGCCCAGCGGTCATCCGGCGACAGAGAGGCCGCGAAGCCGGGCATCGCCAACCCGCCCTCGGGGTCGTCGATACCGTGCGTCAGCCACCAGAACATCTCGCCGTCCGTATGTCCCCAGAGATGTGGCATGGTCAGGTCGGCCGGCTTGATGCGCAGGCCAGCCGCGGCTGGCCCGTTCCCCTCGCCCTCCGGGCCATGGCAGGCGGCGCAATTCGGACCGAACAATGCCTGGCCGTGAGCGATGGAGGCAGCGGAAAACCCGGTAGGCGAGACTTGGAAGCTGGTTGGGTAAGCCTCCACGGTCAGCAACTTCAACGAAGGGCCGCGCACCACGACGGCCAGCACCAGGATGCCCAGCGCCACCAGCCGGAACCGGCGCCGCAGAAATGCCGCGACCATCAAGGCGACCGCCGCGCCGATCGCGATCAGGCTGAAGACGACCTCCTGGCGGAAGTCCGGGTCCTCGTTCATCGTGACCAGGCTGAGTTGCCAGGAGAACGGCCAGACCGGCGTTGAATGCGCGGCGGGTGGGAAGGAAGCCATGAACGCGGCCGCCGTGACGATCGCCAGGCCGACACAGGTTTCGAAACTGACCGACACCAGCAGGTGGCGGCGCGCGTCCGCTGCCCCCGCAGCCAGGCGATCAGTCAGCCGGAGGCGGTTGAGCGCGGCCAGTACCAGCGCGAGCAGGAACAGCGTGACCTTCAGAAGCGCGACGTGGCCGTAGGCGGTACCGAACAGGGCCGGCAGGCTACCGATCAGCTCCAGCCCCTGGGCGAAGCCGGTGCCGGCCAAGATAAGGACGCAGGCCAGCCCGATCGGAGAGAAGCGCTCGCACACGGAAGCCGCCGCTGCGGGGTCCAGTGCGCGAAGGCTGAGGCAGAGCGGCAGCAGCGCGCCAAGCCAGATGCCGGCGGCGAAAAGATGAAGGGATTCGGAAAGGACGAGGCCGTCCCCAATTGGGCCCGCGGTGGCGCCGGCGTGGCCGATCATGCCTTGGAGGCCAATGGCGACGACGGTGAGAGCGAGGGTCAGGTAAAGGGCGAGGCGCGTGGCGGTCCCCACGACCAGCGGCACGAGCATCGCCACTGCCAGCAACCCCAGCCGGAGCATCAGGATGGTGCCATAGCGCGTGTGCGCCGCCACAAGCGGAAGGGCGTCGAGCGTATCGGAGAGGTTATCGGCGCCAGCAATGGCGGCGGATTGGATCGTGAACCACGCCGCGCCCGCAAGCAGCGCGATCAACCCACTTACCCACCACAGCCGCATGAGGCGGCGGCGCAACGGGTCCGGCACAACCGAAGCAGCGGGCAGCGTCCAGGTGATGAAGCCGACCGTCCCCAGCAGCGACACAGTCGCCGCCAGGTGCAGGCCGCGGACCAACGCCATCGTTGTCGCGAGGCTCATCATTCAGGGCTTCACCGTGAAGGTGAAATGCCCCTCGGTCTTATGTGTATCGACCGAGGTGACATGCCATTCGACCGCGTAAATGCCCGGGGAAAGCGGCTTCAGTTTAACGGACAGGATGTGTCCGTCATCCTGCGCTGTGGGCTTTCCTTCGTCCACCCGCACACCGCTGGCATCCGTCACCTGGACGGTGCTGAACAGCGGCTCCACCGGCTCGGTGTAGGTCAAGGTGATCGTCGGCGGCGAGCCTGAAAGTTCGGACCCGACCGCGGGGGAAGCGCGGTCGAGGAAGGCGTGGGCGAAAGCCGCCTGCCCGATCAGGCAGGCAGCGGTCGCAAGGAGGATAATCTTGCTCATGCTCTCAGAACCATTGTGCGATCGGTTTGCCCAGGCTGTTGGGCAGCAAATCGTCGAAATAGATATGGAACTGCGCGATGACACCCAGATGAGACCCGGTCTGCTTGTTGCCGGGGATCAGCGCCTCGACCGAGAACGCATAGTCCTGGGCGGTATAGTTCACGCCAGCGGAGAACAGGTATTGCGTATTGTCCTGGTTCGGCTTGCTGGCGGGGGATGACCAGGACATTTCCACCAACGGAGTCAGTCGGTTCACGAACGTCGGCAGGCCATAATCCTTCACCTGCGAGGACAGGTAGCGGAGGCTGTACTGCAGCGACAAACCACCGGTCCACGCATTGGCAATGCCGTTGTTGATCGGCGAGCCAGTGGCCGGGTCGACCTTCAGCTTCTTGTCCGCGATCGTGTACCCAAACTCCCCTGTCAGAGCGAGCGGGCGCAGGAAGCCGATCGGCAGGTCGCCGAACCCCTTGCCGAAATAGACCAGCGGTGTGGTGGAACTGCTGTCGTCATTGCCGAGCACAGCACCGTTGGAGCCGTTGGCACCGGTGCGCGCGAACTCCCGCTGCACCCCCGCGGACAGCATGAACTCGTGTTCGGCGTTTACGTACAGCTTGTATTTCAGGCCGACTTCAAGGTTCTGCCAGCCATTCGCCGTCTTCTGCCCCGGCTGGGTCAGCCAGTTGTAGCCCGAGCCGATCGAGAAGCCGAAATTGTCGGTGATGCGCTTGTCGAACTCAAAACTCAGGCCATACAGCCCAGGCGCGGCCCCGCCGTCCGTGGGCTGGGGCTGAAAGCTGAAGGTGGGCAGGCTCGCTTCGTCGGCGACATTGGGATCGTCGATGATCAGCGTGCTGACGAACAAGTGGTCACCAGCGAAGCCGTGCGCATGGGCCTGTTGGGTCAACGCCATCGCACCGGCAGCCAGCACGGCACGTGTGAAAATCATTCTCATTGGAAAGCTCCTGAAGCAGACAAGGATCGGCCCGCGCGGACGGGCCGTTGGGCATGCTCAGGAGTAGATCGGGGGGGCTCGCGGCTGGCTGGGCAGACGATATGCTGTTGGCGGCGCCGTCGAGGGCGGTGGCAATTCAACGCGACGTTCGCCCACAAGACCCGGCGGCGTCACGCTCGGGACGTCGGACACCAAGGTCGCTGGTTGGGCGTGATGGATGATGCAGAGCGGGCAGATCAGGCAATCGGCCGGGTGAACCGGCGCCTGGGAGGGAGTACCGCCGGTATCGTCGGTCGTGTGGCAGAGCGTCTCGGCGCCGACGATCGGGTCGATCCGCGGTACGCTGGCGCCCATGCCAAGCTGCGCCATCAGCGCAAGAAGCACCGCGAACAGACCGTGCAGGTGGAACCGGCGGTTCAGCATCGCGGGCTGTCTTACAGCGGTTCGTGACCTGGTGGGAATATGGGTCGATCGCCCTAATTTTCGGCCGGGTTCAGGTGCTCCTGCAGCCGGGGCATCAGTTCGACCAGATTGCAGGGGCGGTGGCGATTGTCCAGCTGGAACACCAGGATGTCGTCCCAGCCGTCCTTCACCGCCCCGGTGCTGCCGGGCAGGGCGAACAGATATGTCCCGCCGGCGACGCCGCCGATGGCACGGGACTGCATCGTGGAGGTGCCGATCTTCTGGTAGCTCAGCATGCGAAACAATTCGCCGAAGCCCTCGATGCGCTTTTCCAGCACGTGGTCGAACGCTTCCGGCGTAACGTCGCGGCCAGTGATCCCGGTGCCCCCGGTCGTGATTACCACGTCGATCGCCGGATCGGCGATCCAGCGGCGCAGCAGCACCTCGATCGCGGCGGTGTCGTCCGTCTCGATCGCGCGGGCGGCGACGTGGTGGCCGGCCCTGACGATGCGTTCGGCCAGCGTGTCGCCCGAGGTATCGTTGGCGGCGGTGCGGGTATCGGACACGGTCAGCACCGCGATGTTGACCGGGATAAAGGGACGGCTTTCGTCGATGCGGGCCATTCAGCGTGCCTCCGGCGTCAGGGCGTGCGCCGGGGTCAGTGCATGCCCAGCGCGAGAAGCGCTATTCTGCGCTCCTGCTCACGCGGCGTGAAGCGGGGGAATTCGTCCGCGGACAGCGTGTCCAGGCTGGGCGCGGGGAGGTGCATCCTGGCGGCGTAGATCCAAGAATAGACCAGGGCATGCAGCACGAAGGCACGTGTTTCCGCTACCGGAATGGCCTCGATGAACAGGAGCGGATCGCCATTGTCGCGGACGTCGGCGCTCCAGCGCAAGAAGTTTCCGGGTCCGGAATTATAACTGGCGAGCACACGAATCAGATCGTTCTCGATACCTTCCTGCCGGGCGAGATAGGTAATGTAGCGTTGGCCAATTTCGAGATTGGAAGATGGCTCGTGCAGGCGGCCAGGATCGTACAGCGAGTCGCCTGTGATATATTGTGCGGTTGCCGGCATGATCTGCATCAGCCCGCGCGCGCCGGCCGGCGAGATCGCTCCGGTATTGAAATTGGATTCCAGTCGCGTGACCGCATAGACAAGTGTCGGATCGACACGAAACCCGCCCGCGGGCCGCAACCGAGGCACGGGGAAACGCAGCTCGTCGTGCCTGTGGCCGTCCTGCGATTGCAGAAGGGACGCCATCTGCGCGGCCAAATCCGTCAGCCCCGTGGCAGAGGCCACCATCAGCAAGGAGCGCCCGAATACGGGATTGGCCCGCGCGTTTGGCCAGAGGCCGCGCAATTCCGCCTCGGCGCGGTCGGACTGGCCAATCTGCAGAAGGGCGAAAGCGCGCCAGCCCTGGGGCGTGGCGGCGACCGCATCGACATCCGCCTGGCTCAGCAATTCCCCGCTTGGCAGGATGCCGGTGTCCATCCGCAGGATCCGGCGTGCGAGCATTCCGTGGAAGGTCAGACGTTCTTCGGCGGCGGTGCGAAGCCATTTCACGGTGCCGACCGCATCCAGCATCCGCCGGTTGGCACGCGATGCCCAGAAGGCCGATGCCACATGCAATCGCGCCGAGGTGTTGGAGGCTTTCGCACCGCCCTCGAACAAGGTCCTGGCCAGATCGATGCGATCCAGGCGCCAGGCCGCGAGGCCGCCAACGTAGAAGCCCAGGCTGGGTTGATCTGACGGTGCGGTGTCCTTCAGCGCGGCCAGGGCGATGCGAAGGGCATCGGCATCCTCATTCCGCGTGAACAGCACCTGCGCGACCTCGGCACGAAGTTGTGCTGCGTAGGCCGGCGAAATGCCGCGCGTGGTGCTGATCAGGCGCAGGGCAGATGCGCTGCTGCCACGCTGCACACGCTCCAAAACAGTTCGATCGAGAACCATATCGCGCGCCAGGTCGTTACGCGGCGGATCGATATCCTCGGGCACCGGATCTGGATCGGCTGACCGGATCAGGGACGGGGCTTCGGGCGCGACCGGCGATGCAGCACCCTTTGGTAGCCTGGTCAGCAGCAAGGCATGAATGGCGGGTGCATCGGGCAGGTCGCGATAACGCGCCAGCCAGTCGGATAGTTCATCGGCCGTGGAACGGTGGTAGCGGCCGAGATAGCGATCCGCGAGGACATCCCCCAGCAACAGCGTGTCATCGAGGCCGGACGCAGCACGAATCGCGGCGGGAATATCGCCGCGGGCTTGAAAGGCGAAAATGCGCCGCATGAGAGCCACGTCACTGGGACGCAACGGCTGCGGCAACGAAACCCCAGGCGCACCGGCGTGAGGCATGCGTGGCATTGCCCACGCGGCCTCATCAGCGCGCGCGCTTTCCGGAGTGAGTGTCCCTGAGCCATTCCCCGATCCGGACGATTGTCCGTGCGCGGCGGACGTGAAAGCCCCCGCAAGGATCGCAGCCCCGGCAAGAAGCGCCCGGGCGGAAGGAAGGCGGGAGAGCGTGTAACCGATCCCTCGCATGCCGTCTCGCTAGCCGCTCCTGCAGTGAGACGCAACCCACGCTGGGAAGACAATTCCCTTAATGTGGGACAAATCAAGGAATAGCGCGATTTACCAGCTCAGGTTGCGGCGTCACTTTTGCGTTTGTTCGTCATCCATGGCGCGCCGCAGCATACGCAGCCCCGCCCAGGCATCGCGCCGCAGCGGCGGATTTTTCAGCATGTCAGCAAGGCCCGGAAGGGCCATCACGGGCAGCGTTTCTGGCATGGCTGGTATGCTCGTTTCGACCCAACTGCGCGGAGTCCGTCGCCGAATTGGCCCTTGCGGCAGCAATGCACGGGCCGCGGCGCCGCCGAACAGCACGATCCGGCGTGGTTTCAGCAGCACGATCAAGCGATGCAGGAACGGCAGGCAGACGGCGATTTCGCCGGGATTGGGCGGCCGTCCGCC
>JARLIN010000250.1 GCA_031291715.1 Rhodopila sp. | reverse complement strand
GTTTTCGTGACGGGTGCCGCGGGTTCGGTCACGAACAACGCCGGCATCAGCGGCTATCACGGCGTCGGTCTGGAAGCAGGCGGTACTTTCACGAACAACGCGGGCGCGACCGTCTCGGGCAGCACGTCCGGCGTCTTCATCGCCGGCGGGGCTGGAACGTTCAACAACGCCGGCACTGTCACCGCGAGCGGTGCCGCCGGGGCCGACATCGAGGGCGGCGGCAGTGTCAGCAACGCGTCAGGTGGGTCCATCTCTGGCAGCAGTTTCGGCATCTTTCTCAGCGGGGGGGCCGGGACGGTCACGAACAACGGCAGCATCTCGAGCGTCAACAGCTTCGGTATCGACCTCACAGGCGGCGGCAGCGTTACAAATGGGGCAGGAGCCTCCATTTCAGGTCCTGGCATCGGCGTGGCGGTTTATGGGGGCTCTGGCACCGTCACCAACAGCGGCACGATCTCCGGCGGCTTCAACGCCGTCAGGTTCGCCAACAGCGGCGCCAACCGTCTGGTGGTTAACCCGACCGCCGTCTTCAATGGCGCCGTGGTCGGTGCTTCCGGGGCGGCCAGCAACACGCTGGAACTGGCAGGCGGCACGGGTTCGATCGCGGCATCGTCGGCTGGCTATGGTACGGTTACAGCGAACGGAAACAGCTGGTCGTTCTCCAACTTCGGGACCGTCGCCGTGGATACGGGCGGCAACTGGACGCTGAACGGTGGCAACGTGGCAACCGTCGTCGACAATGGGACCATCGGTGTCACCGGATCGGTCAACATCTCGGGTGCGATCGATCCGGCAAGCGCCGGGCTGTTCCAACTCAACAGCGGCGCTACGCTGGCAGTCGCCGCGGCGCTGGGCACCAACTCGCAGATGACGTTCCAGACCGGCAGCGAACTGGTGATCGACAACCCGAGCGTATTCGGCATCAACATTGGCAGCACCGCTTATGCCGGCCCGCTGCTAGAGGGTTTCGCGGCCGGTGATACCATTGATGTCGAACAGTTCGGGGCGGCTGGGGTCGCACCGCAACTTGATAGCACCACGGGACTGTTGCAGCTGTCGAACAGCGCGCAGCAGACGGCCAGCCTGCAATTCCAGACGGCCAGCTTGGGCAGTGGCACGTTCCACGCCACGTCCGATGGGGCTACCGGTATCGTGGTCACCTTGAGCTGACGGCATGCCGATCAAGCGGGGGCTTATGCCAACCGCCCTAACGCGAACGGCGGATCGGATGGTCGGTGTGCATTGCTGGGTTTTCAGGTGATTGCCGGGACATCCGGTCTTCCCCGAGGTGCGTCATCTGCATGTGGCCGGCAGGCCGCGTTCGTCCACGCGATGGCCTGGCGGTGGTGATCGATTCCGCCTCGTTCCAGACCTACCGAACATGTCGGGCGGACAACCGCAGTCGGCACGGCGCGCACCCTGACTCCCGACAAAAAGGTGGTCGCGATGGGAACTGTCACGCGGAGCATCAAGCGGGGTGGCGCGGGCAAGGCGCATTTGCCAAAAGGTGTCGCCTGAGGAACCTGATCAGGCCAAGGAGAGCGCGATGACTGAGGAACTGCTGATTCGTCGAGATGGGGGTGTCGCCGTTTTGACCCTCAATCGACCCGAACGGCTGAACGCGCTCACGAAATCCATGATGCGTTCGCTGTTGGCAGAGCTCGCGGCCTGTGCATTGGATGATACGGTCCGCTGCGTCGTGCTCACGGGCGCGGGCCGCGCCTTCTGTGCAGGCGGCGACGTTCGGGTGCAGGCGGATACCGCCGCCCGCGGCACCGATCAGACGCCGGAGCAGCGGGCCGATGAGCTCCGCGCGTCGATGGAGGCTTCGCGTCTGCTGCACGAGATGCCAAAGCCGACCATCGCCATGCTGAACGGCGTTGCCGCGGGCGCAGGGTGTTCGCTCGCCCTGGCCTGCGATCTGCGCGTCGCCGGGGAAGGCGCGCGCCTCACAACGGCCTTCGTGAAGGTGGGTCTTTCCGGCGATTATGGCGGCACCTGGTTCCTCAGCCGTTTGGTCGGGCCGGCCCGTGCACGGGAGTTGTATTTCACATCGGACGTGCTCGATGCGCGTCGTATGGATGCAATGGGGCTCGTCAACCGCGTGGTGCCTGATGCCGCGCTTGAAGCCGAGACGATGAAATTGGCGACGAAGCTGGGGGAAGGTCCGGCCGTCGCATTCCGCTATATGAAGCGGAACTTCAACGTCGCGGATACCGGAAGCCTGGCACAGGCATTGGACATTGAAGCATACGGCATGCTGCGTTGCCGTGAGAGCGAGGACCATAAGGAAGCGTCGCGGGCGTTCGTCGACAAGAGTGCTCCGGTGTTCAAGGGACGCTGAATGGACCGGACGGGCGGCGAACCAAAATTCGTCGAGGAGGCATGCTCGGTCGTCTTCGCGTCGACCCGGCGTTAGCCGTCGACTATGGCAACGGGCAGGTCGCCGCTGTTTGAGGAGATTGTGCCGGCCCTGATAGCCACCCCGAACGCGCAAGCGCTCAATGTCGCCGACCAGACTCTCTCCGGTGCCGCGGCCTGCCAGCGCGCAATACAATCTTGGCCCACAGCTGCGTTTGTCCGTGTCACTGGATACGCCGTTGTCCTCCGGCTACAGCAGCATCAGCGGAATCGGTCAGCTCACGCTTAGTTGGTGAGGTGGGGACGTGGGGCGGCAATTCCGGGCAGGGGCGGCGGCGAATTGGCCGACGCCCCGTTTTCGCAAGATGTTGTCGCGTCCCGCCGCAGGTCTGCAGGCGGGTGCACCCGCCGCAAAGATCATATAGCTTCCGCGTCCCGCCCGGGCAGGCGTGATGTTTCCAGGGCGGCCCCGATGCCTGCCGCGGCGACCCAGCGCGCGAACCGTTCTCACTCGCCCATATTGGCGGGAATCTGCCGACCGGCAGTCCCTGCTACACGCATTCCTGTACGGACCCGGCGCTGAAATGTGTGAAGGCCCCTGATATGCTGTGCAATATCGGGTCCGGCGTCCGGTGATCGCATAGCTGACGACCTGTTTTTGGCGGAGTTCCCACGAAGGAACGCGAAGCGAAGGAAATGGAGCCATGCAGGATGCTTCGCAGGCACCGCGGCACAAAGAGCCGCCGCCTCTCGGCTTCATCGAAGGGAACCGCGTCGGCCACGAACGCCGTGGCCCGGTGAATAGCCATGGCTGACGCACGCTCGCCGCGCAAAGTGGCGGCCGTGACGTGCCGATGGCGGAATGCATATCCACCAACACTATGAATCCTTTACACAATTTATTTTGCTTGGCGGTCCAAATATCTGGGGAATGACGGTTAAGAGATATCAGAGGGAGACCAAAATGGCTGGCCCCATGGAACATGAGCCACACGGCGCACACCAGACGAGGAAGGCAGCCGCCAGTGGGTGGATCGGATCGGCGCTGGAGTACTACGACTTCTTTATCTACGCTTCCGCGGCAGCCCTGGTCTTTCCGCAGATATTCTTTCCCTCCGGCAACCCCCAGGTCGCCATCATCGCGTCACTGGCAACCTACGGTGTCGGCTACGTCGCCCGGCCTATCGGTGCCTTCTTCCTCGGGCACTGGGGCGACACTCACGGCCGCAAGACGGTGCTGATCCTGTGTATGTTTCTCATGGGATTCTCGACCATGGCCGTCGCTTTCCTGCCGACCTACCAGCAGGTTGGCATGCTTGCTCCGGGGCTTCTCGTCCTCCTGCGTCTTATCCAGGGCTTCGCGGTTGCCGGGGAGATCTCCGGGGCCAGCTCGATGATTCTCGAGCACGCTCCGTTCGGCCGTCGCGGCTACTACGCCAGCTTTAGCCTCCAGGGCGTGCAGGCTGGGCAAATTCTTGCCGCGGCGGTGTTCCTGCCGCTCGCGCGTTACCTGCCCCAGGCGGAATTCAACTCCTGGGGCTGGCGGATTCCCTTCCTCCTCAGCGCCCTGGTCATCATCGCGGGCTACATCATTCGCCGCGAGGTCGCGGAAACGCCCGCCTTCGCCGAAGAGGGCCAGCACGGCGCGGTCCCAAGGACGCCCATCATCGAAGCCTTCAAGTATTGCTGGCGAGACATGGTGCGGGTCATCTGCATGGCCCTCATGAATGTCATCCCGGTGGTCGCCACGATTTTCGGCGGGGCCTATGCGGTGCAAGCGGCCTACGGGATTGGCTTCCGTCCGGACGTCTATCTTTGGATCCCGGTCCTGGGCAACATTCTGGCGGTGGTCGTCATCCCCTATGTCGGCAACTTGTCAGACAAGGTCGGTCGCAGGCCCGCGGTCATCCTCGGCGCGCTCGGTTCGGGATTGCTCTCGTTCGCGTACCTCTACGCCATCAGCATCGCAAACGTCCCGCTGGCGATCTTGATGTCACTACTCATGTGGGGCGTCATCTATCAAGGCTACAATGCCGTCTTCCCGAGCTTTTTCCCCGAGCTCTTTCCGACGCGCACCCGGGTCACCGCGATGGCCATCGCCCAGAACATCGGGACGACCATTACTGCCCTACTTCCGGCGCTCTTCGCAACCGTGGCGCCGCCCGGCTCGACCAACATCCCGCTTACGATCGGGGCAATCACCTTCGCGGTGACCATCATCGCAATGGTGGCGGCCTGGAGCGCCCGGGAGACCTATCGGATCCACCTGAACGACCTTGGTGACCCCAATGCCGTTCCCGTTGACAAACCGGACTACGACCGGATGCGGGCCGGGACCTTTGGCGAGGGGAGGTCTGCCAAGGCATCTGCATGAGCAGCGGCGTCCGTTGGGCCGCGCAAGCGGCCTGATGACGCCGCACATTCTTGAACCAGGGCGAGATCGGTCGACGGCCGAGCACTCGACTCGGTAGGACAGAATGGAAACATCCCGATGAGCCGCCCTGTCTTGGTCCTGAATAAAGCATGCGCCGGGCTGCTGGCGAGCGTCGATCCGTCGCCGAAGGCGAAGGTCCTGGCGCCGCAGAGGAACACCGCCTGGTATCCGGAAGGGATGAACACGCTCAAGGTCGTCGTAGAGGTTAAGGAAGACGCGGCGACGGGAGGGGCAATCCATGTTGTCTGAGCCACAACGCACCGTGGTCCGGCCATCGAACACGCTGCGGAAATGCATCGCCACGGTGGCTCTCAGTGGGACCTTGCCAGACAAGCTCGAGGCCGCCGCCGCCGTCGGCTTCGACGGTGTCGAGATCATGGAATCGGATCTGCTGACGTTTGACGGGTCGCCCGCCGATGTACGCCGCATCTGCGAGGGTCTGGGACTGGCGATCGACATCTACCAGCCGTTCCGTGACTTCGAGGCGATGCCCGAGCCGCAGCGCGCTCGCAACATGGACCGTGCGGAACGAAAGTTCGACGTCATGCAGGCGCTCGGCACCGACCTCGTGCTGGTGTGCAGCAACACCCACCCTGCAACCATCAATGACGATTCCCGTGCCGCGGCCGATCTGGCCGAGATGGCGGAGCGCGCCGCGCGCCGTGGCCTGCGCGTGGGCTACGAGGGATTGTCCTGGGCCCGCCATGTTACGCTCTGGGGCCATGCATGGCGCATTGTGCAACAGGCCGCCCACCCGGCGCTGGGATTGATCGTGGACTCCTTCCATACACTGAGCCTGGGTGACGACCCGTCGGGGATCGCTCAGGTGCCGGCCGAGAAGTTGTTCTTCGTGCAGATGGCGGACGCGCCGAAGCTGTCCTTGGACGTGCTGAGCTGGAGCCGGCATTTTCGAAATTTCCCCGGCCAGGGCGACCTTGATGTGATCGGGTTCATGCGCGCGGTGCTCGCTTCCGGCTACACGGGGCCGCTGTCGCTGGAGGTGTTCAACGACGATTTTCGCGCCGCCCCCGCCCGTCTGGTCGCACGCGACGGGCTGCGCTCCCTCATACTGACCGAGGCCGAGGCCTCGGGCGGCGCCGGCCTGCCCGCCGCCCCAACACTGGGCGGCGTGGAATTCCTGGAGTTCGCCGTCGATGAGACGGCGGGACAGGCGCTGGCGAGCTTCCTGCGGACGCTGGGCTTCCACCACGCGGGCCGGCACCGGTCGAAGTCGGTGGACTTGTATCGGCAGGGCGGGGTCAATCTGGTGCTGAACGCGGAGCAGGACAGTGCCGCGGCCGAACATTTCCAACTGCACGGGTCGTCCGTGTGCGCCATGGCGATCCGGGTGGACGATGCGACCCGCACGCTCGACCGGGCCCGCGCCCTGCTTTGTCCGGAGTGGCAGGAACCGGTCGGCGCGGGTGAGCGGCGCATTCCAGCGGTGCGGGCGCCCGACGGCACGCTGGTCTATCTGGTGCAGCCCGAAACGAGCGGCCGCACCTTCTGGGAAGACGATTTTGAGCTCCTGCCCGCCGGCGGCGAACCTGCCAACCTGACTGAAATCGACCATGTGGTGCTGGCCTTGCCGGCCGGGCGCATGACCACCTACCTGCTGTTCTGGCGCGCCGTGTTCGGCTTGGTGCCGCAGCCGCAACTCGATACGCCGGACCCGTATGGCCTGGTGCAGAGCCGCGCGCTGCTCAGCCCTAACGCCAAGGTCCGCCTGGTGCTGAATGCCTCCGAGAGCCGGGCCACGGCGACGGGCCGGTTCGTCTCGGCGTACGCCGGGGCAGGCGTTCATCATGTGGCTCTCTCTACGCCCGACATCGTGCGCACAGCCGAAATGTTCGAGGCGCTGCATGCGCCTCTGCTGGCCGTGCCGGTCAACTACTATGACGACCTGTCGGCGCGCTGGGGATTGGACGATGCGGCGCTGACCGCGCTGCAACGGCATGGTCTGCTGTACGACCGCGATGGCGAGAGCGAGTTCTGGCAAATCTATACCGACGCCTTCCATGACCGCTTCTTCTTCGAGGCGGTGCAGCGACGTGCCGGCTATGCGGGGTTCGGCGCCGTCAACGCCTCGGTGCGCGCCGCCGCACAGGCCCGCCAGCACCCGCCCGCGACCGATCTTCTCTGACACCCCATTCCGGGAGATCAATGACCATGGTGCCGCAAAACGAGTTTATTCAACGTGATCGCGGTCAGCACCCACCGGCGCTGACGCCGGACTACAAGACCAGCGTATTCCGATCGCCGCGGCTCCCTTTATGGTCGTTGCAGAACTCGCTCTCCGAGCTCACTGGCCCGGTTTTTGGGCACGGAGAGTTAGGGCCGCTCGATCATGACCTGATCCTCAACTATGCAAAATCAGGCGAGCCGATCGGCGAACGCATCATCGTGCACGGCCGCGTCATGGACGAGAACGGCCGCGGTGTCCCCAACGCCCTGGTCGAGGTGTGGCAAGCCAACGCGGGCGGGCGCTATCGGCACAAGAACGACACCTATCTCGCACCGATCGATCCCAATTTCGGCGGCTGCGGCCGCATGATCACGGACGAAACCGGCGCATACGCCTTCCGCACTGTCAAACCCGGCGCCTACCCGTTTCGTAATCACGTGAACTCGTGGCGACCGGCGCATATTCACTTCTCGCTGTCCGGCTCTGGCTTCGCGCAGCGGCTGATCACCCAGATGTATTTCGAGGGCGATCCGCTGATCCCCATGGACTCCATTCTGGGCACCATTCCCGACCCCGCGGCGCGGCAACGGCTTGTGGCCCCGTTGGATCTGAACGCCGCCGTGCCGATAGACAGCCTGGCCTATCGGTTCGACATCGTGCTGCGCGGCACGCGCTCCACGCTGTTCGAAAACAAGCTGCACGGGAATTAGTGCCATGATCGGTAAGCTCGACTATCTCCACGAAACGCCGTCCCAGACGGCGGGCCCCTATGTCCATATCGGACTGATCCCGCATCAGGCCGGGTTCGACATTTACGAGAATCCGTTCGGCCATGTGGTGGCGGGACGCAACACAGCGGGCGAGCACATCCGCATCGAGGGGCGGGTTCTCGACGGGCTGGGCGCGCCCTGCCGGGATATCCTGCTGGAGATCTGGCAGGCCAACGCCGCGGGGCGCTATAACCATCCGGCCGACCAGCAGAGCGACAAGGGCCTCGACGCCAGCTTCCGCGGGTGGGGTCGCTCCGGCACGGATTTCGACACCGGCCTTTACACTTTCGAGACGATCAAACCCGGCCCGGTGATCGGGCGCCGCGGCTATAAGCCGATGGCCCCGCACGTCAACATCTGGCTGGCAGCGCGCGGCATCAACATCGGCCTGGCGACCCGTATGTATTTCGAGGACGAGGCTGCGCTGAACGAGCAGGACCCTGTGCTGCGCATGATCGAACCCCCGATCCGGCGGCAGACCTTGCTTGCCCGGCGCGACAAACGGGACGACGGTATCGTTTATGTGTTCGACATCCGTCTTCAGGGCGACCAGGAAACAGTGTTCTTCGATGTCTGACAAAGCTGAACGAAGCCGCCTTTGATGGAACGGGTGCTGGCATGCGGCGCCGTCGGCGTTCGCGCCAGGCTTGAGGGCCACATCCGCGGGCTATACCCGGTTTGGGGAGTGCAACCATGATCACCGGCAAGACCAGACTCATCGTCCATCTGGGCTATCCAACGGAATCGTTCAAAGCACCAATGATCTACAATCCCTGGTTCGAGATGAAGGGTATCGATGTCGTCGTCGTGCCGGTGGGTGTGGAGGCGCCGAATTACCCGGAGGTGCTCAAAGCGCTGTTCCGTACGACGAACGTGCATGGCGCCCTCGTCACGATGCCGCACAAGGTGACGACGACGCAGCTTGTGGACGAGATGACGACGACGGCGAAGATCGCCGGCGCGTGCAACGCGATCCTGCGCCGTCCGGACGGGTCGCTGCTCGGCGACATGTTCGACGGGGCAGGTTTCGTCCGCGGCGTGGAACGGAAGGGAAGGCGGCTCGCCGGTGCTCGTGGACTGGTGATCGGCTGCGGCGGTGTCGGATCTGCCATCGCGGCCTCGCTGGCGGCGGCGGGGCTGTCAGCGATCGGCCTGTTCGATGCGGCCACGGCCTCCTCGGAGGCGCTTGCCGATCGACTACGGTTACACTACCCCGCGTTGCAGGTCACAACCGGCTCAAACGATCCCAGTGGTTATGATATCGTTGTCAATGCGACACCGCTTGGCATGAAACCGGGCGACCCGCTGCCCGTCGATATTTCCAGGATCTCGTCGGACACATTCGTTGGTGAAGTCGTCATGAAGGAAGAATTCACCCCGCTGCTGCGCGCGGCAATGGAAAAAGGTTGTACCGTCCAGGTTGGAACGGACATGCTGTTCGAGATGATTCCTGCCTACCTCGAATTCTTTGGGTTCGGCACGAGCACGCCTGATGAACTGCGTGGGGTCGCAAAACTGAACTACTAGGTTCTCAATAAAGAGTGAACTCGTTGGGTATGGCGGGGCGGAGTAGTTTCGTCATGGTGAGCGAAGGGCGGCCACTCACGAATGTGCCTGATCTGGCACCGTAATTCGTGGATGGCCGGTCTTAGCGGGCCATGGCGCAAGCCCATGGTGAGGGAGGCCCGTATGTGCAGGTCGAACACGCTGTCGTGTCGCGCAGGTCGGTCGTGAAGACCAACCGGGATGTCGAGCTCTGTCGCAGCAGGCAGCGGCCGGTTGATTGGACCGTCCACCAGGTCATCGAGTTCTTGAGATGAACCCGTTCGATTACTCAAAGGCTGTCACTGACTTTTGGACCGCGCAGGGCCAGGCCTTGATGAAGGCGCAGGAACAGGCGGGGAAGGCGCTTGCAGAGGGCATGCAGGCCGTGGCGTTCGGCAAGTTTCCGATGATGCCGGATATGCCGGCTGACCTCTCGGCCGGCGCCGCGGATCTGGCGCACGCGAGCAAATCCGTAATGGAACTTTGGTCGGCTGCCACGACCATATGCGGCAACCTTGCCACGACGGTTCCGGCGATCGCCGGCGGCAATGCGATCGTCGAGGCAACGTTCCGCAAGATGGTCGATCCACGGAGCTGGCTCGGCGGTACAGGTGAGATGGACGATGTGCTGGGTCGCATGGCCGAGGGGCCACGCTTCGCCGACCTGTGGGAGGCTGAGCGGCGCTATGCCGGCGTCTTGCAGGCCTGGATGAACCTGCGCCGCCGTGGCCTCGAGCACAACGCCGTCGTGCTTCAGGCCTGGTTGCAGGCGGGACGCCGCTTCACGGAGCAACTGGCTGCCCGGGCGGGTGCGGATGCGCGGGGATTGGACGCGAAGTCCGCGCTGGCCCTGTGGACGGAAACGGCCAATCGGCAACTGCTGGAAACACAGAGATCCGAGCCGTTCTTGCAGACGCAGGCGGCAATGATCCGTGCCACCACGGAACTGCGCATGGCGCAGCAGGAATTGGTCGAACATTTTGGCAAACAGTACGGCTTCCCGACGCGCACGGAGCTGGACGATGTGCATCGCACAGTGACCGAGCTTCGGAGGGAGTTGCGCGCGATGCGGCGGGAACAGCAGGCGCCGGTGCCGGCAACGCTCCCGGCCGCTTCGTCCGAGCCGTTGCGAATCCAACGGCCCGCACGGCGGCCCAGCGCCAAGCAGAGGGAGACGCCCAAGTGACACAGATCGGAACAACCCCGGCGACCGTCTTGTCTGATGCGGCCAAGCTCGGCACCAAGATGCTGACCGGGGGACAACTGCTGCACGCCTTGCGCGATGCGGACGTGCAGATCGCGACCACACCAAAGGATCTGGTCTGGAGCCAGGACAAGGTCAGCCTGTTCCACTACCGGCCATTGGCGCAGAAGCGAGTTAGGGTGCCTGTGCTGATTTGTTACGGCCTGGTTGGCCGCTGGACGATGACGGACCTGCAAGAGGATCGCTCATTGGTCCGCAACCTGTTGAACCTTGGGCTTGACCTTTACGTTGTGGACTGGGGCAACCCGTCGCGGGCCGATCGCTACCTGACGCTCGACGACTATATCATGGGCTATCTCGACGGCTGTGTGGCCGAGATCGCGAAGCGGGCCGGCGTGCCGAAGGTCAATCTGCTGGGCGTGTGTGAAGGCGGCGTGTTCACCACGGCCTTCGCAGCGCTGGAGCCGGAGCGAGTTAACACGCTCACGCTCACTATCACCCCGATCGATTTCCACGCCGACACGGTCGAGGACCGGCTTGGGCACGGCTTCATCAACATCTGGACGCGCAGCCTGTCGCCCGAGGACGTGGACCGTTTGATCGACGCGAACGGCAACCTGCCCGGCGAGTTCATGGGCGCCATCTTCAATCAGATGTCGCCGATGCGAAGCCTGCTGAAATACAACCTCGACCTGCTCGAAATCGTGGACGACGAGCAGCGGCTGATGAACTGGCTTCGCATGGAGAAGTGGATCTCCGATCGGCCTGATCACCCGGGCGAGGCAGCGAAGCAGTGGATGAAGGATCTGTATCAGCAGAACAAGCTGGTCCGAAATGAATGGGAGCTGGACGGGCGGCGTGTGGATCTTGGCAATATCCGGATGCCGGTGCTGAACGTCTATGCCAAGGACGACCACATCATCCCGCCCGCCACCTCCCGCGCACTGGCTCCGAAGGTCGGAACGTCCGACTACACGGAACTCGCACTGTCCGGCGGCCATATCGGCGTGTTCGTGGGCGCCAGGTCACAGGCGCTGTTCGCGCCTGCCGTGGCGTCGTTTGTAGAGCAACATGACCTGGCCGCTGCATGAGGAATCAAGGGGGAGGAATTGAGGGGACGTCGAGCCTGGCTGCCGCACAATCTACACGAAGGATAGCAGGAACATAAGACGCAATGCCGCTCTCGACCAGCACCGAGGTATCGCTTTACTACGATGTCGTCGGAGAAGGGCCGGCTGTCTGCCTGATCAGCGGTTACCGCCTGAGCGGTGCGGCCTGGCCGCGCTCGTTCATCGCCCGCCTGTCAGCCCGTTGCACTGTCATATCTTTCGACAATCGGGGTACAGGCCGCAGCGAGAAGCCGGACGCCGGATACGAAATCGGTAATATGGCAAAAGACGTCATCGAATTGCTGGACGATCTGGGTCTTCCGCGCGTCCACCTGCTCGGCTTTTCGATGGGCGGAGCGATCGCGCAGGAAGTTGCCATCCGGTATGCCGACCGGATCGATCGCCTGATCCTGTTCGGCACGTTCTGCGGCGGCATCTGGGCGGAGCCCGCCTCTTTGTCCGTGTTCAGACGCCTGTTGGTGACCGAGAACCAATCTCCCGAGGAAGCCGCGCGGCAGGCCTGGCCGGTGACCTACTCGCCCGAATACCTGGCGGCGAACGCCGAGGCGGTGGAACAACAACTGCGTCGGGAGTTGGAGCATCCTACTCCAATTTTTGTGGCCCAGCGGCAGATGGAGGCATTGCGGAAGTTCGACCGGTACCGGGATCTACCGCGCATCGGTGCAACCACGCTGGTCGCGACGGGCACGCACGACGTTCTGGTGAAACCCCGGAACTCCAGGATCCTCGCTTCGCGCATTCCCTATGCACGTCTCGAGTTGCTGGCCGATCTCGGACATCGCGCGATCTGGGAAGCGCCCGAGGAGATTGCAGATTTGATCGGCGATTTCCTGACCAGACTGACCGGCGAGAGCCAAATGGAACGTGCAACCGACAGGCCAGGAAAGTCGACTCGATGAGCTTCTCTCCTCTCGATTCCGAGCTGTTCGGGCCGTTGTTCACGACCGACGCCATGCGGTCTTGTTTCTCCGACAGGGCATGGATCGGCAGCATGCTGGCGGTGGAGGCCGCGCTGGCGCGTAGCGAGAGCCGGCTCGGACTCGCGCCGGACGCACTGGGCCCGGCGATCGAGGCGATCCGGCCCGAGGATCTGGACATCGCTGCTCTTGGCGTTCGTGCGGCCGTGGCCGGCGTGCCGACGATCCCGTTCGTCCAGGCGGTGCAGGCGCGGCTGACCGCGGGGCTGGAGCGTTCCTTCCACAAGGGCGCAACCACACAGGACATCATCGACACCGCGCTTGTGCTGCGGGTTCGCGACGCACTGGAACTGATCACCGTTGATCTGGATGCGATCATTCACGGGCTAAGTCGCATGGCGGACCGGCATCGTGCGACGCCCTGCGTCGGGCGCAGCTACGGGCAGCATGCTGCCCCGCTCAGCTTCGGCTATAAGGCGGCCGTCTGGCTGACCGGCATCGCCGACGTGGCGGATCGCCTGCCGGATCTGCGGACGCGTCTCCTGGTCGCCTCGCTTGGCGGCCCGGTCGGCACGCTGGCCTCGTTGGGCGAGGACGGGCTGCTCGTGCTGGAGGGGTTCGCGTACGAACTTGGCCTCGGTGTCACCCCGCTGTGCTGGCACACGAACCGCGGCCGCATGGCCGAGGCCGGCGCATGGCTTGTGCAATTGACGGGCGCGCTCGCGAAGATGGCGACAGATGTCGTTCATCTCGCCTCGACGGAGGTGGGCGAGGTAGCCGAACCACACATGCCTGGGCGTGGCGGGTCCTCGGCCATGCCGCACAAGCGCAATCCGGTGGGCTCGACCGTCATCCTTGCTGCCCACGCCGCGGCGAAAGGGCACGTGTCCACGCTGTTCGAGGCCATGGCCGCCGCGCACGAGCGTCCGGCCGGGCTGTGGCACGCCGAATGGAACGCTTTGCCGTCGCTGTTCGGTCTGGTGTCAGGCGCATTGCGCGAGGCGCGGACGCTGGCCGAGGGGCTGGTCGTCGATGCGGACCGGATGCGTGCGAATATCGACCTGACCCATGGCCTGCTGTTCGCCGATGCGGCGGCAGGGCGCCTCGGGGCAAGCCTGGGCCGTGAAACCGCGCACCGCCTTGTCGAGCAGGCAGCCGAGGACGTGCGACAGACCGGCGCCACGCTGGCGGAGGTGCTGGCCCGGAGCCAGGCAGCACGCGACGCGGGTGTTGATTTGACGGGCGCATTCGACCTTGCCCCAGCAGTTGCCGCCGCGGCGCGATGGGTTGATCCCGCGCTGCGGCACGCCGCCGCGATCCGCGAGAGGCTCGGAGCCAAAGACCAACGCTCCGCCACCATCGAACAACAGGAGGTTCCGTTGACACAGAACGCCAGCCCGGTCCTTGGCACCTGGAAGCTGCGGTCCTACGAGCGAGAGGAGATCGCCACCGGGCGACGGCACGACCAGTTCGGGGCGAAGCCGGACGGCTATCTGGGCTATGCGCCGGACGGACGGATGTACGCCATCTTCATCCGGCAGGACCGCATCACGCCGCGCGATGTCGTGCCGACCGAGGAAGAGGGCGTGCAGTTGCTGGGCTCCATGGTGGCCTATGCGGGTACCTACACACTCGGCGACAAGCAGGTGATTCACCACATCGACATTTCCTGGAACCAGGGCTGGACCGGCACCGATCAGGTCCGCTTCTTCGAACTGGACGGCGACACGCTGACCATCACGACTGCGCCGTACCGGAGCCATCAGGACGGCCGGGAGGGCCGATCGATCCTGGTCTGGGACAGGGTGCCGGGCCGGTGAAGCTGATTTAGCAAGGGGAAACCGCATGGCCGATCTTTTCGGGTTGAGCGCGCGGCACGCGCTGGTAACTGGGGCGTCCAGTGGGCTGGGCCGGCACTTCGCCCGTGTGCTCGCCGCCGCCGGAGCCCGGGTCACGGTCGCCGCACGCCGCGAGGCGGCGCTGGCGCAGACCGTGGAATCGATCCGCGCCTCGGGCGCGCAGGCGCAGAGCGTGCGCATGGATGTCACCGATGCAAGCAGCGTCGGGCAGGCCTTAACCGAAGCCGAATCGCAGTTCGGTCCGGTCGCCATCCTGATCAACAACGCCGGCGTGACCATGACCCGTGCCGCGCTGGACGTGGCGGAGAACGACTGGGCGAGCGTGATCGACACCAATCTCAAGGGCGCCTGGGTGGTCGCTCAGCACGCGGCGCGGCGGATGATCGACAATGCCACGGGCGGCAGTATCGTCAACATCGCCTCCATCCTGGGCCTGCGCGTGGCCGGCGGCGTCGCGCCCTATGCGATCTCGAAAGCCGGGGTGGTGCAGATGACCAAGGCGCTCGCGCTGGAATGGGCGCGCTACCGGATCCGGGTCAATGCACTCGCTCCCGGCTACATCGAGACCGAGCTGAATGACGCATTCTTCGTCAGTGATGCCGGCAAGGCACTGATCCGGCGTATCCCCCAGCGACGCCTGGGCGAGGCGAGGGAACTCGACGGTCCGCTGCTTCTGCTGGCCTCGGACGCTGGTTCCTACATGACCGGCAGCGTCATAGCGGTTGATGGCGGGCACCTCGTCAGCGGCCTTTGACCGCAGCGTCTTGACCGACCACGGAACGATCAGGAGGGATTGATGGACCAGCGCACGACGGAGCACCCATTCGAGACTGGACTGGATCGCCATCCAGCCAACTTTGTTCCGCTTTCACCGGTCAGTTTCCTGCGGCGCGCTGTGGACTCGTTTCGTGACAAGACCGCGGTGATCGACGGCGAGCGCCGATTTACCTATGGCGAGCTGTATGAGCGCTGTGTGCGCCTGGCCGCGGCACTCGCGGATCGCGGTGTGGGACGGCTGGACACGGTCGCGATCCTCGCGTCGAACGTTCCTGAGATGATCGAGGCGCATTTTGCCGTGCCCATGCTGGGGGCCGTGCTCAATCCGCTGAACACCCGGCTCGACGCCGCGACGATTGCTTTCTCGCTCAACCACGGCCGCGCCAAGGTGCTGATCGTGGACCGTGAGTTCGCCGCGCTGATCGCCACCGCGCGCGACCAGCTCGACCATGACGTGCTGGTGGTGGACATCGAGAACCCCGGCCTGCCGGATGCACCCAGCATCGGCGACATCACCTACGAGGCGCTGCTGGCCGGCGGCGATCCGCTGTTCGAATGGAAGGAGCCTGACGACGAGTGGCAATCCATCTGCCTGCTCTACACGTCTGGAACGACCGGTGATCCGAAGGGTGCTGTCTACAGCCATCGCGGCGCGTACCTGCAGGCTCTCAGCAATGCGCTGATGTTCGGGCTGAACTTCGACAGCGTCTATCTGTGGACGCTGCCGATGTTCCATTGCAGTGGCTGGTCCTATCCCTGGGCGGTGGTCGCTGTGGGAGGAACCCAGGTCTGCTTGCGGAAGGTCGATACCGCGATGATCTTCCAGTTCATCGCGCAGCACCACGTCACCCATCTTTGCGGTGCGCCGATCGTGCTCAACATGCTTACGCAAGCACCGGCCGCGCAGCGCGTCCCATTCCCCCAGACGGTAAACTGCGCCACCGGCGGGGGGGCGCCGCCTTCGTCCGTCCTGCGCGCCATGGAGGAGATCGGATTCCGTGTAACCCACCTCTACGGGGCCACCGAGAGCTACGGCCCCGCGCTGTCGTGCGTCGCGCAGCCGGAATGGGACGATCTGCTGCCCGAACAACGCTACGCCAATATGGCGCGCCAGGGCGTCGCGTACCCGACCGTTGCCGGACTGATGGTCGCAAACCCGGAAACAATGACACCCGTACCGCGCGACGGCACGACGATGGGTGAGCTGATGATGCGCGGCAACACGGTGATGAAGGGATATCTCGCGAACCCCGAGGCAACGGGCAAGACGCTGGTCGGAGATTGGTACTTGTCGGGAGACCTGGCGGTGTGGCACCCGGACGGCTACATCGAGATCAAGGACCGATCGAAGGACATCATCATCTCGGGCGGGGAAAACATCTCCACCCTGGAAGTGGAAGAGGTACTGTCGCGGCATCCCGCGGTGCTATTGGCAGCCGTGGTGGCCCAGCCGGATCCCACCTGGGGCGAAACGCCTTGTGCTTTCCTGGAATTGAAGCCGGAAGCCGCTGAGGTCAGCGAGGCCGAGATCATCCAGTTCTGCCGTCAGTCGCTGGCCCGATTCAAGGTGCCCAAGCGGGTGGTCTTCGGCGAACTGCCGAAGACTTCCACCGGCAAGATCCAAAAATTTACGCTGCGCGAGCGGGCGCGCGGTCGTGACGGCGCAGCACTCGCCTGATCCGGGGGAGGCATGGACGACAGAAGGTCGCGACGGTTCCCCCAACGAGGGTTATGCCGCCTTATCGGAACGCTTTACCAACGGCGATCCATTCCACGTCTCTTACCAAACACCTGGCACCACCCGCCACGTCCGTCTTGAGTAGCTTGCATATTCCGGAAAGGCGCGGCTTAGTACATCTTCCTCATACAGCATCCGTTGAACTTGGACGCCGAAGTGTAGGGCCAGAAGCGCCAGCGTAACAGGCGAAAGGTAAAGCAGCGTGGTACCAGCGAACATGACTTCTTCCGCCACATAAAGCGGATGCCGGATCACGGAGTAGGGGCCGGCCGTCACCAATCGGCGGGCCTCAGGGACAAAACTGAAGGAACGGCCCAGGCACCATATGACGGCGATCGTCAGCACATTGCCGCTCAAAATCAGGGCCGTTGCCACGAGGCGTCCTGTGTCGGACAACTCCTGTTGGGGAAACAT